>JAICSK010000057.1 GCA_025936915.1 Nocardioides sp.
GCCTTGGTCAGGTGCTCACCCTCACGGGCGACCACGAGCGACGGCAGGTCACGCCACCAGGTCACCTGGTACTCGGTCACGCAGCGACCCTAAGGGGTGGGGAGGTGATGGTGGGCCTACGTCCTCGGCGATGGGCGGCCCGCTCACTCCCACCCGCCGGAAGAGCGTCCCCGGAAGTGTCCTGGCTCAACACATCCCGGACAGGTGTCTCAGGACATACCGGACTGATGCGCCAGGACATCCCGGCCACCCCCAGCAGGGTCGGGAGTGTCGAAAGCCCGCTGGTCATCACCGCTGTCACCGTCGAGAAACGACCCGTCGCGGAGGTCGTCGCCGACTACGGCGTGTCCCGCTCCTGGGTCTACGAACTGCTGGCCCGCTACAGAGACGAGGGCGCGGCCGCCTTCGAGCCACGTTCGAGACGTCCGCACACGACACCAAGGGCGACACCGCCGGCGGTGGTCGCCCTGGTGCTTGGCATCCGCAAGCAACTCACCGACGCTGGCCTCGATGCCGGTGCCGACACCATCGACTGGCACCTGACCCACCATCACCAGACCACGCTGTCGCGCGCCACCATCAACCGGATCCTGGTCCGCGCAGGGACCGTAACCCCAGACCCCTCGAAACGACCCAAGGCCTCCTACCTGCGCTTCGAAGCCTCACAGCCCAACGAGTGCTGGCAGTCCGACTTCACCCACTACCGGCTGACCCGGCCCGACGGCACCGCCGGCGTCGACGTGGAGGTCATCACCTGGCTCGACGACCACTCGCGTTACGCCCTGCACATCAGCGTCCACCCGCGGGTCACCGCCCTGATCGTCCGAGACACCTTCCGACAGGCCTGTCACCAGCACGGATACCCCGCCTCAACGCTCACCGACAACGGCCGCGTGGCCCTCGAGATCGAGCTGGACCTGCTCGGCGTCCGGTTCCACCACTCCCGGCCGTACCACCCACAGACCTGCGGGAAGGTGGAGCGGTTCCACCAGACCCAGAAGAAGTGGCTGGCCGCCCAACCCGAGCCGGTCACCCTGGCCGACCTGCAGCGACAGCTCGACTGGTTCCGCCGCTACTACAACACCGTCCGTCCACACCGCGCGGTGAACCGGCCCACACCCCAGCAGGCTTGCCAGGCCCGGCCGAAAGCGACCCCGGCCAAGCCGTCGATCCCGGTGCACTACCGGGTCCGCCGCGACAAGACCGACGCCATCGGCGTCGTCACGCTGCGCCACGACAGCCAGCTACGCCACATCGGCCTGGGTCGAGAACACGCCCGCAAACGCATCCTGATGCTCGTCGCGGACCGCTACGCCCGCGTCGTCGACGCCGAGACCGGCGAACTCCTCCGCGAGCTCACCATCGACCCCGGCAAGGACTACCAGCCACTCGGCCGCCCACCCGGTCCACCCAAGGGACAACCACCCAAGAAGCCCTGAAATGCAACGAGGTCCCGCAACACCTGTCAACGGTGTCCCGGGACATCACATGGGCGCCCCCGGCAGGATTCGAACCTGCGCTCCCGCCTCCGGAGGGCGGTGCTCTATCCCCTGAGCTACGGGGGCCCGGGTGGCACGACCTTACAAGCGGACGGCGCGGCGGGAGAAACCGGCGGCTGCCGGGCTGAACCCGCGCGTCGCGCTCCGGATGATGGCCGCGATCGGTGCCCCGGCACTGCGGCGTACGACGGCGGGCCGGGCCCGATCCGGAGGGCGGAAGTCGATCGAGGGGGTCGTCGGCCCGTCGCTACCCTTGGCCGGTGACGCCCGAGCAGCTCTCCGACCTCATCGTCGCGTCGCTGGCGGACCTGCCCGCCCGCGACGCGATCTCGCTGCCCGCCGGTGTGCCCGTCAGCGTCACGGTCGAGCGGCCGAGACAGAAGGGCCACGGAGACTACGCCACCAACGCCGCGCTCCAGCTGGCCAAGCAGGCAGGGCTGCCGTCGCGCGACTTCGCCGGCCTGGTCGCGGAGAGGCTCGGCTCCGCCGACGGGGTCGCCGGGGTCGAGGTGGCCGGACCGGGGTTCCTCAACATCACGGTGGACGCCGGAGCCCAGGGGCTCGTCGCCGACGAGATCGTCGCCGCGGGCTCGGCGTACGGCGGCTCCGAGGCGGGCGGCAAGCAGAAGGTCAACGTCGAGTTCGTCTCCGCCAACCCCACCGGCCCGGTCACGCTGGCGAGCGCCCGGTGGGCCGCCGTCGGCGACACCCTCGCGCGCCTGCTCGAGGCCACGGGGCACCAGGTGTCGCGGGAGTACTACTTCAACGACCACGGCGCTCAGATCGATCGCTTCAGCCGCTCGCTGCTGGCCAGCGCGCGCCGCCAGCCGATCCCCGACGACGGCTATCCCGGCCAGTACGTCGCGGACGTCGCTGCGGCGGTCGTGGCCGCACATCCCCAAGTCCCCAGCCTCCCGGACGACGAGGCGCTGGAGGCCTTCCGCGAGCACGGCGTCGCGATCATGTTCGCCGAGATCAGGCGGACCCTCGCGGACTTCCGGGTGTCGTTCGAGACCTACTTCCACGAGAACGACCTCTACGAGTCCGGAGCCACCGACCGGGCCATCGCCCGACTGCGCGCCCTCGGCAACATCTACGAGAAGGACGGGGCGGTGTGGCTCGCCACCGAGAAGTACGGCGACGACAAGGACCGGGTCATCGTCAAGTCGGACGGGCACGGAGCCTACATCTCCGGTGACGCGGCGTACTACCTCGACAAGCGTGAGCGTGGCTACGAGCGTTGTCTGATCCTGCTCGGTGCCGACCACCACGGCTACGTCGGGCGGATGATGGCGCTCTGCGCGGCGTTCGGCGACGAGCCCGGTGTCAACCTCGAGATCATCATCGGCCAGATGGTCAACCTGGTCAGTCATGGCACGGTCGTGCGGATGGGCAAGCGCACCGGCAACATCGTCACCCTCCTCGACCTGGTCGAGGCGATCGGGCTCGATGCCGCGCGCTACGCCCTGGTGCGCACCCACCTCGAGACCAACCTCGACATCGACGTCGACCTGTGGGCCCGCGCCAGGAACGAGAACCCGGTCCACTACGTGCGGTACGCCCATGCCCGTCAGGCCGGCATCCTGCGCAACGCTGCGGACCTCGGCCTCGAGCCGGACTCGCATCCCGAGCTGCTCACGCACGAGGCCGAGGGCGACCTGCTGCGCGCGCTCGCCGAGTTTCCGAAGGTGGTGGCCGCGGCCGCCGACCTGCGCGAGCCCCACCGGGTCGCGCGCTATCTGGAGGCCACCGCCACCACCTACCACCGGTTCTACGAGCAGTGCCGCGTCCTGCCGATGGGCGACGAGGAGCCGACCGACCTCCACTGCGCACGGCTGCGCCTGGTCGAGGCGACCCGCATCGTCTTCGGCAACGGTCTCGCCCTCCTCGGCGTCTCCGCCCCGGACCGGATGTGAGCCCGACCCACGAGGCCGGCTGGGCGCACGTCGAGGGCGCCCTGCGCGGACCGGGCTGGCTCCGGCCCCCGGCCGACGCCAACCCCCTGGTCGCCTCGCTCTGGTCCTCGACGACGCACAAGGTGGACGGCAACCTCGTCGTCGGTGGGGTCTCGCTCCCCGACCTGGTCGCCAACGTCAACACCCCGGCGTACGTCCTCGACGAGGCCGACCTTCGCGCCCGTGCGCGGGCCTTCCGTGACGCCTTCGCCGGCTACGACGTCTACTACGCCGGCAAGGCCTTCCTGTGTACGACGGTCGCGCGCTGGATCGCCGAGGAAGGACTCTCGCTCGACGTCTGCTCCGACGGCGAGCTGACGGTCGCCCTGCGCGCGGGCTTCGACCCGGCCCGGATCGGCTACCACGGCAACACCAAGACCGAGGTCGAGCTGATGCGGGCGGTGGCCGAGGGCGTCGGCCGGATCGTGGTGGACTCCTTCGACGAGATCGCGCGGCTCGAGCGGGTCACCGCGTCGCTCGGCCGGCCGGCGCGGGTGATGGTGCGGGTCACCGCCGGCGTCGAGGCGCACACCCACGAGTACATCGCGACCGCCCACGAGGACCAGAAGTTCGGCTTCTCGATCACCGCCGGCGACGCCCTCGAGGCCGTACGACGAGTGGTCGCGGTCCCGGGGCTGGAGCTGCTCGGTCTGCACTCCCACATCGGCAGCCAGATCTTCGACACCTCGGGCTTCGAGGTGGCGGCCCGCCGGGTGCTCGCACTGCATGCCCAGGTGGGGGAGGAGGTCGGCGTGACCATGCCCGAGCTCGACCTCGGCGGCGGCTTCGGCATCGCCTACACGACCCAGGACGACCCGTCCGACCCCGCCCAGCTCGCGATCGAGATCACCAAGATCGTCGAACACGAGTGCCGTGCCCTCGGCATCGGCCAACCCCGCTTGTCCATCGAGCCGGGCCGCGCGATCGTCGGGCCGGCGATGTGCACGGTCTACACGGTCGGCACCGTGAAGCGTGTCGAGCTCGACGGCGGCGCGGCCCGCACCTACGTCAGCGTCGACGGCGGGATGAGCGACAACATCCGCACCGCCCTGTACGACGCCGACTACTCCTGCACCATCGCCTCGCGGAACTCCGAGGCACCCCCCACGCTGGCCCGGGTGGTCGGCAAGCACTGCGAGGCCGGCGACATCGTGGTCAAGGACGAGTTCCTTCCCGGCGACGTCCGTCCGGGCGACCTGCTCGCCGTCCCGGCAACCGGTGCGTACTGCCGCTCGATGGCCTCCAACTACAACCATGCGCTCCGGCCACCGGTGGTCGCGGTGCGGGACGGCGTGGCGACGACGCTCATCCGCCGCGAGACTGTGGACGACCTGCTGGCCACCGACCTAGGAGCCCACGAGTGAAACCGCTGAACGTCGCGCTGCTCGGCTGCGGCGTGGTCGGGTCGCAGGTGGTGCGGCTGCTGACCGAGCAGGCAGGCGACCTGGAGGCCCGGGTCGGTGCCCCGGTGCGCCTCGCCGGGGTCGCCGTGCGCCGCATCGACGCGCCACGCGAGGTCGACGTACCCGACGGGTTGCTCACCACGGACGCGGAGGGACTCGTCGCGCGCGATGACGTCGACATCGTCGTCGAGGTGATCGGCGGCATCGAGCCGGCGCGCTCGCTGATCCTGTCCGCGCTGGAGAACGGCGCGAGCGTGGTGACCGCCAACAAGGCGCTGCTCGCGGAGGACGGGCCCACGCTGTTCGAGGCCGCCGAGAAGGCCGGCCGGGACCTCTACTACGAGGCGGCAGTGGCAGGGGCGATCCCGATCCTGCGACCGCTGCGCGAGTCGCTCGCCGGCGACCGGGTCACGCGCGTGCTCGGCATCGTCAACGGCACCACCAACTTCATCCTCGACAAGATGGACACCACCGGCGCGGGCTTCGAGGAGGCCCTCGAGGAGGCCCAGGACCTCGGGTACGCCGAGGCCGACCCGACCGCCGACGTCGAGGGCTTCGACGCCGCAGCGAAGGCCGCGATCCTCGCCAGCCTGGCGTTCCACTCCCGGGTCACTGCCGCCGACGTCCATCGCGAGGGCATCACCGACGTCACTGCGGCCGACATCGCGTCGGCGGCGCAGATGGGGAGCGTGGTGAAGCTGCTCGCGATCGCGGAGCTCTCCGGCGACGGCGTCTCCGTGCGCGTGCACCCGGCGATGATCCCGAGGTCCCATCCGCTCGCGAGTGTCCGCGAGGCCTTCAACGCCGTCTTCGTCGAGTCCGATGCCGCCGGGCAGCTGATGTTCTACGGTCCCGGCGCGGGTGGCTCGCCGACCGCGGGCGCCGTGCTCGGTGACCTGGTCACCGTCGCCCGCAACCGGCTGAGCGAGACCCGCGGCGCCGGGGAGTCGGCGTACGCCGACCGGGTCGTGCTGCCGATGGGCGAGACGCGCACCCGCTACCACATCGCCGTCGACGTCGACGACCGCGCGGGCGTGCTCGCGGAGATCGCGGGCGCGTTCGCCGAGGAGGACGTCTCGATCCAGACCCTGCGACAGGAGGGGCGGGGCGCGGACGCCCAGCTGGTGATGGTCACCCACGACGCCACCGACGCCCAGCTGGTGCGCACCGTCGAGCGGCTCCGCGGGCTTCCGTGCGTACGCGAGGTCAGCTCGGTGATGCGAGTCGAGGGGATGGCCGAGTGACTCCCGACGGGCCCGACCGGCGTCGGGGCTGGCGCGGCGTGATCGATGAGTACCGCGACTACCTCGACCTCCTTCCCCCCGACCTCGAGCCGGTCACCCTGCGCGAGGGAGGCACGCCGCTGGTGCAGTCCGACTGGCTCTCGGAGCGGGCAGACGGAGCCGTCTGGCTGAAAGTCGAGGGCGACAACCCGACCGGCTCCTTCAAGGACCGCGGGATGACCGCCGCCATCTCGGTCGCCCGGCACGAGGGCGCCCAGGCGGTGGTGTGCGCCTCCACCGGCAACACGTCGGCGTCGATGGCGGCCTACGCCGCCCGGGCCGGCCTGACGTCGATCGTGCTGATGCCGGAAGGCAAGATCGCCGCGGGGAAGATGGCGCAGGCGATCGTGCACGGTGCACTGATCGTGATGGTGCGCGGCAACTTCGACCACTGCCTCGAGCTCGCCCGCCAGCTGTCGTGGAGCTACCCGGTCGCGCTGGTGAACTCGGTCAACCCGGTGCGGCTCCAGGGTCAGAAGACGGCCGCCTTCGAGATCGTCGACTTCCTCGGGGACGCCCCCGACGTCCACCTGCTGCCGGTCGGCAATGCCGGCAACATCACGGCGTACTGGCTGGGCTACGAGCAGTACGCCGCCCTCGGGCGGTCCAGCCGCAAGCCGCGGATGCGCGGCTTCCAGGCCGAAGGTGCCGCGCCGCTGGTGACGGGCGAGCCGTTCCCCGATCCCGAGACCAAGGCCACCGCGATCCGCGTGGGCAACCCCGCCTCGTGGAAACAGGCCGAGGCGGCCGCGCGCGAGTCCGACGGACGCTTCCGGGCACTCAGCGACGCACAGATCCTGGCGGCCCAGGCTGAGCTCGCCCGGCGCGAGGGTGTGTTCGTCGAGCCGGCGTCGGCGGCCGGTGTCGCGGGCCTGCTCGCCGATCTCGACGCCGGGGAGTCCTACGCCGGCCTGACCGTCGTCATCACGGTGACGGGTCACGGGCTCAAGGACACCGCCACCGCGCTCGAGTCCGCCGGTGACCTGGTCGACGCCGTGATCGACCCCGACCTCGACCAGGCGGCCGCCGCGTCCGGACTGCGGTGAGGTGGTCATGACGTTCGTCCCCGGACCGGTGGTCGTACAGGTCCCCGCGACCAGTGCGAACCTCGGGCCCGGGTTCGACGCCCTCGGCCTGGCGCTCGACCTGCACGACACCGTTGGTGGCTCCGTCGTCTCCGGTGGACTCCGCGTGGAGGTCCAGGGTGAAGCGGCCGACGAGGTCCCGCGCGACGAGCACAACCTCGTCGTCCGGTCGATGCGAGCGGCCTTCGATGCCCTGGGTGTCGAGCCACCGGGTCTCGAGGTCCGATGCACCAACGCGATCCCTCATGGTCGCGGACTGGGCTCGTCCGCCGCTGCCATCGTCGGGGGCGTCCACCTCGCCCGCGCTCTGGTCGAGGGTGGCCGGAGCCGCCTCCCCGACCACGCGGCCTTCCAGCTCGCCGCCGATCTGGAAGGCCACCCCGACAACGTCGCCGCCGCCTGCTTCGGCGGCCTGACGGTGGCGTGGCGGGAGGACGCCGTGTGTCATGCGGCGCCGGCGCAGGTCGGGCCGGGGATCCGCACGGTGGCCTTCGTCCCGCCGGTGCCACTGTCGACCGAGTTGGCTCGCAACCTCCTTCCCGCGACCGTGCCCCACGCCGAGGCGGCCGCCGACGCGGGGCGCGCCGCCCTCCTGGTGGCGACGCTCGCCACGGGGTGGACCGGCAAGCTGCCGGCAGCCACGCGTGACTGGTTGCACCAGGAGTACCGGCGTCCGGCCATGCCGGAGTCGCTCGAGCTCGTGGACGCGCTCCGAGCGGCGGGCCACGCGGCCGTCGTGTCCGGGGCCGGCCCGACGGTGCTGGTCCTCACCGACGGCGCCGGTGTCGCGCGGGTGCCCGGGTTCACGCCGGCCGGATGGGCCTGCTGGCCGCTGGAGGTCGCCGACACCGGTGCCCGGGTGGTGTCGGGCGGCTGACCGGGCGGCACATCAGCGGGCGGCGTTCCGCCTCCGATGCTCCGGCTCGCGTGATCATCGGCAATGCCGTGCACGTGATACCCGGGTGCTATCGTGGCGGTGCGTCAGGGCGGCGATGCAGCCCCTTCCAGGATCTGCCCCACACCCCACGCACCCCTTCCTCTCCGCGGCGCAGCGTTGCGCACACGAACGCGCGACCGTCGTGCCCCGTGGCCGGGAAGCAGTTGACCCAGCGGCCGTCGGCAGTCAGTCGGACGGCACGGAAACGTGGGAAGGACCTCACGTGACGGAAACCATCGAATCCACCTCGACGGATGCGTCCGGCAGCTCTGCCGATGCCGCACCCCCCAAGAGGAAGTCGGGTGGACTCAACTCCATGCTGCTGGCGGACCTGAAGTCGATGGCCGGAGGCCTCGGCATCAGGGGCGCCGGCTCGATGAAGAAGGCTCAGCTGGTCGAGGCCATCAGGGCCGCCCAGGCGGGCGGCAACGGCCGCTCGGGGCAGTCGGACCGGTCCTCCCGCTCCACCGCGACCAGCGAGTCGACCAGCGAGTCGACCAGCGAGTCGACCAGCGATGCGCCCGGCGAGGCACCCCAGGACGACGCGGACCGTTCGCGCGACCGGCAGGAGCAGACCCAGGCTCGCCAGCAGGGCCAGCAGGGCCAGCAGGGCAAGGACCGGCAGGACCGGCAGGACCGGCAGGACCGGCAGGGAGGCCAGCAGGATCGTCCGCAGGGCCAGAAGGACCAGCAGGGACAGAAGGACCAGCCGAACGACGACCAGGGTGGCAGCCGGCGCAGCCGCCGGCGACGCGGCCGCGACCGCGGTCAACGCCAGCAGAGCGGCAGCCAGCGCAACGAGCCCGACACCACGATCCTCGACGACGACGTGCTGACGCCGGCGGCCGGCATCCTCGACGTCCTCGACAACTACGCGTTCGTCCGTACCAGCGGATACCTGCCCGGCACCGACGACGTCTACGTCTCGCTGTCGATGGTCCGCAAGTACGGCCTGCGCCGCGGCGACGCGATCGTCGGCCAGGTGCGCCAGCCCCGCGAGGGCGAGCGCAAGGAGAAGTTCAACCCGATGGTGCGGATCGACTCGGTGAACGGCGCCGACCCGGAGGCGGCCAAGAAGCGCGTCGAGTTCGCCAAGCTGACGCCGCTCTACCCGAGCGAGCGGCTGCGCCTCGAGACCGAGCCGACCAACCTGATCGGCCGGGTGATCGACATCGCCTCGCCCATCGGCAAGGGCCAGCGTGGCCTGATCGTCTCTCCAGCCAAGGCCGGCAAGACCATGATCATGCAGTCGATCGCGAAGTCGATCACGATCAACAACCCCGAGTGTCACCTGATGGTCGTCCTCGTCGACGAGCGGCCCGAGGAGGTCACCGACTTCGAGCGGTCGACGAAGGGCGAGGTCATCTCCTCGACGTTCGACCGCCCGGCGTCCGACCACACCATGGTCGCCGAGCTCGCGATCGAGCGGGCCAAGCGGCTGGTGGAGCTCGGCCACGACGTGGTCGTGCTGCTCGACGGGATCACCCGCTTGGGCCGCGCGTACAACCTCGCCGCCCCGGCCTCCGGCCGGATCCTGTCCGGTGGCGTCGACTCGGCGGCGCTGTACCCGCCGAAGAAGTTCTTCGGTGCCGCCCGCAACATCGAGAACGGCGGGTCGCTGACCATCCTCGCCACCGCCCTGATCGAGAGCGGCTCGAAGATGGACGAGGTGATCTTCGAGGAGTTCAAGGGCACCGGCAACATGGAGATCCGGCTGCGTCGCGACTTCGCCGACAAGCGGCTGTTCCCGGCCATCGACGCGGTGCAGAGCGGCACGCGGCGCGAAGAGCTGCTGATGAACAAGGACGAGCTGCAGATCGTCTGGAAGCTCCGCCGGGTGCTGTCGGGTCTCGAGAGCCAGCAGGCCCTCGAGCTGCTGATCGAGCGGCTGAAGAAGAGCCAGAACAACGCCGAGTTCCTGATGCAGGTGCAGAAGACCACGCCGGGCGCCATCGCCGACGACTAGGGCATATCTCGATTACCTGAGGTGTTGCAGGGGGTGGCACAATCGCCCCTTGGTTCCGGTTCACCCCGATCCGGCGTACGCGACCGAGCGACGCCAGGGGACCCGGCGCTGTGAAAGGAAACCCATGAAGAAGGACATCCACCCGGAGTACCGCCTGACCGAGGTGACGTGCACGTGCGGGAACACGTTCACCACGCGTAGTACGGCGGCCAACGGTGTCATCCACACCGAGGTGTGCTCCAACTGCCACCCGTTCTACACCGGCAAGCAGAAGATCCTCGACACCGGCGGCCGCGTGGCCCGGTTCGAGGCGCGCTACGCCAAGGCCCAGAACAAGTCGCAGGAGAAGAACCAGGACAAGGCCGAGGCCGAGGCCTCCAAGTAGCTCCGTCGACGGCGCCGCTCCCGCCCGGGAGCGGCGCCGTTCCGTCTCTCGGTACGACGCCACGGTAGGAGCGGAGGAGCCATGTTCGAGGCCGTCGAGGGCCTGCTCGGTGAGCACGCCGAGATCGAACGACGACTCGCCCTACCCGAGACGCACGCCGACGCCCGCACCGCGAAGACCCTCAACCAGCGGTACGCCGAGCTGACCGCCATCATCACCGCCTGGCGGGAGTGGCAGCAGACCGGCGACGACATCGCCGCCGCGCGCGAGCTCTCGGCGGAGGACCCCGCCTTCGCCGACGAGGTGACGACGCTGACCGCCACCCGGGAGTCCGCCGAGGAGCGGTTGCGTCGCCTGCTGGCGCCGCGCGACCCGACCGACGACAAGGACGCGATCCTGGAGATCAAGTCGGGGGAAGGCGGCGAGGAGTCCGCGCTGTTCGCCGGCGACCTGCTGCGCATGTACACCCGGTACGCCGAGCAACGTGGCTGGTCGACCGAGGTCCTCGACGCGGCCGAGTCCGATCTCGGTGGGTACAAGTCGGTCACGGTCGCGGTCAAGGCTCGGGGCACCACCGAGCCCGGGCAGGCGCCGTACGGCCTGCTCAAGTTCGAGGGTGGCGTCCACCGGGTGCAACGCGTCCCGGTGACGGAGTCGCAGGGACGGGTGCACACCAGCGCTGCGGGTGTTCTCGTGCTGCCCGAGGCCGAGGCGATCGACGTCCAGATCGACGAGAACGACCTGCGCATCGACGTGTTCCGCAGCAGCGGCCCGGGCGGGCAGAGCGTCAACACGACCGACTCGGCGGTGCGGATCACCCACCTCCCGACCGGGATCGTGGTCAGCTGCCAGAACGAGAAGAGCCAGCTGCAGAACAAGGAGCAGGCCCTGCGCATCCTCCGCGCCCGGCTGCTCGCAGCCGCGCAGGAGGAGGCGGACGCGGCGGCGGGGGAGGCGCGGCGCCACCAGGTGCGCACCGTCGACCGCTCCGAGCGCATCCGGACCTACAACTTCGCGGAGAACCGGATCTCCGACCACCGCACCGGCTACAAGGCCTACAACCTCGACCAGGTCCTCGACGGCGCGCTGCAGCCGGTCGTCGACGCGTGCCTCGAGGCAGATCTCGAGGCACGCCTGGCCAGGGTGGACCGGTGACGATGTCGGAGCCGGAGGGGCGCGCCGTCCTGCTCGCGATCGCCACCGACCGGTTGCTCGGCGCCGGCGTCGAGAGCGCGGCGAACGACGCCAGTGAGCTGCTGGCGTTTGTGCTGGGCGTGCCTCGCTCCCGGCTCCCGCTGATCGACGACGTCACCGCCGAGCAGGCCCAGCAGTTCGACGACCTGGTCGGCCGGCGGACGGCGCGCGTGCCGCTCCAGCACCTGACCGGCGTCGCCCACTTCCGCCACGTCGACCTCCGGGTCGGGCCGGGGGTCTTCGTGCCCCGGCCCGAGACCGAGCTGCTCGCGGGCTGGGCGGTCGACCGTTCGGCCGAGCTGGACGAGCCGGTCGTGGTCGACCTCGGCACCGGGTCGGGCGCGCTCGCCAAGTCGGTGGCGTACGAGGTGCGGAGTGCCCGGGTGTACGCCGTCGAGCTCGACGCGGACGCCCACTCGTGGGCGGCCCGCAACCTGGCCGACACCGGCGTGGAGCTGCGCCACGGCGACCTGGCGGAGGCGTTCGACGACCTCGCCGGCGCCGTCGACGTGGTGGTCAGCAACCCGCCGTACATCCCGCACGCGGCGTGGGAGTCGGTGGCGGTGGAGGTGCGCGACCACGACCCCGAGCTCGCCCTCTACGCGAGCGGTGACGGCCTCGACATGATCCGCGTCGTCGAGCGCCGGGCGGCGATGCTGCTGCGCCCGGGCGGGTGGGTCGGCGTGGAGCACGCCGACGTCCAGGGCGAGTCGGCACCGGCCGTCTTCGCCGCGACCGGCCGCTGGGAACAGGTGCGCGACCACGAGGACCTGACCGGCCGTGCGCGGTTCGTCACCGCGCGGCTGGCACGATAAGCCCCACCCACGTCCACGCAGAGGCGATATCGAGGTCCGATGAGCACGACGTACCCCACCTCGTCGGCCGACGAGCGGGAGACCGCGATCGAGGCCGCCGCCCAGGCCGTCCAGCGCGGCGGTCTCGTCGTGCTCCCGACCGACACGGTCTACGGCATCGGTGCCGACGCCTTCGACCACGCCGCGGTGCAGGCCCTGCTCGACGCCAAGGGGCGTGGCCGCGAGATGCCGCCGCCCGTGCTGATCAGCGCCGCGACCACGCTGCCGGCGCTCGCCACCGGCGTCCCGTCGTACGTCGAGGCGCTCACCGAGGCGTTCTGGCCAGGTCCCCTCACGCTGGTCTGCGAGCAGCAGCCGTCGCTGACCTGGGACCTGGGGGAGACGCGCGGCACGGTCGCGGTGCGGATGCCCGACCACGAGATCGCGCTCGCCCTCCTCGAGCGCACCGGTCCGCTCGCGGTCAGCTCGGCCAATCTGAGCGGGCTCCCCGCGGCCACCGAGGCGGCGGCTGCCGACGGGATGCTCGGCGAGAGTGTCGAGGTGGTGCTCGACGGGGGCCCCTCGCCCAAGGGCGAGGCATCGACCATCCTTGACGTGCGCGGCGAACGCCCCCGGCTGCTCCGGCTCGGGGCTCTGTCGGTCGCCGACCTGGACGCCGTGCTGATGCCGCTGGGGCTGTCGGTCGACGCGGACGAGGAGTGAGGAGAACGTGGTGGGTGTGACGCTGCGTGCGTGAGTACCTCCTCGTCTTCCTCGTCGCCGCCGCCGCGACGTACCTGCTCACGGTCATCGCCCGCGAGATCGCACTGCGCACCGGTGCCGTGGCGCAGGTGCGCGACCGCGACGTGCACGCCGAGCCGATCCCCTACCTCGGCGGGCTGGCGATGCTCGGCGGCCTGGTCGCGGCGTACGTCGTGGCGCAGCAGCTGCCCTTCCTCTCGCGCAGCCAACCGTTCGTCTTCCACGACGCCCGCACCGTGGTCATCGCCGGGGCGATGATCTGCGCCGTCGGCACCCTCGACGACCTGTTCGAGCTCGACGCGCTGACCAAGCTCGGCGGCCAGGTGCTGGCTGCGGGCTTCCTGGTCCTGAACGGCGTGCAGTACGTCTACTTCCCCGAGCGCCACGGCGGCCAGTTCGCCCTCGACCCGGCGCAGGGAGCGTTGCTCACGGCGTTCGTGATCGTGGCGACGATCAACGCCGTGAACTTCGTCGACGGGCTCGACGGCCTCGCCACCGGCGTCGTCGGCATCGGCGCGATCGCGTTCTTCTTCTTCTGCTACCAGCTGACCAGCCTCAACAACGCCCCGCTGGCCTCGACCGGCGCCCTGCTGAGCGCCATGCTGGGCGGGGCCTGCGTCGGCTTCCTGCCGCACAACGTCAACCCGGCCCGGCTGTTCATGGGCGACAGCGGCTCGATGCTGATCGGACTGGTCCTCTCGGCGAGCGCGATCACCCTGACCGGGCAGTTCTCCGGGCCCGAGCTGAGCAAGGGCGCGATGGGGTCGCCGGCCAGCCTCGCCCCGACGTTCCTGCCCCTCGCCCTGCCGGTCACGCTGCTGGTCGTCCCGATCGCCGACCTGGTGCTCGCGGTGATCCGTCGCACCCGCGCCGGACGCTCGCCGTTCGCCCCCGACAAGCAGCACCTGCACCACCGGCTGCTCGAGATCGGCCACTCCCAGCGCCGGGCGGTGCTGATCATGTGGATGTGGGCGGCGCTGGTCGCCGGGAGCACGGTGGTGATCAGCCTCTACACCGGCCCCCTGATGTGGTCCGGGATCGCGGCCGCCGTCCTGGTGACCGTGGCGCTCACGTTCCTGCTCCCGATGCTGCGCAGGCCCGGCCGAACGGCGTCCGAGGCGCGCTGAGCCCTCTCGACTGGCGGCCCGAGGGGCGCTTGTGCTACTTTTCACAAGCACCCCGTTGCCGACCAGATCAGGCCGCCAGACCATGACGACCGACCGCCTCGTGACCCGCTCCGCAGACCTGGTGCGCGCAGGGGTGCGCACGGTCCCCGGCCCGATCGGCGCAGGGCGGCGCTGTGATAGTTTCCGAGCGTCGCCGGTGCCCCGTGGAGCGTGCGTCGGCGCCCGTGATCATCTCGACGTACCCACCCCTGAGAGCGACCTGAGTGCATGGCCGATGGACACCCGGACCCGACCCTTCGGGGTCGCGACCTCGTGGGCCTCGGCGGGATGCTGGCCGGCGCGGTCGTCCTGGGCCTGGTCGTCGGCCTGCTCGTCGACCACGCGGCGGGCACGGAGCCGGCCTTCACCTTGGTCGGCATCGCCTTGGGCATCATCGCCGGTGGCATCGCCTTCTGGGCCCGCGTCCGGAGCGCCCTGCGATGAGCGCGAGCGTGCGTCGTGACCGCCCCGGGGACGGCCTTCATGGCTGAGCCCGAGACCGGCCGCGACACCGAATTGCCGCCCGACCTCGGCGCGGCGACGTTCGGCCGCGTCCTGCGCGACCAGCGCAAGACGATCGTGGTGGCCATCGTGCTCGCAGGGGCCGCGTACTGGGTGTTCGGCCAGCTCGGCGAGTGGGTGCTCTCCGGGTGCATCGCCGGGGGCGTGGGTCTCGGGCTGCTCAACCACCTGGTCACCGAGTTCTGGCTGCTCCGCCTGATCACCTCCGGCGAGCAGCCCACGCGCAACAAGCTCGCGATGTCGACGTTCGTGCGCCTCCTGGTGCTGTCGGTGGTCGCGGTCGGGATCGCGGTGTGGTTCTGGCCCGACGGCATCGGCCTCCTGCTGGGGCTCGCCGTGTTCCGACTGATCGCGCTCGTGATGACGGGCTTGCCCCTGTTGAAGGAGTTGAAGCAGCAGTGAGCGCCGCCATTCCCGCGATCCTCCCCGGCACGGTGGACATCCACCCCGGCGAGCACCCCACGGGCCACTTCCTGGGCATGACCTGGAACCTCGACACCATCTGGGTGACCGTGGTGGCCGGGCTGATCGTCATCCTGCTCGGCTTCTGGGCCCGCACCCAGCTGACCAAGAGGACCGACGACCACGTGCCGACCAAGCTCCAGCTGGTCTGGGAGACGGTCGTGAAGGAGGTGGAGACGCAGGTGGAGGACAACCTCGGCCGCGTCCACCCCTACGTCGTACCGCTCGCCGTCGCCCTGTTCTTCTTCATCCTGGTCGCGAACTGGCTCGAGGTCATCCCGACCGAGCCCAACAAGCACATCCACCTGCTGCCGTCGCCGACCGCCGACACCAACCTCACCTACGCGATGGGCATCATCGCGATGGTCTCCGTCTGGGTCTACGGCATCCGGAAGAAGGGCCCCAAGGCCTACTTCAAGCACTACATGGAGCCCTACTGGTGGCTGCTGCCGCTGGAGGTCCTCCAGGACCTGCTCAAGCCGGTCACGCTGGCCCTGCGACTCTTCGGCAACATCTTCGCCGGGGGCATCATGATCGCGCTGATCGGGGCGCTGGTCTCGATCGCGCCTGTGCACATCCCACTCGGCGGCATCTTCGCGGTGATCCTCACGGTCGTCTGGAAGCTCTTCGACACCGTCTTCCTCGGTGGTCTCCAGGCCTTCATCTTCGCCCTGCTGACGGTCCTCTACTTCGGCATGGCCGGCGCCGAGCACGAGCACGACGACCACGCGGACGACGAGTCGCAAGCCGACCAACCGAAGGCATCCCCAGAACTCGCGGCCTGAGCGACCCGCTCGACCCACCAAGAGTTACACCCATTGCGCCGCCACCCGGCGCGGAACCAAGGAGAAACAGTGGCAGCAACCACCATGGAATCGGCCGTCAAGACCGCTGGTGCGTTCGTCGGCGGCGGCCTCGCCCTCGCTGGTGGCGCCATCGGCGCCGGCATCGGTGATGGTCTGGCCGGGTCGTCATACATCCAGGGCGTGGCGCGCCAGCCCGAGGCCCAGGGCCGCCTGCAGACGATCTTCTTCCTCACCGTCGGTCTGGTGGAGGCGATGTTCTTCATCAACCTGGCGTTCATGGCGCTGTTCGTCTTCGTCCTCGGCAAGTAAGCGACTCGCCGAGGACTGACGGGGAACGACCCCCAGTGGAAGACAGGACTACCTGATGGACATTCTTGCCAGCACCCCGGGCGGCCACGCAGTGGTGCCTCTGGCGAGCAACTTCCTCGTGCCCAACGCAACGTTCATCGCCGAGGTCATCGCCTTCGGGATCATCATCTGGGTCCTGGCGAGATTCGTCATCCCGCCGATCAACGCGGCGATGGCGTCTCGACAGGAGGCGATCCGCAAGCAGTTCGCCGACCTCGAAGAGGCAGAGGCGGATGCTCGGAAGGCCGAGTCGGACTACAAGGAGCAGCTCAACAACGCCAAGCACGAGGCGGCCCGCATCCGCGAGGAGGCTCGTGAGCACGGTGCGCAGATCGTGCAGGAGGCGCGCGAGAAGGCTCAGACCGAGGCCGACCGGATCATCGAGCACGCCCACACGCAGATCGAGGCCGATCGCAAGGCTGCGTTCGCCTCCCTGCGGCGCGACATCGGCAGCCTGGCCACCACGCTCGCCGGCCGCATCGTCGGTGAGTCCATGGATGACGACGCGCGCCAGGGCCGCGTGGTCGAGCGCTTCCTCGCCGACCTGGAGGAGGCCGGCTGATGGACCTGCGGGGAGCCTCCGCCGAGGCACTGGCCGTGCTCACCGAGCGGCTCGACGGCGCGATCGGGACGAGCAAGTCCGCGGCCGCACTCGGTGCCGAGCTGTTCACGGTCAGTCAGCTGATCCGGAACGAAGCCGCCCTGCGGCGGTTCTCGACGGACGGCTCGCTGCCGGTCGCGGCCAAGCAGGGCATGGTCCAGCAGGTGTTCACGGGCCGCGTCACCGACACCACCCTCGACCTGCTGAACGAGGCGGTCGGACGCCGGTGGACGCTGTCGCGCGACCTGGCGGACGCACTGGAGCGGCTGAGCGAGATCGCCGTGGTGCGGTCAGCGGGCGCGAAGGCGGGCCGGGTGACCGACGAGCTGTTCGAGCTCTCCGGCATCATCGACGCCAACCCCGACCTGCGCTCGGCGCTGTCCGACCCCGGGCGATCGGTCGACGACAAGGCGGCGCTGGTCGCCTCGCTGCTCGACGGCAAGGCGCTCCCCGCGACGATCACGCTGGCCGAGCAGTCGCTGGCCGGCACCTACCGGACCGTGACCAACGCTCTTGCGGCCTACCGCGAGGTCGCCGCGCAGACGAAGGGCGAGGCGGTCGCCACCGTGCGAGTGGCTCGTCCGATGAGCAAGGACGACCGCGAACGGCTCGCCGAGGTCCTCGGCCGCCAGTACGACACGACCGTCCACCTCAACGTCGTCATCGATCCGGACGTCCTCGGCGGCGTCCGCGTCGAGATCGGTGACGAGGTCATCGACGGCACCATCTCCGGCCGGCTCGACGACGCCCGACGGCGTCTCGTCGGGTGACCGAGGCAGACACGACTTTCGAGAAGACACAGAGAGTAGGGAAGAGATGACGGAGCTCACGATCCGTCCGGACGAGATCCGCGACGCACTGGCGAAGTACGTCGAGGACTTCAAGCCCGAGGCGGCGAGCAAGGAGGAGATCGGCGCCGTCGCGCAGTGCGCCGACGGCATCGCCCGCGTCTCGGGCCTCCCGTCGGCGATGGCCAACGAGCTGCTCGAGTTCGAGGACGGCACGCTCGGCATCGCGCTGAACCTCGACACCCGCGAGATCGGAGTCGTCGTCCTCGGTGACTTCGACAAGATCGAGGAGGGCCAGACCGTCCGACGGACCGGCGAGATCCTGTCGGTTCCGGTCGGCGACGGCTTCATGGGTCGGGTCATCGACCCCCTCGGTACGCCGATCGACGGGCTCGGCGACATCGAGTCCGACGAGCGCCGCGCCCTCGAGATCCAGGCTCCTGGTGTGATGCAGCGCCAGTCGGTGAGCGAGCCGCTCGCCACGGGCATCAAGGCGATCGACTCGATGACGCCGATCGGCCGCGGCCAGCGACAGCTCATCATCGGCGATCGCTCGACCGGCAAGACGACCATCGCGATCGACACGATCATCAACCAGAAGCAGTACTGGGACACCGGTGACCCGCAGCAGCAGGTGCGCTGCATCTACGTCGCGATCGGTCAGAAGGGCTCGACGATCGCCGCCGTGCGGGGCGCCCTGGAAGAGGCAGGGGCGCTGGAGTACACCACGATCGTGGCGTCTCCGGCGTCCGACAGTGCGGGCTTCAAGTACCTCGCGCCGTACACCGGCTCGGCCATCGGCCAGCACTGGATGTACGCCGGCAAGCACGTGCTGATCGTGTTCGACGACCTCACCAAGCAGGCCGAGGCCTACCGCGCGGTGTCGCTGCTGCTGCGCCGCCCGCCGGGTCGTGAGGCCTACCCGGGCGACGTGTTCTACCTGCACAGCCGGCTGCTCGAGCGTTGCGCGAAGCTGTCCGACGAGCTCGGCCACGGGTCGATGACCGGCCTGCCGATCATCGAGACCAAGGCCGGTGACGTCTCGGCGTACATCCCGACCAACGTCATCTCCATCACCGACGGCCAGATCTACCTGCAGGCCGACCTCTTCAAC
>JAICSK010000122.1 GCA_025936915.1 Nocardioides sp.
GCTCAGACCCTGGAGGAACCGCATCACCAGGCAGTCGCGCTGCTCGTCCGAGAGCTTCGTCAGCCCGTCGAGCAACACCTCGTTGGTGTGGCCGGCGAGGACCTCCTGCTCCGGACCCTCGGTGGCGTCGTCGTGGACGCCCATGTCCTCGGTCGTCTGCTCGAGGCGGGTGCGGCCCGCCTTGAAGTGGTCGGTGCACAGGTTGCGGGCGATGGTCATCAGCCAGGCGCCGAAGTCCTTGCCCTGCCAGCGGAAGCCGCTCATGTTCCGCAGCGCGCGCAGGAACGTCTCGGACGTGAGGTCCTCCGCCAGCGTCTGCGAGCGGGTCCGGTAGTAGACGAACCGGTAGACCGAGCCCTGGTAGTGGTCGTACAGCTGACCGAAGGCCTCGCTGTCGCCACCGCGGGCCAGCTCGACCAGCGCGATGAGGCGGGTGCGGTCGGCCTCGGAGTCCTCCGACGAGACGGCCTGGTCGGAGTCGTCGATGCCACCGCCGGACGGGTGGCCGCCGGTGATCGCGGCCTCGCTGAGCAGGAGCCACGCGGGTACGCCGGCCGGTTGTGGCCGGAGCCCGAGCGCGCCGAGCACCGCGGCGCGCAGGTCGTCGAATCCGCGTGCCGTGTCGTGGTGGGACCACGTCATGGCGGTAGTTCCTCCCGAGCGCCAGGGGGCATGGCGCTCGTTCATGGTAAGTGCGTCAGGTCACAGGTGTAACCCGGTGTGACGAAAACGATGGGCCCCCGAGCGGCCGGCGAGGTGGGTGGCTACCGGCGCCGGCGTACGGCGGCACCCGCGGCGACGGCTCCGGTCGCGGCGCCGGCGACCGCGGCGGCCATCAGCCCGGCCCGCGCAGCCTTGCGCCCCGTGCGGTAGTCGCGGACCCGCCAGCCCTGCTGCCGCGCGTACGCCCGCAGCCGCGCGTCGGGGTTGATCGCGCACGGGTCGCCCACGAGCGAGAGCATCGTCAGGTCGTTGTAGGAGTCGGAGTACGCCGAGCAGCGGGCGAGGTCGAGTCCCTCGCGGTCGGCGAGCGCCTTGATCGCCTCGCCCTTCGCCGGGCCGTGGAGCATGTCACCGACCAGCCGACCGGTGTAGACGCCGTCGACGTGCTCGGCGACCGTGCCCAGCGCGCCCGTCAGACCGAGCTTGCGGGCGATGATCCGGGCGATCTCGATCGGCGCCGCTGTCACCAGCCAGACGCGTTGACCCTCGTCGAGGTGCATCTGTGCCAGCGCCCGGGTGCCCGGCCAGATCCGGTGCGCCATCGCCTCGTCGAAGATCTCCTCTCCGAGCTCCTCCAGCTCCGCGACGGTGTGGCCGGCGATGAACGAGAGAGCGGACGCGCGCGTGCTCGCCACGTGGTCGGGGTCCTCGACGCCGACCACACGGAAGTAGGTCTGCTTCCACATCGCCGAGGCGATCTCGCGCGTCGTGAAGAACCTGCGGCGATGGAGGCCGCGGGCGAGGTGGAAGATGCTCGCGCCCTGCATCATCGTGTTGTCGACGTCGAAGAACGCCGCCGCGGTCGGATCCGCAGGAGTGGCCAGAGCGTGCTCCACCTCCGCGGAGGCGGCCGAGGCCTCGCCGGCGAGAGTCGAGCGTCGCTGGAGGTTCGGCGGTCTGCGGCTCTTCTCGCGAGTCACGCTCGACAGCCTAGGGGGCTCGCGAGCAAGCACGCTGGGCCGCACGCTTCGCTGTTCGGTCGGGCCGATCCGTCCCGGCTTCGCCGGCTGGAACGGCCTCGCTCGCCGTGTGGGATCCTTGCCCGCATGCCCAGCACCCACGACGTGTCGTCACTCGTGGCCGAGGCCGCTCTCGACAGGCCGGACATGCTCGCGGTGGTGCAGTCCGACGGGCGCAGCGTGACCTGGTCGGCGCTCGAGGACGAGGTCGCCCGCATCGCCACGGGTCTCGGTGCCGCCGGGCTGGTGGCCGGTCAGCGGGTGATGGTGGCCATGCACAACCGGATCGAGTTCGTCGCGTCGTACCTCGGCGTGCTGCGGGCCCAGGTGGTCGCTGTCCCGGTCAACCCCCGTGCGACCGCCGGGGAGATGGCCCGGATGCTCGCCGACTCCGGGTCGCGACTGGTGATCGCCGACGGCGAGACGCTGCCCACGGTGCGCGACGCCGTACGACTGTTGCACGCGGCGCTGGCCGGCGAGACCGACGAGCTGGATGCCGAGATCCTCGAGCGTGCCCACGAACCGCGGGTCTACGTCGTGGGTGCGGCGCCGAGCGACGACGAGCAGGCCTACGAGTCGCTCCGAGCCGCTGCTCCACGTCCGGTGCCGCCGTTGCCCGACCCGGAGAAGCTGGCCTGTCTCCTCTACACCAGCGGTACGTCGGGGCGGCCGCGCGCCGCGATGCTCACCCACCGGGCCCTGCTCGCCAACATCGACCAGGCCGCCGAGGTCGAGCCGCCCATGATCCACGGCGACGACGTCGTGCTCGGCGTCCTGCCGCTCTTCCACGTCTACGGGTTGAACGCCGTGCTGGGCGGCGTCCTGCGCCATCGAGCCAAGCTGGTGCTGGTCGAGCGGTTCGACCCTCAGGCCACCCTCGACCTGATCGACGACGAGGCGATCAGCGTGGTGCCGGTGGCACCGCCGGTCTTCGCCTACTGGATCGGCGAGGACCAGCTGCGCGAACGGCTCGGTCCGGTCCGGCTGATGCTTTCCGGGTCGGCGCCGCTGTCGCCCACGCTGGTCGAGCAGTTCACGGCCGCGACCGGCATCCCGGTCCATCAGGGCTACGGGCTGACCGAGGCCTCGCCGATCGTGACCAGCACGCTGTGCAGCGCCGAGCTGCAGGAAGGCTCGGTGGGGGCGGCGCTCCCGGGGATCGAGATCAGGCTCGTCGACGAGCTCGGTCACACCCCCGACGGCGACGACTCCGGCGAGATCTGGATCCGCGGCGCCAACGTCTTCAGCGGCTACTGGCCCGACGGCGACGACGGTCCCGACGCCGATGGCTGGTGGGGTACCGGCGACGTCGGTTTCCTCGACGACGCGGGCGACCTGTTCCTGGTCGACCGGCTCAAGGACCTGGTGATCGTGTCCGGGTTCAACGTCTACCCGGTCGAGGTCGAGGACGTGATCCGCGAGGTCGCAGGAGTCGACGAGGCCGCCGTGATCGGGGTGGACGACGCCCTCACCGGGCAGGCGGTCGTCGCCTACGTCGTCCCGGTCGCCGGAGCCGAGCACCCGAGCGTCGCCACCGCTGTCCGCGACCACTGCGACGTACGCCTCGCCCGGTTCAAGCGGCCGTCGCGGATCGAGGTCGTCGAGGAGCTGCCCCTGACCGTGACCGGCAAGGTGCAGAAGGGGCGTCTCCGCGGCATCGAGCGCCGCCGGGCCCTGGGGCTGCTGGAGTGAGCGAGCCCCGGGTCGTCCTCTACACCCGCCCAGGGTGCCATCTCTGCGACGACGCCCGGGTGCACATCGAGCGGGTGTGCGCCGAGCTGGGGGAGTCGTACGTCGAGGTGTCCGTCGCCGACGACCCCGACCTGGAGCGCCGCTTCGGCCACGAGATCCCCGTCACCTTCGTGGACGGGAAGCAGCACGACTACTGGCGGGTGGATCCTGCCCGGCTCCGCGCGGCCCTCGCCTGAACGGTCGGTGGCCGCCGGTTCCCCGCACGTGGACCTCGAGCAGTTCCTCACCGACGACGCGATCGAGACCTTCGCGCCGATCCGTCGAGCGCCGACGACCCTGCGCGCGGGTGATAGACCGGTCTCGTGCGGATCGCGGTGGTCTCCGACGTCCACGGGAACCTGTCGGCTCTCGAGGCCGCGCTCGCCGACGCCGAGGCAGCGGAGGCCGAGGAGTACTGGGTCCTCGGTGACCTGGTCGCCTATGGGCCACGACCGGCGGAGGTGGTGGCTCGGGTACGCCGGCTGGCCGAGGTGCGCTGTGTACGCGGCAACACCGACCGCTACGTCCTCACCGGCGACATCTCGGGGATGACGCCCTCGGCGGACGAGCCGGGCCTGAGGGCCGAGGTGCTCGAGTCGTTGGCCTGGACGCGGCGGGCGGTCGTGGACGCCGGCCACGAGCCGTGGCTGGCGAGCCGGCCGGTCGAGGAGCGTGCGTCCCTGCCGGACGACACCCGCGTCCTGATGGTGCATGCATCTCCCGGCCGCGACGACGGCACAGGCGCACATCCGGACGGGAGCGACGAGGAGTACGCCGGCCTCGGCTTCACCGGTGACACCGCCGGTCTCGTCCTGGTCGGCCACACCCATCTCGCACTCGACCGACACGCCAACGGCACCCACGTCGTCAACCCCGGAGCGGTGAGCCTGCCTCCGTCGCGCGACGGGCTCGCCAGGTGGGCGCTGCTCACCGCGACCGGCGAGGGGTACGCGGTCCAGCTCCGCCGGGCGCCGTACGACGTGACCGAGGTCGTCGCCGACCTCCGACGGATCGGGCACCCGGCGGCCGGTTGGATCGCCGAAAAGATGGGCGCGGGCGACCGGTCCCACCGATCCGTGCGATGACGTCGCGGCATGTATCAGGGTGTGAGCCGCCTCCGTCCTGAATCGCATGACCTGACATGTCGGAAGACGGGGGAGCTCGATGAGCACGAGGAAGACGAGGAGAAGACGTCCGCACCTGTATCCCACGAGGAAGTGGTGGGCGACCCAGATCACCGCGGTGACCACCCTGGCCACCGCCTGGGTCACGACGGGTGCCTGGAACAAGCCGCTCACACTGGCCGCGATCGGCGTGGTCTCGCAGGCCCTGGTCGTCTACCTGGTCCCGAACGGCGAGCAGGCGCCGCGACCCGGGGCCCGGAGTGACTCCCAGCCGACCGCCCAGCCGACCGCCCAGCCGACCGCGATGCCGACGTCGCGGACCGTCCCGGCCTGAGCCGAGGTCCGCATCGCGAGCCGCCCTCGTCCTCGTTTTGTTCTCGCGTTCACAAACTCCTACAGTGAACGGTGCCGCGCGGGCCGGGCCTGTCCCACCACGGGGAGACTCCGTGTCCGGCGGCTGGAAAGCGAAGCCTTGACCGCACGGACGTCCCACGACACCGCCCGGGAGATTCCCGAGGCGACCGTGGCCCGTCTCCCCGTCTACCTGCGGGCGCTGACGACCCTGTCGGAGGCGGGCACCACCGTCTGCTCGAGCGAGGACCTCGCCGCGGCCGCGGGCGTCAACAGCGCCAAGCTGCGCAAGGACCTCTCCTACCTCGGCAGCTACGGCACGCGCGGCGTCGGGTACGACGTCGACTACCTCCGCTACCAGATCGCCCGTGAGATGGGGGCGACCCGTGACTGGCCCGTGGTCATCGTCGGCATCGGCAACCTCGGCCACGCTCTCGCCAACTACTCCGGCTTCCGCAGTCGCGGCTTCCGCGTCGTCGCCCTGCTCGACGCCGACGGCCAGCGGCACGGGGAGGTGGTCGCCGGGGTCGTCGTACGCCCGTTCAGCGATCTGCGCGCGATCGTCCGCGAGCACGGCGTCGCCATCGGGGTGATCGCCACGCCGGCCGCAGCCGCCCAGGACGTCGCCGACCAGATGGTCGACGCCGGCATCTCCAGCATCCTGAACTTCGCACCGACCGTCCTCAACGTCGGCGCCGAGATCGCCGTCAGCAAGGTCGACCTGTCCAAAGAGCTGCAGGTGCTCGCGTATCACGAGCAGCGCAAGGCCACTCAGGAAACAGCATGAACGCCCCGCGCCGTGCTCCGTCGCCTCCGCGGCGCTCCTCCGTGGGACAACGCCGTGGGGGGCCCGAGTGAGCGCCCTGGTCGTCGGGATCTCCCACCGCTCCGCCCCGATCGCCCTGCTGGAGCAGGTCGCCGTCGACACCGACGGAGCGACCAAGCTGGTCGAAGACGTGCTGGCCCTGCCGCACGTCTCCGAGGCGACCGTGGTCGCGACCTGTAACCGGCTCGAGATCTATGCCGCGGTCGACCGGTTCCACGGCAGTGTCGAGGACATCTCCCAGCGCCTGCTCGAGCCCGCCGGCGAGAGCGTCGAGGCGCTGATCCCCCATCTCTACGTGCACTACGACGACGGCGCCGTCTCCCACCTGTTCCGGGTCGCCGCAGGCCTCGACTCGATGGCCGTCGGCGAGGCCCAGATCCTGGGCCAGACCCGCGATGCGCTGCGGTTCGGCCAGGAGCACGGCTCGGTCGGCCCGGTGCTCAACACGCTGTTCCAGCAGGCGCTCCGCGTCGGCAAGCGCGTGCACGCCGAGACGGGCATCGACCGGGCGGCGCCGACGCTGGTCTCGGCCGCTCTCGACCGGGCGGCCGAGGACCTCACCGGCCGCCGCGTGGTCGTGGTCGGCGCCGGGGCGATGGCCGCGCTGACCATTGCGACCGTCGTACGACGGGGAGCCGGCGAGGTCGTGGTCGTCAACCGCACGCCCGAGCGGGCCGAGCGCCTGGCCTCGGAGTATGCCGCGCGTTGGGCACCGCTGACCGCCGTCGACGAGGAGGTGGCCGCGGCCGACGTCGTCGTGGCCTGTGCCGGTGCTGTCGGGGTGCTCGTCAGCCGGGAGGCCGTGGCTGCCGCCGGCCGTCCGCTTGCGCTGGTCGACCTGGCGCTGCCCCACGACATCGACCCTGCCTCCGTCGACGTCCCCGGAGTCGTCCTGGTCACCCTCTCCGACCTCGGCGAGGACCTGCGCGACTCCGACGCGGGAGCGGAGGTCGAGGCCGTCCGCACGATCGTCACCGACGAGGTGGCGGCCTTCGTCTCCGCACGCCGCCAAGCGAGCATGACGCCCGCGGTCGTCGCCCTGCGGTCCATGACGACCGCGGTCGTCGAGTCCGAGATGGAGCGCCTCGACCGTCGCCTGCCCGCGCTCGACGAGGTCACCCGTGCGGAGCTGCTGCAGACGCTCCGGCGGGTCGCCGACAAGCTCGTGCACCAGCCGACCATCCGTGCCAAGCAGCTCGGCGACCGCGACGCCGTCTCCTATGCCCAGGCCCTGGCCGAGCTGTTCGCCATCGACCCCGACGCCGTCGACGCCGTCACCCGTCCCGTTCAGCCGCGCCAGCCGGGAGACGAGTCATGACCCCGATCAGGATGGGCACCCGCGCCTCGGTCCTGGCCACGACCCAGTCGCGCTGGGTCGGCGACCGCCTGAGCGCAGCCCTGGGCCGTGAGGTCGCTCTGGTCGAGATCACGACCGAGGGTGACCGCGACGGCCAGCCGCTCGCCCAGCTCGGCGGCACCGGCGTCTTCGTCAGCGCGCTCCGCGAGGCCCTCCTCGACGGCCGCATCGACGTCGCGGTCCACTCGCTCAAGGACCTCCCTACCACACCCGCTCCCGGCATCGTCCTCGCCGCCGTACCGCTGCGTGAGGACCCGCGCGACGTCGTCGTGGCTCGTGACGGGCTGACCCTGGGCGAGCTGCCGGCCGGCAGCCGGGTCGGCACCGGCTCGCCCCGACGAGCCGCGCAGCTCCACGCCCTCGGCCTCGGTTTGGAGATCACCGAGATCCGGGGCAATGTGGACACGCGGATCCGCAAGGTCCGTGAAGGTGCCTACGACGCGGTCGTGCTCGCCCGCGCCGGGCTGGCCCGCATCGGACGCCTCGACGAGGCGACCGAGGTCCTCGACCCTCTCCTGATGCTGCCGGCCCCGGGGCAGGGCGCGCTCGCGGTCGAGACGCGGGAGGGAGACGACCTGACGCACGACGTGGCCGTGCTCGACGACCCCCGCTCCCGGGCCGCCGTGACCGCCGAACGCCGCGTGCTCGCCACTCTCGAGGGCGGGTGTGCCGCTCCGATCGGCGTGCTGGCGGAGGTCGTCGAGGGAGAGGCCGGAGAAGAGCTCTGGGTGCGAGCGGCTGCGCTCTCGCCCGACGGGACGCTGGCGGTGCGGATGTCCGCGACCGGCGACCCGGCCGACGCCGCCGGCGTCGGCGATCGCCTCGGCGAGCAGATGCTCGACGAGGGAGCAGGACGGCTGACGGAGGCACAGGCAGCCCCGCCAGCACAGCCAGGAACACCGCACGAGCAGCCGGTGGCCGACTGCGAAAGGCAAGACGCATGACGACAGCCCCCAGGGCCCAGTCCAAGTCCACACCCAAGAGGTTCGGCTCGGTCGCGTTCGTCGGGAGCGGTCCGGGTGACCCCGGCCTGCTCACCGTGCGCGCAGCCGACCTGATCCGCGAGGCCGACGTCGTGATCACCGAGGGCCCCGAGCACCCCGCCCTCGTCCGCGCGCTCCTCGGTCTGCCCGAGGGCTCCGAGGGGGGTCCCGAGCTGGTCGACGGCGGCTTCGGCGAGGACGGGCAGCCGCTCACCCACGCGGCCCGCGCCAAGGTCGTCGTCAAGCAGGCCAAGCGTGGGTGTCACGTGGTCCGGCTGATGACCGGCGACCCGTTCGTCTACGCCTCCGGCCCCGAGGAGGCGGCGGCCTGCGCCAAGGCCGGCCTCGGCTTCGAGATCGTCCCCGGTGTCTCGTCGGCGGCCGCCGTCCCGGCGTACGCCGGCATCCCGCTGACCACCAAGGACCACCGTGAGGTCACCGTCGTCACCGCCGGCGACAAGGTCGACTGGAGCCGGTACGCCGAGACCAAGACCCTGGTCCTGCTCTCCGCGGTCAACGCCATCGGCGACATCGCCAAGGCCCTGGTTGCCGCTGGTCGTGACCCGCAGACGCCGGTCGCGATGACCCGCACGGGCACGACCACCGACCAGCAGACCGTCACCTCGACCCTCGAGCACATCGCGGCCGACGCCCGTGCGGCCCGGATGGCTCCGCCCGCCGTCACGGTGATCGGCGAGGTGGTCGAGATGCGCGAGGCAC
This sequence comes from Nocardioides sp., assembly GCA_025936915.1. Classification (GTDB taxonomy): domain Bacteria; phylum Actinomycetota; class Actinomycetes; order Propionibacteriales; family Nocardioidaceae; genus Nocardioides. Next base: position 8,775 of record JAICSK010000122.1, read on the forward strand.
TGTCGTGGTTCGAGACCAAGCCGTTGTTCGGCTGGCGGATCCTGGTGCCGCGCACCAAGGAGCAGGCCGGGTCGCTGTCGGCCCGGCTGCGCGGCTTCGGCGGCGTACCGGAGGAGGTCCCGACCATCTCGGTCGAACCGCCCCGCAACCCCCTCCAGATGGACAAGGCCGTCCGCGGCCTGGTCGAGGGACGCTACGAGTGGATCGCCTTCACCAGCGTCAACGCCGTCAGGGCCGTCCGCGAGAAGTTCGAGGAGTACGGCCTCGACGCCCGCGCCTTCTCCGGCCTGAAGATCGCCGCGGTCGGCGACAAGACCGCCGCCGCGATCTCCGACTGGGGCCTGCGCCCCGACCTCGTCCCCACCGGGGAGCAGTCGGCGGCCGGCCTGCTCGAGGACTGGCCGGAGTACGACGAGATGCTCGACCCGATCAACCGGGTCTTCCTGCCGCGCGCCGACATCGCCACGGAGAACCTCGTCGCCGGGCTGATCGACCTCGGCTGGGAGTGCGACGACGTCACGGCGTACCGCACGGTCCGAGCGGCGCCGCCGCCGGCACCGGTGCGCGACGCGATCAAGAGCGGCAAGTTCGACGCCGTCGTGTTCACGTCGTCCTCGACCGTGCGCAACCTCGTCGGCATCGCCGGCAAGCCGCACCCGTCGACGGTGATCGCGGTGATCGGTCCGCAGACCGCCAAGACCGCCGAGGAGCACGGCCTGCGGGTCGACGTCCTGGCGCCGAAGCCGGACATCGACGAGCTGGTCGACGCCCTGGCCGGCTTCGGGGCGGCACGTCGTGCGGAGATGCTCGAGGCCGGGATGCCGGTGACCAGGCCGTCGGAGCGCAAGCCCTCGGCCCGGAAGAAGGCCACGTCCTCGCGATGAGTGAGGACCTCGGCAGCCAGGTCCCGCGCCCGGTCACCCGGCCGCGGCGGCTCCGCACGACCCACGGTCTGCGGAGCCTCGTCGCCGAGACCCGTCTCGCTCCCGAGCAGCTCGTGCTCCCGCTGTTCGTGCGCGAGGGTGCGACCGACCCGCGACCGATCGCGTCGATGCCCGGCGTCCTCCAGCACACCCGCGACTCGTTGCTCAAGGCCGCCCACGAGGCGGCGGCGCTCGGACTGGGCGGGGTGATGCTGTTCGGGATCCCCGAGCACAAGGACGCCGTCGGGTCCGGCGGCACCGATCCCTCGGGGATCCTCAACCTCGCGATCACCGACGTGGTCGGCGAGGTCGGTGACGCCCTCACCGTGATGAGCGACCTCTGTCTCGACGAGTTCACCGACCACGGCCACTGCGGCGTCCTCACCCCTGACGGCCGGGTCGACAACGACCGCACCCTGGAGGCGTACGCCGAGATGGCACTCGCCCAGGCCGATGCCGGGGTCGACATGGTCGGACCGAGCGGCATGATGGACGGCCAGGTGGCGGCGGTCCGGGGCGCCCTCGACGGCGCCGGTCACACCGACGTCGCGATCCTCGCCTACTCCGCGAAGTACGCCTCCTCGTTCTTCGGCCCGTTCCGCGAGGCCGTCGACTCCTCCCTCCAGGGCGACCGCCGCACCTACCAGCAGGACCCCGCCAACGCGCGTGAGGGCGTCCGCGAGGCGCTGCTCGACGTGGCGGAGGGCGCCGACATCGTGATGGTCAAGCCCGCACTGGGCTACCTCGACGTCGTACGCCGGGTGCGCGACGCCGTCGATGTGCCGGTCGCGGCGTACAACGTCTCGGGCGAGTACGCCATGGTCGAGGCCGCGGCGGCGAACGGCTGGATCGACCGCGAGCGCACGATCCTCGAGGTGCTCACCTCGATCCGCCGCGCCGGCGCCGACGTCGTGCTGACCTACTGGGCCGCCGAGGCCGCGCGCCTGCTCCGCCGCTAGGCGAACCCGCTGCCTCCTACGGTCGGATTGCGAGAGCGACGACTCAGCCGGCGGCCTCCCGGCGCGTGATTGTCCGTCCCGGCCGACGGCCGTCAAGGCTCGCCTGCGGCGGCTTCGCCGGCCTCGACTGCCGCCGCCCGGGACAGAGGTTGCGCCGATTCGGGATGCCGCCGAGAAGTGGTCGCGTGCCAGCTGGGGCGGCACCCGTGGTCCTGGTGATTCTTGGATCGATCCATTGGTCACGAACCGCAGGTCGGATGACAGAATTCATGCGGTTTGTGACCAATCGAGGACCCTCTCGTGCCTCGGTGGCGTGACCGGTGCTCGCAGGTGCGACCGGTGACGACACCTCCAGAGCGAGGCGTGGTCGGAGCTGGCGACTCGATGAGGGTCGGCGCGACGAGGGCGCTCAGTGAGTCAGGTCGTAGACGCACTGGTTGAACGCGTCGGTGCCCTGGATCAACCCTTGCGCCAGGCACTGCACGATCGCCTGGGTGGTGGTGAGCACCGATGGCAGCGGGCTCGGCAGGATCGTCGTCGGGAGGATCGTGGACGGCAGGATCGACGGCAGCTTCGTGGGGGCGGCGCTGGTCGGACCCTGGCTCGGGTTGACCGTCGGGCCGCCGGAGGGGCCGACGGTCGGTCCCGAGCTGGGCTGGTCGGTCGAGGTGCCGGTCGTGTTCGAGTGGTGCCCGTGGTGGTGGCCCGCGTGACGCACCTGGTGCTCGTGATGGGTGTGCACGACGCCGCCGACCATCGACGGGTTGCCGAGGGAGAAGCCGGAGCTGGTCGTGCCGTTGGGGAC
>JAICSK010000221.1 GCA_025936915.1 Nocardioides sp.
AGGAGCTTCTTGACCGCTCCCAGCTGCTTGATCGCGTCCTCCGGCACTCCGGTGCGCTTCCCGTACCTGGCCAGCGGGTACAGGCTCAGGCCGATCGCGTCGACGTACCGCCAGACCGGCTTCTTGCCCACCCGCTGGTGGTAGAACTTCGAGAGGCCGGTGAGCTGGTAGGCCAGCCGCGACACCATCGGCGGGGCGATCACCTTCGCGTGGCTGTCGTACTTGTCGCGCATCTGGTCCATGGCCTGGGTGAGCTTGGCGAGGCCGGCGGGGGTCCCGGACCAGAACGTCGCGATGTTGCCCTCGTTCCAGACCTGGTACGCCGAGATCCCGCGCTTGCCGTTGAAGCTCTTGTAGCGCTGCATCAGCGCCTTGACGAACGCCTTGTACGCCGAGACCTGGGAGCCCGGCACGTTCCAGGGCGTCGAGGAGTAGAACGACGGCGTACCGGCCACGACCATGGTGACCTCGGCGTGGTGCGCCTGGGCAGCGGTCACCAGAGCGTCGAGCCGGGTCCAGTCGTAGACGCCGGGGGCGGTCTCCACCGACTGCCACTGGACGCCGGTGTCCCAGAGCCGGATCGCGCCCTCGTGCACCGACGTCAGCGACCCGATGTCGGCGGTGCCGTCATGCATGCCGAACAGCGAGTGCCGGATGCGGACGTTGGACGCCGACGCCGGTGTGCAGGCGACCAGCGCCAGTGTGGCGACGAGTGTGGAAACGACGGTGACGCGCCGGGTGGCGGCGCGGGGTGACAGTCGGAACATGGGGCCCCCTCCGGACTGGAGGAGGCATCGTAACAAGCGCGTCCAGCCCCGAAAGGGTGGTCGATCAGTTCTTCGACTTCACCAGCACCGGCTTGTAGTTCACCCTCAGCCTCGTCCCACCCTTGACCCGGGTGGTCACGCCGTACTCGTCGACCTTCCTCGTGGCGCTGTTCACCAGGCGGACCCTGGCCGACTTCATCGGGTTCCAGTAGATCCGGCCGTAGCCCGTGGCGTACTTGACCAGGCAGGTGTAGGTGCCGTTCTTGTCGGCGATGCAGGGGCGCTTGGACGTGGTCCCGATCAGGGTGCCGTTCATCCAGTTCTGGATCCGGGTGAACGCGACGCCGGCCGGCGTCAGGATGCCCGCCGACCGTTGGGTCGGGTCGGTCAGCAGCGTGTTGCCCAGGGTGCCTCCCCCGGGGAGGGTGCCCATGTCGTAGGCGTACCAGTTCACCCGCTGCACGCCCTGAGCCGCGTTGAGCAGGTAGGTCCGCATCACGTAGGCGACCTGACGGTCCTCGGAGATCGGGACGGTCGTCGCGGCCCGGCCCATGCCGTAGTTGATCTCGGTGTCCCAGACCGGGATCGACGACGGGACGCCACCCTTGCTGAGCAGCGTGCGCACCGAGTTCAGCAGGCCGATCGAGTCCTCGGGCATCGAGACCCGCTGCCCGCCAGAGGAGGTGGCGATCGTCTCGGTCGGGTAGAGATTGAGGGAGATCACGTCGACGTACTTCCACACGGGCTGGCCGGTCGAGGCGACCTTGGTCTCGTAGAAGGCCTGGATGGTCTTCTGCTCGAACTTCAGGCGGGTGACCATGGCCGGCGAGACCACCTGGGCGCCCGGGTCGGTCGCGTTGCGGACGTCGTACACCGTCTTGGTCAGGTCGGCCAGCTGGGCGTTCGTACCGGTCCAGAACGTCGTGATGTTGGCCTCGTTCCACACCTGGTAGGAGCCGATCCCGCGGTAGTAGTTGCCCTGCGCGTCGTGCCAGTTGGCCGGGCTGTAGCGCTGCATCACGGCCTGGACGTAGTCGTGGTACATCGTCAGGTCGGGGGCGTCGGTCGACGCTGCCGCGGCGTACTTCGGGGAGAGCCCGAGCACCAGGGTGACGGCGGTGCCGTTGGCATGGGCGGCCTCGACGGCGTCGTCGAGCGGCTGCCAGTTCCACGTGCCCGGCGACGGCTCGATCGTCGCCCACGTCGTGCCGGCGTCCCACAGGCGGATCGAGCCGGTGCTGGGCCGCGAGAGCGAGCTCAGGTAGCGGTCGTGCACGCCGTAGAAGGAGTGAGGGGCCCTGACCTTGTACACGATCGTCTTGGGGTGCGACAGCTCCACCGGCAGGTTGGCCGACGCCGTGGGTCCGCCGAGGAGCGCGAGCGCGGCCGTCAGGGACACCGCGGCGGTGAGCCGGGTGCGGGTGAAACTGCGCCGGGGGGGCGACAACAGCATGTTCTCTCCGTCACTGGTTGGCGGAACGGGATGGTGTGAGAGCCATTCGCCAGTCTCAGTTTTTTTACTTTTCCCCGAGGCGTTTCGGCAAAATCCCGTCCGATCGGCCCCGGGGGCAGGGTCAGGACGGGTCAGGCGCTCCGGCACAATGTCGCGGTGCCCTCCGCCGTCCGCGCTCGCGTCGTCGTGCTCGCCGGGCCGTCAGGGGTGGGCAAGTCGCGTCTCGCCCACCACACCGGGCTGCCCGTGCTGCGGCTCGACGACTACTACCGCAAAGGTGACGACCCCGCGCTCCCGCACATCTCACAGGGCGCGAACGCCGGACTCGTCGACTGGGACGACCCGCGGTCGTGGCACCGCCCCGAGGCCGTGCGCGCCATCTGCGAGCTGGCGACCACTGGACGCACCGTCGCACCGGTCTACGACATCTCCCGGAACGGTCCCTCCGGCACCCACGAGGTCGACCTGGCAGGGGCGTCGCTGTTCGTGGCCGAGGGGATCTTCGCCCAGGAGGTGGTCGCGGAGTGTCGCGCGCACGGCGTGCTGGCGGCGGCGTACTGCCTGCGTCAGCACCCGTTGGTGACCTTCTGGCGCCGGCTCACCCGCGACCTGCGCGAGCACCGGAAGCCGCCGCTGGTGCTGGTACGCCGTGGCTGGGCGCTGATGCGCCGCCAGGGCCGGGTCATCGCCGACGCGGCCGCCCGAGGGTGCGAGGTGGTGTCGGTGGCGGAGGCCGAGGGCGGGATCCGGGCGCTGGTCGAGGCCGCCGGCCCGCCTTAGGCCACTACGGGAGCAGCAGCACGACGGTCTCGGCGACACAGCCCGGCTTGTCCTCACCCTCGATCTCGATCGTGTGGCGAAAGGTGAGCTGCTTGCCCCTCGGAAGGTCGCTCACCTGGCCCATCACCACCCGGCTGCGGATGCGCGAGCCGACCCGCACCGGCGTGGGGAAGCGGACCTTGTTCACGCCGTAGTTGAGCTTCGCTCCCGGGGTCTCCAGGGAGAACACCTGGCTGCCCAGGAAGGGGATCAGGGACAGCGTGAGGTAACCGTGCGCGATCGTCCCTCCGAACGGACCGGCAGCGGCGCGCACGACGTCGACGTGGATCCACTGGTGGTCGCCGGTGGCGTCGGCGAACCGGTCCACCCGGTCCTGGTCGATCTCCAGCCAGTCGCTGACCCCGAGCTCGTCTCCGGCGAGGCCGGTCAGCTGGTCGAGGTCGTCGAGGACGCGCATGGGTTCTCCTGGCTCTCGGGACCGTGGTCTCGACGGGCTCGACCGACGGCGTGGGGGGTCTGGGAGTATCTCGCCATGGCCGAACCTACTCGCGAGCAGATCCGGCGGGCGCCCAAGGTGCTGTTGCACGACCATCTCGACGGTGGCCTTCGGCCGCAGACCGTGCTGGAGCTGGCCGCGGACGTCGGGCACGAGCTCCCGGCCGGCGACGGCGAGACGCTGGGTCGCTGGTTCGCGGAGTCCGCCGACTCCGGTTCGCTGGTCCGCTACCTCGAGACCTTCGAGCACACCGTCGCGGTCATGCAGACCGAGGACGCCCTCGAACGGGTGGCCCGCGAGTGCGTTGCCGACCTCGCGGCCGACGGGGTGGTCTACGCGGAGGTCCGCTACGCCCCGGAGCAGCACGTCGCCCAGGGACTGTCGCTCGACCAGGTGGTCGGCGCCGTCCGCTCCGGCTTCGAGGCCGGGATGGTGGACGCCGACGGGCGGATCGTGGTCCGTCAGCTGCTGACCGCCATGCGACACCGAGCGCGCTCGCGTGAGATCGCCGAGCTGTCGGTCGCCTGGCGCGATGCCGGTGTCGTCGGCTTCGACATCGCCGGGGCGGAGGCGGGGTTCCCTCCGACCCGGCACCTCGACGCCTTCGAGTACCTCCAGCGGCAGAACTCCCACTTCACGATCCACGCGGGCGAGGCATTCGGGCTGCCGTCGATCTGGGAGGCGATCCAGTGGTGCGGTGCCGACCGGCTGGGCCACGGCGTCCGGATCATCGACGACATCACCCTCGACGACGACGGACGGCCCCACCTCGGCCGCCTCGCGGCGTACGTCCGTGACAAGCGCATCCCCCTCGAGCTGGCCCCGACGTCGAACGTCCAGACCGGGGCCGCCCGGTCGATCGCCGAGCACCCGATCGGGCTGCTCACCGACCTGCGCTTCCGGGTCACGGTCAACACCGACAACAGATTGATGAGCCAGACCTCGATGACCGACGAGATGGCCGCGCTGGTCGAGGCGTTCGGCTA
>JAICSK010000202.1 GCA_025936915.1 Nocardioides sp.
GATGCTCCCCGCCGTCGAGCCGACGGCGCCCCGGCCCTCCGGGAGCAGCCGCGGGGCGAGGGCGACGGCGGCGAGGCCGATCGGGACGTTCACCCAGAAGATCGCGCGCCACCCGGATCCGGCCAGGTCGAGGTGGATCAGAGTGCCCCCGATCAGCTGACCGGTCGCGGCCGCGAGGCCCATGGCGGTGGAATAGATGCCGATCGCCTTCGGCATCCGGGGGCCGGCGTACACCTCGCCGATCAGGGCGAGGACCATCGGCGAGACCATCGCGCCGCCGACGCCCTGCGCCAGCCTGGCGCCGACGAGGAGCTCGGTGCTCGGCGCCGCGCCGCACGCGGCCGATGCGAGCACGAACAACGCGGTGCCCAGGGAGAACATCCGGCGCCGACCCCAGCGGTCGCCCAGTCGGGTCACCGCGATCAGGAGGGAGCTGAAGGTGAGGCCGTACCCCGCGACGACCCACTCGAGGCCGCTGTCGGAGGCGTGGAGGTCGCGCTGCATCGACGGCAGCGCGACGTTGACGATGAAGAAGTCGAGGACGACCAGGAAGGTCCCGCAGAGCAGGACGACGAGCGGAGCCCAGCCCTTCTCGGCCGGGTCGGAGTGTGTCGTGTTCATGGCGCGGACGCTGCGGTCTCCCGTCGGGGGAGAGTCAAGCGACCACCCTGCCCTCCCCAACCATCGCGAGTGCGCGGTTGACTCTCCGGTCGGGGGAGAGTGTGGGATGGCGCCATGACCTCGGACGCGACGCTCGTCTCGATCGGCGAGTTCTCCCGGATGACGTTCCTGTCGGTGAAGACTCTCCGTCACTACCACGAGACCGGACTGCTCTCGCCGGCGCGCATCGACCCGTCGTCCGGATATCGCTACTACGACGTGTCCCAGGTCACGACCGCCCAGGTGATCCGGCGCTTCCGCGACCTCGACCTGCCGATCGAGCAGCTGCGCAGGTTTCTGGACGCCCCCGACGAAGAAGCGAGGAACGCCGTGATCGTCGACCACCTCGACACGATGAGTGCGCAGCTCCGCGACACCCAGGAGACCGTCGACTCGCTCCGCCGGATGCTGTCCGCCGAGGGAGCGGCGTTCCCGGTGGCCTACCGGGACGAACCGACCCTGACGACCCTCGCCATCACCGACCACGTCGCCGGCTCGGACGTCGTCGCGTGGTGGATGGACGCGTTCGCCGAGCTCCACCGGGCCGTGCGGGTCGGCGGCGCCGCGCGTACCGGCACCGACGGGGCTCTGTTCCCCACGGAGTTCTTCGCCGACGAAGCGGGCGACCTGGTCGCGTTCGTCCCGGTCGCGGAGGTGCCGTCGGGCCTGCCTCCCCGCATCACGTCGTACGACGTCCCCGCGGCGCGGCTGGCCGTGACGACCTTCGACGGCCCACCGCTCGACCTCGACCGCGCCTACGGTGCAGTCGGGCGCTGGGTGATGGACCAGGCGACGTCGTCAGCCGGCCCGGTGCGCGAGCGCTACCTGCCCACCGGCGACGAGGACGACCTGCTCGCTCACACCACCGAGGTCTGCTGGCCCGTCGCCGGCTGAGTCGTGTGCCCGAGGAGGCGCCGGAGCGCGTTCTGAGACACACGACCCGTTCGGGCCACCGGTCAGTCCTGCCGCAGCCAGACCGTCGCCAGCGGCGGCAGCACCAGGGTGGCGTGGGCCGGCTGACCGCTCTCGGGGCTGTCATGGGCGGTGACGACTCCGAGGTTGCCCACGCCCGAGCCGGTGTAGGCCACCGCGTCGGTGTTCACCACCTCCCGCCACTCACCTGCGGCAGGCAGGCCGAGCCGGAAGTCGCTGTGAGGGGCGGCGGCGAAGTTCGAGACGCAGGCCAGGGTGGTGCCGTCGACCCCTCGCCGGATGAAGGAGAACACGTTGCGTCCGGCGTCGTTGGCGTCGACCCACTGGAAGGAGTCCGGCTCGTGGTCACGCGACCAGATGGCCGGGGAGTCGACGTAGGCACGGTTGAGGTCCTTCATCAGCCGGTGCACCCCGAGGTGCTCGGGGTGGTCGAGCAGCCACCAGTCGAGCTCGCGGGACTCCGCCCACTCCGACTCCTGCCCGATCTCGGCGCCCATGAACAGCAGCTGCTTGCCGGGATGGGCCCACATGAAGGCGAGGTAGGCCCGCAGTGTGGCCAGCTGCTGCCAGCGGTCGCCGGGCATCTTCCGGAGCAGCGACCCCTTGCCGTGCACGACCTCGTCGTGTGAAAGCGGCAGGACGTAGTTCTCGCTGAACGCATACGTCAGCCCGAAGGTCAGCTCGTTGTGGTGCCAGGAGCGGTGCACCGGTTCGCGCTTGAGGTAGTCGAGGGAGTCGTGCATCCAGCCCATGTTCCACTTGAAGCCGAAGCCGAGACCGTCGCTGTCGGTGGTCCGGGTGACGCCGGGCCAGGAGGTCGACTCCTCGGCGATCGTGGTGGCACCCGGCACGCGCTTGTAGACGGTCGCGTTCATCTCCTGCAGGAACTGGACGGCCTCGAGGTTCTCGTTGCCGCCGTACTTGTTCGGTGACCACTCGCCCGCGGGCCGCGCGTAGTCGAGATACAGCATCGAGGCCACCCCGTCGACGCGGAGGCCGTCGGCGTGGAACTCCTCGAGCCAGTACAGCGCGTTGGCGTAGAGGAAGTTGCGCACCTCGCGCCGGCCGAAGTTGAAGATGTGTGAGCCCCACTCCTTGTGCCAGCCGCGTTGCGGGTTGGGGTCCTCATAGAGGGGCGTCCCGTCGAAGCGTGGGAGCGCCCATGCGTCGGTGGCGAAGTGGCCGGGCACCCAGTCGAGGAGTACGCCGATCCCGCTCCGGTGGAAGGCGTCGACGAGGCGACGGAAGCCGTCGGGGTCGCCGAACCGCGAGTCCGGCGCGAAGTACGACGTGACGTGGTAGCCCCACGAGCCGCCGAAGGGGTGCTGCATCACCGGCATCAGCTCGACATGGCTGAAGCCCAGGTCCGCGACGTAGGGCACCAGCTCGTCGATCAGCTGGTCCCAGGTGAGCACCGCGCCGTGCCGCTTGCGCCACGAGCCGAGGTGCACCTCGTAGATCGACATCGGCTGCGAGACCGGCTGCCGGTCTCCTCGGGCCCGCATCCACTCGTCGTCGCCCCACGTGTGGCTCGACTCGTAGACCCGGCTGGACGTTGCCGGCGGGACCTCTGCCCAGAACGCCATCGGGTCGGCCTTCTCGCGCCACTCGCCGTCAGCGCCCAGCACGATGTACTTGTACCCGGCGCCGGTCCCGACGCCGGGCATGAACAGCTCCCACACCCCGGACTCGCCGAGCTCTCGCATCGGGTGCTCGCGACCGTCCCAGGAGTTGAAGTCGCCCTCGAGGCGTACGCCGCGGGCCCCCGGCGCCCAGACCGCGAACGACGTGCCGGACACGTCGCCGGTCGAGGCTCGGTAGTGATGGACCCGCGCGCCGAGCACCGTCCAGAGCAGCTCGTGTCGGCCCTCGTTGACCAGGTGGAGGTCCATCTCACCCAGCGTGGGCAGGAAGCGGTAGGGGTCGTCGACGGTGATCGCGCCCTCGCCGTAGTCGACCTCGAGCCGGTAGTCCGGGACGTCGCCGTCCGGTGGTCGAGGAGAGCGTGCCGCGTCCGTCTCGGGGCCACGGGAACCGAGAACCCCCACCCACACTCCCTCGTACTCGTGCTCGAGCGGCACCCGGTTGCCGTCGGAGGTCACCACGGTCACGGTCCGGGCCAGGGGCTTGTACGCCCGGAACGTGACCTGGTCACCCGCCGGATGCGCCCCGAGGATCGCGTGCGGCTGGCCGTGCTCGCCACGGACCAGCTGCTCGACCTCCGAGATCGGGACCTGTGTCATCGCGCCATCTCCTCCGCAGTCCCGGGTACGTCGGGCCGACCGCCGTCCAGCGCCGCCATCGGGATCGGCAGCCAGCTCGGGCGGTTGCGCGCCTCGTACACACACTCGTAGACCGCCTTGTCGGCGACGTAAGCGGCGAGCAGGGTCTGCTCGTCGCCGGTCAGGTCGCGTCCGGCGTAGGCGTCGAGGAACGCCGCCTGGTTGCGGGCGGACCACTCGGCCGCCCGGTACGCCCGCTGCTCTCGCCCGTCGTCGCCACCTGCGTCAGCGGTCATCGCGGTGACCCGCGGCGCGTAGTCGAAGGAGCGCAGCATTCCGGCGACGTCACGCCACGGGGAGTCGGGGAGCACCCGATCGGCGAGCGGCTTGGCCGGCTCGCCCTCGAAGTCGACGATCTTCCAGCCCTTGGAGGTGCGCAGCGTCTGACCCAGGTGGAGATCGCCGTGCACCCTCTGGATCGCCCCCGACTCGATCGCCCCGACCGCCGCGAACAGGTCGCGCAGGCCCGGCGCGTGCTCGGCCAGGCCCGGGACCACGCCGATCGCCGCGTCGAGCCGACCGGCCATCGCCTTGGCCAGCTCGGCGTGGTCGGACGCCGTACGCTCGGCCGTCGGGAAGTGCTCGGCCAGCAGCCGGTGGACCGCGCCCACGGCCTCGCCCAGCCGCTGCGCCTCTGCGGCGAAGTCGCCACCGACCTCGTCGGCGTACAGGTCGGCCTCGGCGAACAGGTTGCGCACCGACGTCAGGGCCAGCTCCCACCCGTCGCTGGCCGTTCGCAGGAACTGCTGGAGCATCCCCAGCTGCAGGCGACCCCCGCCGCCGGGCTCGTCACACTCGATCCACCCGAGCAGGGCCGCGACGTTGTCCGACCCCGCGAGGGTCAGCTGCTCGTGGATCTCGATGTCGGGGTTGGTCCCCGGGGTCACGCGCCGGAAGAGCTTCAGCAGGGCGTGCTCGCCGAACGCGACCGACGAGTTCGACTGCTCGCCGGTGAACAGCGTCGACGCAGCGGTCGCGTCCAGGTCGTCACCTGGCAGCCGGTGGAACTCCAGGGGTCCGTCGGGGGGATAGGCGAACGCCCGGAGGTACGCCGCCATCGCCTCGCGGTCGTGCACCGCGTCGTAGGCATGCACCCAGCCGGCGTCGGAGTCCTCCCACCAGCCCACGAACGCGTGGTCGAGCCGGTGCTCGGGGTCGGTGTAGAGCGCCAGCGGCACCTGGTAGAGCTCGGTGCCGCCGTCGTCGTAGGACACCTCGACGAGGTCGACGACCACGCGCGGGCTCTCGTCGGCGACCACGCCCAGCCGGCGTACGCCGGTCACGCGCAGGCCTCGGCCCTTCCCGCCGAACCACCGGGCACCCTCGATGTACTCGGAGAGCTGTCGGAGCCCGTCGTCGGTCGGTGCCGGTGACGGGGTGGCGGGCGGCATGTCGGTGCGTGTCTCGTCGGTCACGGGGCGGTGGCCTCCTCGGGTGGGGCGGTCAGCC
>JAICSK010000081.1 GCA_025936915.1 Nocardioides sp.
CGCTGAGCAGCTGGGGGACGATCGTGTTCTCGACGTCGGAGGAGACACCCGAACCCCGGGTGCGGAACAGCGAGTCCATCTCGTCGAAGAACACGATCACGGGCGTGCCGTGGCTCGCCTTCTCACGGGCCCTCTGGAACACCAACCGGATGTGACGCTCCGTCTCGCCGACGTACTTGTTCAGCAGCTCGGGGCCCTTGATGTTGAGGAAGTAGGACCTCCCCTCCTGGCCGGTCCGCGCCGCGACCTTCTTGGCCAGTGAGTTGGCCACCGCCTTCGCGATCAGCGTCTTGCCGCAGCCCGGCGGCCCGTAGAGCAGCACTCCCTTGGGCGGCTTCAGCTGGTGGTCACGGAACAGCTCGGGGTGCAGGTAGGGCAGCTCGACCGCGTCGCGGATGGCGTCGATCTGGTTCACCAGACCACCGATCGACTCGTACTCGATGTCGGGCACCTCTTCGAGGATCAGCTCCTCGACCTCGGACTTCGGCACCCGCTCGTAGGCGTACGCTGCGCGCCCGTCGAGCAGCAACGAGTCTCCCGCTCGGAGCGTGTTGGCCTTGAGCGGGTCGGCGAGCCGGACGACGCGCTCCTCGTCGGCGTTCGCGATCACCAGGGCCCGCTCACCGTCGGCGAGCAGCTCCTTGAACATCACGACCTCGCCGACCTGCTCGAAGTCGAGCGCCGCCACGACGTTCAGGGCCTCGTTGAGCATGACCTCCTGGCCCTTGACCAAGGAGTCGATCTCGACGGCAGGACTGACGTTGACACGCAGCTTGCGGCCGCCGGTGAAGACGTCGACCGAGTCGTCCTCGTTGCGCTGCAGGAAGGTCCCGAAGCCGGCGGGCGGCTGCGCCAGCCGGTCGACCTCCTCCTTCAGCTTCGTGATCTGGTCGCGCGCCTCGCGCAGGGTCTGGGCGAGGCGTTCGTTCTGCGAGGTGACGGCGGACAACGAGCGCTGGGTGTCGGCGAGCCTCAGCTCCAGGCCACGCGTGTGCCCCGGCGAGTCGGACAGGCGGCGACGAAGGTCGGTGACCTCGGACTCGAGGAAACGGATCTGCTCGGCCAGCTCATGGGCGCTCCGTCCGGCGTTCGACCCGGAGTTCGGAGCGTCCTGCCCACTGCTCATGTGTCACACCTCCTGTTTCGACCCTACTCGTCCACGACCTGCGCGCATGCGAGAATCGGGTCGCGTTTCTCACGATTTGATCTCGGCATGGCGGACGGTTGGTACGGCGTCCGAGACCGCGTCACTCGGCTGCCGGCTCCTCCGGTACGCCGGGTGGCCGGGGCCCGAGGTAGTCCGGGCCGTAGGCGCCCGGAGCCGGGCGCCGCTTCTTCATCGGCGGCCGCTCCCCCGGCGCCATCGCGCGGGCGGTGACCAGGAACGCCGTGTGACCGATCATCGAGTGGCCGGGACGGACGGCGAGGCCCTCGACGTGCCAGTCGCGGACCAGCGACTCCCAGGCCTGGGGCTCGGTGAACCCACCGTGGACCCGGACGCTCTCCACGAAGCGCGACAGCTGCGTCGTGGTCGCGACGTACGCGCAGAGGATGCCGCCGGGTCGCAGGGCCGTGGCAGCCGCTTCGAGGCAGTCCCAGGGAGCGAGCATGTCGAGGATGATCCGGTCGGCGCGCTCGCCTGACGAAGGAAGCTTCTCGGCCAGGTCGCCGAGGGTCAGCCGCCAGGCCGGGTGGCTCTGCCCGTCCTCGGCTCCGAAGAACTGAGTGACGTTGCGCCGCGCGACCTCGGCGAACTCCTCGCGACGTTCGTACGACGAGACCGTGCCGTGCGGTCCGACCGCGCGGAGGAGCGAGCAGGTGAGGGCACCCGACCCGACCCCGGCCTCGACCACGTCGGCACCGGGGAAGATGTCGGCCATCGCGATGATCTGTGCGGCGTCCTTGGGGTAGACGACCGCGGCGCCGCGCGGCATCGAGACCACGAACTCACTCAGGAGAGGGCGGAACACGAGGTACTCACCACCGGCCGAGGAGATGACGGTGAATCCCTCTTCGCGTCCGATCAGGTCGTCGTGCTCGAGGTGTCCCTTGTTGGAGAAGAACCGCTTGCCCGGCTCCAGCTCGAAGTTGTGACGCCGGCCCTTCTGGTCGGTCAGCCGCACCCACTCGCCGGCCCGCAACGGTCCCCGGTGGACGCCGGCCCACGCCTCGCGCGGCACATCCGGGCTTCGGTCCTCGGCCATGCCGGGGAGGCTATCGGGATCCGCTCAGGCGCTCGCGCGGAAGGCGCGGTCGACGTCCGCGGTGGAGAGCACGCCGAAGATGGTCCCGTCGGCGTCGAGGAGCAGGTACTCCCCGGCCGGACGGGCACTGATGGCGCGGATCAGGTCCTCGCCACCGATGCCGGCGGGCAGCCGGAGGCCCTCCTCGAGCGAGCGAGCGACCGATGAGGTCGGCACCCATGCCCGCCGATCGACGGGCACGGACAACAGGGCGGCCTCGTTGACGACACCGATCGGGGTGCCGCTCGCCGTGACCGTGACGATGCTGCCCGCCTGCGCCTCCTGAGCCCGGCGTACGGCCTCGGCCAGCGGCAGGTCGCCGGGGACGGTGAGGGTACGACGTGCCAGGTCGCGGGCGATCAGGTGCGGCAGCCGCGAACGGACGCGGGCGGACTGCAGGGCGGCGGTGGCACCGCTCCAAAGGAACATCGAGATCACCCCGGCGAACAGGAAGTCCGTCACCCCCGGCTCGACGTCGAGCACCTTGGAGATCAGCAGCGGCCAGCCGATCGCCAGCAGGGCGACGAGGCGCCCACCCCAAGCGGCGATGATCGTGCCGCGGTGGGTGTCGCCGGTGATGCCCCAGACCACGGCCTTGAGCATCCGTCCGCCGTCGAGCGGCAGTCCGGGAACGAGGTTCACGACGCCGACCAGCAGGTTGGTCCATGCGAGACCGGAGAGGGCCAGCCCGATCAGACCGCCAGGGGCGACCAGGTAGGCGAGGAACGCGACCAGGGCGACCGCGAGCGACGAGATCGGCCCGACCACGGACACCCAGAACTCCTGCTTCGGTGAGTCCGGCTCTCCCTCGATCGAGGTCATGCCGCCGAAGAACTGCAGGGTGATGTGGCTGACCGGGAGGCCGTAGCGTCGCGCCATGTAGGCATGAGAGGCCTCGTGGACGAGCACCGACAGGTAGAGCAGCACCGCCAGCGCCAGTCCGCCGACGTACTTGAGGCCGCCGAGCCCGGGCTCGGCCTTCTCGATCGCCGGAGCCGTGATCACTGCGATCAGACCCGCGATCAGGAACCAGGAGCTGGTCACGAGCACGTCACTGCCCGCGATCGACCCCACCTTGAACGCGCCGGGAGGGCGCGGGGTGGAGCCGCGGGTCGCGCGGTCGTCGCTCATGCGTCGAGGCTATCCGAACCGGCCCCGCCGGATCGGGGCACGGCGCGGCCGAGGGCGCGGCGTACCCGGCACTGTCGGTGGCCTGACCTAGATTCGTCGTCATGAGCACGACCCATGCCGAGGCCGACACCGACGTGTCGCCGGCCGAGGTGCGCTCGACCCCGGTCGACGGCGTCGACGTGCTGGGGGCGCTGTCGCCGAGCAGGGCGTCCGACTTCATGACCTGCCCCCTGCTCTACCGCTTCCGCACCATCGACAAGCTCCCCGAGGAGCCGTCGGCCGACGCGCTGCGCGGCACGCTGGTGCACAAGGTGCTCGAGGACCTCTTCGACCTGCCCGCTCCCTCGCGCACCCCCGATCGGGCGCGCGACCTGCTGACGCCCACCTGGGACGCGCTGCTCGAGGCCGAGCCCGGCCTGGCCGAGCTGTTCACCGCCGAGGGACCTGACCTGGTCGAGTGGCTGGCGTCGTGCCGCACGGTGCTCGATCGCTACTTCACGCTCGAGGACCCGCGCCGGCTCGAGCCGGCCGAGCGCGAGCTGTACGTCGAGGCGCTGCTCGGCTCCAAGCTGCTGCTCCGGGGTTTCATCGACCGTCTCGACGTCGCCACCGACGGCGCGATCCGGGTGGTCGACTACAAGACGGGCCGCTCGGTCCCGGAGTGGTTCGAGGCCAAGGCGCTGTTCCAGATGAAGTTCTACGCACTGGTCATCTGGCGCACGCGTGGAGTTGTGCCGGCCATGCTCCAGCTGGTCTACCTCGGCAACGGCGAGATGCTGCGCTACGTCCCCGACGAGAGCGACCTGCTGGCCACCGAGCGCAAGGTCGAGGCGATCTGGCAGGCGATCGTCCGCGCCCAGGAGACCGGCGACTGGCGGCCCCACCGTTCGCGGCTGTGTGACTGGTGCTCGTTCCGGTCGCTGTGTCCCGAGTGGGGCGGCACTCCCCCGGCCTTGCCGGCCCGCGTGGGCGATCCGGGTGAGCTCACCGACGACGACGTCGACTGACCGGTCGCGCTACCCGACGCCGTTCCGTTCCGCCCACAGGGCCGCCTGGGTCCGGTCGACCACGCCGATGCGCTGGAAGGTCGAGGTGAGGTGGGCCTTCACGGTGCGCTCGGTGATCCCCAGCCGCCGGGCGATCTGCTTGTTGGCCAGGCCCTCCCGCACCAGGCCGAGCACCTCGGTCTCGCGCGGGGTGAGGTCGACCACCCCGGTCGACGTCGTACGCCGCACGGCCAGGAGCTCGCGGGCGGCCCGCGGGTTGATCGGTGACTCGCCGCGCGCGACCGCTCGGATGCCCTGGAGGACCTCGTCCGGCTCGGCGTCCTTCAGCAGGTAGCCGAGGGCACCTGCGTCGAGGGCACCCACGATCCTCTCCGCGTCCGAGTACGACGTGAGCACCAGGACGTCGGCCAGCCCCTCCGCCACGATCTCGCGGGTCGCAGCGACCCCGTCGACGCCCGGCATCTGCAGGTCCATCAGCACGACAGCCGGCCGCTTCTCGCGCACCAGCGCCAGCGCGGCGGCTCCGTCGGCCGCGTTGCCCACCACCTCGATGTCCGGCTCCCCGGTGAGCAGCTGCTCGAGCCCCGCCCTGAGCATCGCGTGGTCGTCCACGATCACCACCCGGATCGTCATCGTCGTTCCACCACCATCCGTACCGTCGTCCCGGCGCCCGGTGCGGAGTCGACCCGCACCCGGCCACCGCCGTCCTCGACCAGGCTCTGCAGACCGCGCAGGCCGTAGGAGCCCGCACGGGACGCCGCATCGGGGTCGAACCCGATCCCGTCGTCCGCCACCGTCAGCCGCACCTGTCGTTCGTCGCCGCGGACCTGCACGGACAGGCGAGTCGCCCGCGCATGCCGGACCGCGTTGCGGATCGCCTCCTGCGCCACCCGCCACACCAGGGTCGCGACATGGTCGGGGGCATCCTCCACACCGCTCACCGACACCGACGTCTCGACCCCCGCGGAGCTGGCAGGCGCGGTCAGGTCTTCGAGCGCCGCACCGAGCCCGGTGGCGTCGAGCCCGGGCGGGTGGATCTCCACGAGCAGCGAGCGCAGCTGACGCAGCGAGCGCCGCAGCGCCTGGCTGGTGCCGTGGAGGCTGTCGCGCAGCTCCGGGCCGAGCGCCTGCTCCCGAGCGATGCCCGACAGTGCGAACGCCGTGCCGGCGAGCTCCTGGACGACCCCGTCGTGCAGGTCGCGCGCGATCCGGCGTCGTTCGGCCTCCGACGCCTCGATCGCCCGCTGCAGCAGACGCTCACGCGCACGTGACGCGCGGGTCAGGCGGAGCGTGAGCACGCCGAGCAGTGGCACGCCGACCAGCAGCAGCCCCAGCAGGGCACCGACCGTGATCCGCCGGAACGGCGTGAGCACCTCCGCCGCCCGTTGGCCGACCGTCCGTACGGAGTAGTACGCCTCGAACAGCAGGGGTTCGCCCTCCGGGGACTTGATCCGGGTGTAGACCTCCAGCAGTCCGCCCTCCTCGCTCTCGAAGCGGTTCTCGCGGCGTCGCAGGTCGGACACGTCCCCCTCCGTGTCGCCGCTGTGCAGGACGCTCAGCTGCTCGTCGTCGAGCGCGAACCTCTTCCCGATGAGCTGCGTCTCGTCGCTGTAGACCACCGTCCCGTCCGAGCGCCAGATCTTGATCCGGCGTACGTCGCCGACCAGCAACCGGTCGAGCACCTCACGATCGAAGCGGTCGATGGCGCCGGCGTCGCCGTCGACGAGCCCGCGGGGCATCGCCGGCTCGGCCACCGAGCGCGCGAGCAGCTCGGTGGTCCCCCGGGCGTCGGCCAGCGCCTCGGAGCGGGCGGCGCGCTCGGAGAAGATGCCGGTCGCCCACCAGGTCAGGCCGAACAGCAGCAGGCTGGCCACGACGAACTGGACCAGAGGGCTGGCCCAGGGCCGCCGCAGACCGCGCACGCGGCCCCTCCTCCCGTGCTCGGGTCGGGTCAGAACGAGATGGTGCCCCGGCAGACCTGCGCGCGGTGCGTGGCGCGGAACGTGAAGTGGTCGGTGCCCGACAGGTTCGCCATCCGGCGTCCCACCTCGAACGAGCCGCTCGGCCCCGCGGTCAGCTTGCTGCCCCGGGCGGAGACGCTTCCGTTGTGCCTGAACGTCCAGTCCCAGCGCTGGCCGGAGATGTTGCTGTCGATCTCACCCTCGACCTCGATCCGGCCGTCGTCGGACTTGGCCTCGAGCTTCCAGTGGGCGCTCCCCGAGCACCTTCCACTGGTGCGGACGTCACCGCCACCGCCGTGCGAGGCGCTGGCCGGTGAGGCCAGGCCGAGTGGAAGGGCGAGCACCGCGACGGTGCAGGCGGCCAGGACGGTGCGGGTGACCATGTCAGAGCTCCTCGGGATCAGGTGGACGTGGACACGAGCATCCGGCCCCGCCGGTCGGGGTTTCCATTGGTCGCTGGTACTACGACCGGGTGATCGTCCCGGTTCAGCCCTCGTCGGGGTACAGCACGCACGCGACCTCGACACCGCCCGCACGACGCAACGCGGGGGACGGCGCCGGCTCGAAGCTCACGGTGACCCCGCTGCCGGCGTCCTCGATCGACTGGACGCCCGACCAGAGGGGCTCGTCCGGGTCCTCGGCCTTCATCCCCTCGAGGATCGCGCGCACCTGCGCGCTGCCGCCGGACCCGATCGTCGCGGAGGTCGACGGCGCGTCGAGGTGGGCCAGATCTCCGATCACCGTCCGCTCCTCGTCGTACGCCGCGGTCTCGCGCAGCCAGTGCTCCTCGACCAGCGTGCGCAGGTCGCGTGACTCCCACCCGCAGCCGGACACCGCCTCGGGGCACCGGGGGTGGAAGGCGCAGCCGAGCGGCGGCTGGGCGGCGTCGGGGATCTCTCCACGCGGCAGGTCGCGCGGCACCATCTTGTCGGGATCAGGCTCCGGGATCGCCGCCATCAGCGCCTTGGTGTAGGGGTGGCGAGGGTGGGCGAAGATCTCCTCGGTCGGTCCGATCTCCACGACGCGGCCGAGGTACATGATCGCGACCCGGTCGCAGAAGTACTTGGCGGTGGCCAGGTCGTGGGTGATGTAGACGTAGGTGAGGTCGAGGTCGTGCTTGAGGTCGAGCATGAGCTGCAGGATCTTGGCCCGCACGCTCATGTCGAGCATCGACACCGGCTCGTCGGCCACGAGCAGCGTGGGGTTGAGCACGATCGCGCGGGCCAGCACGACTCGCTGCTTCTGACCGCCCGAGAGGTCGCGCGGATACTTGCTCAAGAAGAGCTCCACCGGCGAGAGTCCGACGCGCTCCAGCGCATCGACCACACCGGCGCGGCGCTCGGCGGCCGATTTCATGCCGTGCACCCGGAGCGCATCGCCCACCGCCTCCTCGACCGTCATGGACGGGTTGAGGGCGGCGTTCGGGTCCTGGAAGACCATCTGCACGACGCGCCGGATCTGGCGGAGCCGCCGGCGGCTCAGCTGCGCGAGGTCCTGGTCGCGCAGACGGATCGAGCCCTCGGTCGCCGGCACCAACCCGAGGAGCGCGCGGCCCAGCGTGGACTTACCGCTGCCGCTCTCCCCCACCAGGCCCACGACCTCGCCCGGGCGCAGCGAGAGGTTCACCCCGTCGACCGCCCGGATCGTGCCGCTGTCACGGCCGAACAACCGCGACAGGGTGCCGCCGCGCAGCGCGAAGTGCACGGACAGGTCGCGGACGTCGACCAGAAGGTCTGGCGCCTCGGTGTCAGGCTTCGTCGGCAACGGTCAGCTCCTCCTGCTTCAGCGGCTGCTTCCCACCGGGCGGGATCTGGTCCTCGGGCCCGACCAGCCAGCACTCGACGCGTCCGCCTCCGGGCCGCTCGATGTCGACCGGGTTCTTGCTGGCGCAGACGTTCATCGCCGAGGGGCACCGAGGGTGGAACCGGCAGCCGTCCGGCGGGTCGACGAGGTCGGGCGGCGCCCCGGGAATGAAGTTCAGGCCGGTGGTCGTCAGCGAGATGGTCGAGCGGAGCAGCTCGCGGGTGTAGGGATGCTGCGGGTGCTTGAAGACCTCCGCCACCGTGCCCTGCTCGACGATCCGGCCGGCGTACATCACCGCCACCCGGTCGCAGGCCTCGGCGACGATGCCGACGTTGTGGGTGATCAGCAGCAGCGACGTCTGGAAGTTGCGTCGCAGGTCGTTGAGGATCTGCACGATCTGCGCCTCGACGAGCACGTCGAGCGCGGTGGTCGGCTCGTCGGCCACCACGAACGCCGGGCGGAGCACCAGCGCGAGCGCGATCATCAGGCGCTGCCGCATCCCACCGGAGAACTCGTGGGGGTAGGACTTGTACCTCGTCGGCGGGATCCCCATCAGCCGCAGGACCTCGAGGGCGCGGTCACGGATCTCGTCCTTGGAGAGGCCGTGCTCGTGCTGCTTGATGGTCTCCTCGAAATGCTGCGAGATCCGCATCAAGGGGTTCAGCCGGGTGAGCGGCTCCTGGAAGATCATCCCGAGCTCGCGGCCACGTAGCTGGTACGACGCCTTCCGGCTGAGCGTGAAGATGTCCCGCCCTCGGAAGAGCACCTCGCCGTCGCGCTTGGCACCCTCCGGGAGGAGCCCCATCAGGCCGCGGCCGAGCGTCGACTTGCCGCACCCGGACTCGCCCACCAGGCCGAGGGTCTCGCCCGGGGCGAGGTCGAAGCTGACGCCGTCGACCGCCCGGATCGCGCCCCGGGTCGTGCCGTACCAGACGCGCACGTCGCGGGCCGAGATCACCGGCTCCCGGGCGCTGGCGGCGGCGACCGTCTCGTCGCTGAGGTCCATGGTCATCTCAGCCCTGCTCCTCCTCGGCCGGTGTGGAGACGTTGCGGGGCGGCATCACGACCGGCAGGAGGCGCCGGCGGCGCAGGGTGGGGTTGAGCGTCTCGTTCAGTCCCTCGCCGACCAGAGTCAGGCCGGTCACCAGCAGCACGATGGCGAGGCCCGGGTAGAGGCCGGTCCACCAGACCCCGGACCCGGCGTCCGCCAGTGCCCGGTTGAGGTCGTGGCCCCACTCCGCCGCATCCGTCGACTGGATGCCGAGACCGAGGAAGCCGAGGCCCGCAAGCGTCAGGATGGCGTCGGCGGCGTTGAGCGTGCCCAGGACGGGCACGCTCTGGATCACGTTCTGGAGGAGATAGCGACGCATGATCACGCCGTCGCTCGCCCCGATCGCCCGCGCCGCCTCGACGTAGGTCGCCTCCTTGGCGCTGAGCGTGGTGTTGCGCACGACGCGGAAGTACTGCGGGATGTAGACCGCGGTGAGGGACAACGACACGGCGACGACGCTGCCGCCGTAGACGTTGGTGAGCAGGAACGAGAACACGATGGCGAGGAGGAACGACGGGAACGCGTACATCGCGTCCATGACCAGCACCACGAACCTGTCGAACCACCCGCCGTAGTAGCCCGACGCGAGGCCGAGCGGCACGCCGAGCAGGACGCAGAGGACGATCGAGAGGACGACCACCTTGAGGGCGGTCCGGGCCCCCCAGATCACCCGCGAGTAGACGTCGAAGAACAGGCGGTCGGTCCCGAACCAGTGCTGTGAGCTGGGATGTCCGAGCTTGGGGAACGGCGTCCCGCCGGAGGACGCCTGGGCGAAGCCGTAGGGCGCGATCCACGGGGCGAAGACCGCGAAGACGACGAAGACCGCCGTGAGCAGCACGCCCGCCACGAGCATCCAGCGCGCCAGGCCGGTGGTCTCGGTGAAGGGCTTCAGCAGAGCCCGGGGGGTGCCGCGCATCAGAACCTCACTCGGGGGTCGATCAGGGCGTTGACGATGTCGATCAGGACGCTGATCAGCACCACGGCGAGGGCGAAGATCGTGATGATGCCCTGGACCGCACCGTAGTCGCGGTTGTTGATGTAGAAGACGAGCTTGTACCCGATGCCCGGCCAGTTGAACGTGGGTTCGGTCAGGACGGCACCGCCGAGCAGGAGCGCGAACTGCAGCCCGACCACCGTGATCACCGGGACCAGGGCGTTGCGGAAGCCGTGGCGCCAGGTCACCTTGCCGCGCGCGATCCCGCGCGCCTCGGCCGCCTCGACGTAGTCCGCCTGCATGGTCTGCAGCATGTTGACCCGCACCAGCCGGATGAAGATGCCGCAGATGAGCAGCCCCAAGGTCGTGGCCGGCAGCACCAGGTGCTTCAGCACGTCCTGGATCGCCGTGCCGTTGCCGCTGAGCAGCGCATCGAGCAGCAGGATGTGGGTCTTCGGCTTCACCTCGAAGACCGTGATCGGGCTGGCGTCACCGGACGTCGGCAGACCCAGCCGCTCCGCGACGTAGAGCTGGAGCAGGAAACCGACGAAGAACACCGGTGCCGCGTAGCTCACGATCCCGAACAGGCGGATCACGACGTCAGGTGCCGAGTCGCGGTAGCGACCGGCGAGCAGGCCGAGGGGGATGCCCACGACGAGCGCGATGACGAACGCCGCGGCGGTAAGGGTCAAGGTGGCCCCACCGTTGTCGCGGACGACGCGCAGCACCGGCTGGTTGTCCCTGAACGTCGTCCCGAAGTCGAGATGCGCGACCGACGACAGGTAGTCCCAGTACTGCGCGATCAGCGGCCGGTTGAAGCCGAGCGCCTCACGTCGCTGCTGGAGCGCCTGGGCGTTCAGCTTGCTACCCAGTGCCGCCGAGACCGGGTCGCCCGGCGCCACCCGGAGGAGGACGAAGACGACCGTCAGGATCACCCAGATCATCGGGATCACCAACAGGATGCGCTGCAGGATGTACCGCGGCAGGGATCCCGAACCAGCACGACTCATTGAGAGGGGCCTCCTGGCACGGCGCGTGGGGAGAGACCGCTCGGGTCCCTCCCCACGTCCGCGCTGCTACGGGTTGCTCAGCCGTTCTTGGTGACGAGCCAGAACCGGAAGATGAACGACGGGTCGAGCGTGTCCTCCACACCGGACATGCCCGGGCCGTACACCGCGGTGTTCTGGCCCACCCAGGACGGGATGAACGGAACGTCCTTGGCCGCGATGTCCTGCAACTGACCGAAGACCTGCTCCCGCTTCGCCTGGTCGCTGGTGCCCTGCTCCTTGGCGACGAGCTTGTCGACCTGGGGGTTCTTGTACCCGTTCTGGAAGAAGCCACCGTCGACCATGAACGGCGACAGGTAGTCGTCGGCGTCCGGGTAGTCGGGGAACCAGCCCAGGATGAACAGGTCGTAGGCGCCCTGCTTGTAGATGGTCTGGTACTGCTCCCACTCGGTGCTCTTCAAGGTGACCTTGAACAGGCCGCTCGAGTCCAGCTGACGCTGCAGCTCGTTGGCCTCGTCCTCGGTGCTCGGGCCGTAGTGCGTCGGGGTCCAGCCCACCGTCAGGTTGACCGGTGTGCTGATGCCGGCGGCCTGCAGGATCTGCTTGGCCTTCGACACCGACGGCGCGCCGTACTGCGCCTTGAAGGAGTCCTTCTGGCCGCCGTAGCCCGGAGGGACGATCGAGTACAACGGGTCGACGGTGTTGTCGTAGGCGTTCTTGGCGATCGCGTTCCGGTCGATGAGCTGGGCCGCGGCCTGTCGGATGGCGAGCTGCTTGCCGACGGGGCCGTCGACCTTCCAGACCCAGTAACGGATCTCCGAGCCCTTGCCGGTCGCGACCGTGACGTTGGAGTCCTTCTTCAGGTTGGCGATGTCGGCCGGCGCCAGGCTCCGCCAGGCGACGTCGACCTCACCGTTCTTCGCGGCGAGCGCGAGTGCGGTCGGGTCCGAGTAGTACTTGACGAAGACCTGGGCGGTCTTGCCCGGGTTGGGACCCGTGTAGTTCGGGTTGAGCGACAGCACGGCCTGGTCGCCCGCCTTGTACTGGTCCAGCTTGTAGGGGCCGGAGCCGATGATCTGGTCGTCGGGCAGCTTCTTGTCCGCCGGGAACACGTTGTGGTCCACGATGGCGGCCGCACCCGGGTAGGTGAGGACGTACTGGAACGTGGTGTCCGGGTGGTCGAGGTGGAAGACGACCGTCTGCGGATCGGGCGTCTCGATCGACCCCTTGTTCAGGGTGACCGTGCCGTCCTTGGCGGTGTCGGTGATGCTGCCGAGCAGGTAGATCGCAGCGCCGTTGGCGTCTTGGATCTTGATCGCCCGCTCGAAGCTGTACTTCACGTCGGCCGAGGTCAGCGGGTCACCGTTGGAGAACTTCTCACCGGGGTTGAGCGTGCAGGTGAGGGTCTTGGGGTCGTTGTAGGTGCACGACTTGGCGGCGTCACCCTCGATCTTGGTGGAGTTGGGCGGGACCGTCACCAGGGTCTGGTACAGGTTGTACTCCAGCGTGGAGGAACCCAGGTCGTAGGAGCCGGCCGGGTCCAGCGCGGTCACGGTGTCGGTGGTCCCGAGGATCCACGGTGAACCGGTGCCGGCAGCCGTGCTGCCACCTCCGCTGCTGTTGCTTCCGCCGCAGGCCGCCAGGGCCACGGCGAGTGCGCCGGTTCCCAAAGCCGCCACGAGTTTGTGTCGGATCACGAGTCATCCCCTCGTTGAGTTCAGATGTGCGGCGCCCAGCCCCACTCCCGGCCGGGCGCGTTCGTCCGGAGAACATATCGGCTGGCCCGAGTGGGGTCCATCATCAGCGGGTCACGAGAGGTCGCGATCAGGCAACGAAATGCCGACAGCGGGTGGATCGGTCCGAAAGCGGGGATTGGAACGTTCCAGGTCGCCGTATCCGCGCGGACGACCGGCCGTCAGTCACAGATCAGGCTGCCGGCGTCGAGGTCGGTGAGCGCGTCGACGAAGACTCTGCCCGGGCCGGGAGGGACGGAGACGTGGAGGGGAGCGCACAGGACCGTGCACCCCGCGGCGGCGGCCGAGGTCGCACCGGTGTCGGAGTCCTCGATGGCCAGGCACTCGCCGGCGAGGACGTCGAGCTGCCGGGCGGCGGTGAGGTAGGGCTCGGGATGCGGCTTGCCCCGGTCGACCCTGTCGCCGGTGACGACGGCGGTGAACGTCCCGTCGGGCAGCTGCTCGAGGATGGGCTTGACGAACCGCGTCCACGACATCGTGACCAGGGCGCACGGGATCCCCGCCTCGCCCAGCGACGCGAGCAGCTCGCGCGCCCCGGGCCGCCATGGGACTGATCGCTCGACCTGCTCGATGACGGAGTCGAGCATCTCCTCCACGATCCGCTGAGATGAGAGCTCGATCCCCATCCGCTCGCGCATGTACGACGCGGCGTCGAGGAGGTCGAACCCGATCACCTCCAGGGACTGCTCGACCGACCAGGAGCCGCCGTACCGCTCGGCCAGGTCGAGCTCGGCCAGGGTCCAGTACGGCTCGGTGTCGACCAGGGTCCCGTCCATGTCCCAGAGCACGGCTGCATAGGAGTCGATCCGACGACCGCTCACCCGCTCAGTCCTCCGGGTCGTAGCCGAGGTTGGACGACAGCCACCGCTCGGCCTCAGCCAGGGTCCAGCCCTTGCGCTCGGCGTAGTCGGCGACCTGGTCGGGCCCGAGCCGGCCGACCACGAAGTACTGCGACTCCGGGTGGCTGAAGTAGATCCCCGATACCGACGCTCCCGGCCACATCGCCATCGAGTCGGTGAGCTCCATCCCGGTGGTGGCCTCGACGTCCAGGAGGTCCCAGAGGGTCTTCTTCTCGGTGTGGTCGGGGCTCGCCGGGTAGCCGGGCGCCGGGCGGATGCCGGCGTACTGCTCCTTGATCAGCTGTCGGTTGTCCAGGTGCTCGTCGGGGGCATATCCCCAGAGCTCGCGGCGCACGCGTTCGTGCATCCGCTCGGCGTAGGCCTCGGCCAGGCGGTCCGCCAGCGACTCGAGCAGGATCCCGGAGTAGTCGTCCAGCTGCTGCTTGAACGCAGCGATCTTGTCCTGGACGCCGATCCCCGCGGTGACGGCGAAAAGCCCGATGTAGTCGCGGATACCGGTCTCCTTGGGCGCGACGAAGTCGGCCAGGCAGCGGTTGGGGACGCCGGAGCGGTGCTCGCCCTGCTGCCGCAGGTGGTGGAGTACGGCGTGGGGCTCGCCGCGCTGCTCGTCGAGGTAGACCTCGATGTCGTCACCGACCGCGTTGGCCGGGAAGAGCCCGACCACCCCGTTCGCGCTCAGCCACCGCTCCTCGACCAACCGGTCGAGCATCGTCCGGGCGTCGTCGTAGAGCTTGCGGGCGGTCTCACCGGACTCGGCGTCGTCGAGGATCTCGGGGAACGACCCCTTCATCTCCCAGGCGTTGAAGAACGGCTGCCAGTCGATGTAGCGCCGGATCTCCGCCAGGTCGGCGTTGCGGAAGACCCGCACGTGCTGGGTCGCTCCACGGCGGCCGGTGATCGGCGAGACGTCGTGGTCCTGCTGGAGCAGGAGATGCGGCCGCGGGGGTCGGTAGCCCTCCCAGGTGATCGGCGTCCGGGCGGCCCGGGCATCCGCAATCGTCGCCAGCGGGCGGTCGTTCTTGGCGGCGTGGCGGGCGCGGAGGGAGTCGTAGTCGGCCTTCACATCGGCGAGCAGCTTCGCCCGGTTGGTCTCGTGGAGGAGCGCGGCCGTGACCGGCACGGAACGAGACGCGTCCTTCACCCAGACGACCGGACCGTCGTACCTCGGGTCCACCTTGACCGCCGTGTGGGCACGCGACGTCGTCGCGCCGCCGATCAGCAGCGGAAGGGTGAAGCCCTGGCGCTGCATCTCGCTCGCGACGTTGACCATCTCGTCCAGGCTCGGGGTGATCAGGCCGGACAGGCCGATCGCGTCGGCCCCGATCTCGCGCGCGGTGTCGAGGATCTTCTGCGCCGGCACCATCACGCCGAGGTCGACCACCTCGTAGTTGTTGCACTGCAGCACGACGCCGACGATGTTCTTGCCGATGTCGTGGACGTCGCCCTTCACGGTGGCGGTGACGATCGTGCCGTTGGTGTCCTTCTGCGTGGCCAGCTCGGGGTTCTTCGCCTTCTCCTCCTCGATGAAGGGGATGAGGTGCGCAACGGCCTTCTTCATCACCCGCGCGCTCTTCACGACCTGCGGCAGGAACATCTTGCCGGCGCCGAACAGGTCGCCGACGACGTTCATCCCGTCCATCAGCGGGCCCTCGATCACCTCGATCGGGCGCCCGCCCGCCGTGGCGATCTCCTGGCGCAGGGCCTCGGTGTCGCCCTCGATGTGGGCGTCGATCCCCTTCACCAGCGAGTGCGTGATCCGCTCGCGCAGGGGCAGGTCGCGCCACTCCTCGGCGGCCTCCTCGGTCTCGCCGGCCGCGACGTTGAAGCGCTCGGCGATCTCGAGCAGCCGCTCCCCCGCGTCGGCGCGCCGGTTGAGCACGACGTCCTCGATCCGCTCGCGGAGCTCGGGGTCGACCTGGTCGTAGACCACCAGCGCGCCGGCGTTCACGATGCCCATGTCGAGGCCGGCCTCGATCGCGTGGTACAAGAACACGGCGTGGATCGCCTCGCGCACCGGGTTGTTGCCGCGGAACGAGAAGCTCACGTTGGAGATGCCGCCCGAGACGAGCGCGCCGGGGAGGTTCTGCTTGATCCAGCGCGTCGCCTCGATGAAGTCACGTCCGTAGGAGGCATGCTCCTCGATGCCGGTCGCGATCGCGAACACGTTGGGGTCGAAGATGATGTCCTCGGGCGGGAAGCCGACCCGGTCGACCAGGATGCGGTAGGCCCGCTCGCAGATCGCCTTGCGGCGCTCGAGGTTGTCGGCCTGGCCGTCCTCGTCGAAGGCCATCACGACCGCGGCGGCACCGTACTTGCGACAGAGCGTCGCGGTCTCGATGAACTTCTCCTCGCCCTCCTTCATGGAGATCGAGTTGACGATCGGCTTGCCCTGCACGCACTTGAG
>JAICSK010000080.1 GCA_025936915.1 Nocardioides sp.
AACAGAACAACGGTTCACAACGTTACGGCGGCCATAGCGGCCAGGAAACACCCGGACCCATCCCGAACCCGGAAGTTAAGCCAGCCAGCGCCAATGGTACTGCACCCGACAGGATGTGGGAGAGTAGGACGCCGCCGAACATCTTCTTGTCCGATGGGGGCCATCTTCGCTGATGGCCCCCATCGCTATCGTGTGGATCGGACGCGGTTCCGGTCCTTTTCCCGAGGAGTGAATGACGTGGCAGGCGGCGGACGACGTACACCGGCCGGCGGCGACCGTGGCCGGTCCCAGGGCGGTCGCCCCGATGCCCGCGGCGGTCAGGGTCGCTCCTCCTCCTCGCGGTCGGGCGGCGCTCGGTCCAGCGACCGCGGCGCTTCGCGTGGGGGCGACCAGCGACGCGGACAGGGCGGGAAACCCACGGGCCGAGGTCCCCGCAAGGACTGGTCGCGCCCCGCGGACCGGCAGCAGGTTCCTCGCAGCGAGGAGCAGGCTCGCTACGACGGCCCGCCGATCCCCGAGGAGATCACCGGTCGCGAGCTCGACCGGAGCGTGAGCGGCCAGCTCAAGGGTCTGCCCGATCGGCTGGCGCTGCGGGTGGCCCGCCACCTCGCGGCTGCGGGTGTCCTGATCGACAGCGACCCCGAGACCGCCTATCAGCACACCTTGGCCGCCCGCGCACGGGCATCCCGGCTGGCCGTGGTGCGCGAGGCGACGGGCGAGGCGGCGTACGCCTCGGGTCACTACGCCGAGGCGCTCGCCGAGCTGCGGGCCGCCAAGCGGATGAACGGCGCGACCGACTACCTCCCGATCATGGCCGACTGCCACCGGGCGCTGGGGCAGCCGGAGCAGGCCCTCAAGCTGGCCAAGAGCCCGTCGGTCGCGAACTTCCGGCCGGCCGCGAAGGCGGAGATGACCCTGGTCGAGTCCGGCGCGCGACGCGACCTCGGTCAGCTCGACGCGGCCCTCCGCACGCTCGAGCTGGCACCGCTCCAGTCCAAGAGCCGTGAGTCGTGGGTGGTCCGCCTGCGCTACGCCTACGCCGACACCCTCGAGGCGGCCGGGCGCGACACCGACGCACTGGCGTGGTTCCACCGCACCCACGCGATCGACTCCCAGGAGCTCACCGACGCGGCCGAGCGCGCCGAGGCGCTCGAGAAGCGGGTCGACTGACGCGTCGCCGCCGCCGTGGCCGCCTGCTGGCGTTTGACGGCCCCATCGGTCACAATGTCTCCATAACTTCACAACTGTCACTCGTGTGTGCCCTCATCGGCCGCTGAGCCCGCTGGGGAAGGCGTCGCTCCGATGCCGCTGATGAAGGAGAACCACGGTGACCGCACACATCGCCAGCCACCCTGCGCCGACCACGCGGGGCGTGCTGTACGTGCATTCCTCGCCCTCGGCACTGTGCCCGCACCTGGAGTGGGCCGTCGGGGGCGTGCTCGGTGCTGCCGTCAGCCTCGAGTGGTCTCCGCAGCCCGCACAGGCCGGCTGCTACCGGGCCGAGCTGTCGTTCGCCGGCGAGCCCGGCACCGCCGCCGCGATCGCCTCGGCACTGCGCGGCTGGAACCACCTGCGCTTCGAGGTGACCGAGGACCCGACCTCGCAGTCAGAGGGCGCTCGCTACTCCTACACCCCGGACCTGGGTGTCTTCCACGCTGTCACCGGGCTGCACGGCGACATCATGATCCCCGAGGACCGGCTCAAGGCGGCGGTGGTGAAGGCCGCCGTGGGCGAGACGACGCTCCTGCTCGAGGTCGACAAGCTGCTCGGCAAGCCGTGGGACGACGAGCTGGAGACGTTCCGGCACGCCGGCGACGGCGCCCCGGTGCGCTGGTTGCACCACGTCGTCTGATCGAAACGCCCGATCGCAGGCGCCTCAGCGGTGCAGCCGGAAGTGCGCCGGCTGGAACCACCGCTTGTGGTGCACCGGAGGATCGGTCGGCAGCTCGCCAGGGGTGTACCAGCTGAGCCTGGCCGTGATCGTGAAGCGCCCCGGCACCACCGTCGAGCGGCAGATCCCGAAGTGTGACTGCCCGCGATCCGGGTCGGAGCCGGGCGCGAAGTCGCCGGAGCCTCGCGGTTTCCCGCGAGGGTCGTAGAGCCACGTCTCGAGGATCCAGTCGTCCGTCGGCGGCTTCACGACGTAGTGGTAGCGGTAGCGGTGGCAGCCGGGTCGCAAGGCACGGTCGGCCGCTCCGACATGTCCGTACCTCGTCGTCCAGGCCCAGGCCTGAGTGGTGGCCTGGGTGGCGACGACGCCGGCGAGCACGAGAGCCGACACCAGGCGGGCGACGGGTGAGCCGAGCATGACACCCCCTCGTGGGTCGCCAGGTTCAACGAGCCCCGGGGCGGTGCGTCACGGGCGGGCGAGCTCGAAGCGCGCGGGCGTCAGGCGTACGACGTGCTCGGTGGCCGGCAGGATCGGCAGCACGGGTTCGTCGTACCAGGTCAGCCGCGCCGTGATCGTGAACCGTCCCGGGACGACCTTGCGCGAGCAGATGGTGAACGACGGTCGCGCCTTCTCCGGGTCGCCGCCGACCAGGAAGTAGCCGTAGCCGCGCTTCTTCCCTCGGGGGTCGTGCAGCCAGGTCTCCAGCGTCCAGTCGCCGGTGGGCGGCTGCACGGCGTACCGGTAGTGGTAGGCGTGGCAGCCGTGCCGGAGGGTCCCGTCGTGGGCGTGGATCGAGCCGTACGACGTGGCCCCGGCCGGTGCGGCCGCGGCGCCGAGCAGCAGCGCCAGGCAGGCGACGACCACGCCGCCGCGACGACCTCCACGCATGACCGATCCCTCCCGTGAGCTCCCGGAGTGGCAACGACGTGGAGCGCGGAGCGTTACGGGTCGATCGTCAGAGCGGGATGTTGCCGTGCTGGCCCCGGCGCACGCCGTCACGCTGGATCGCCTCGACGATGGCCCGGGCGATGGCGCTGCGCGTGCGGGTCGGCGAGACGACCTCGTCGACCACGCCGATCTCCTGCGCCTTGTCGACCCCGCCGGCGAGCCGTTCGTGCTCGGCCGCGAGCTCGGCCTCGACCTGGGGCCGGATCTCGGGAGCCACGTCCGCCAGCTTGCGGCGGTGGAGGATCCGGATCGCCGCGACCGGCCCCATCACGGCCACCTCGGCCCCCTCCCAGGCGAACACCCTGGTCGCACCGAGGGCACGGGAGTTCATCGCGATGTAGGCGCCGCCGTACGTCTTGCGGGTGATCAGGGTGACCCGGGGTACGACGCACTCGCCGAAGGCGTGCAGCAGCTTGGCCCCGCGGCGTACGACGCCGTCCCACTCCTGTCCGACACCCGGCAGGTAGCCCGGCACGTCGACCAGCACGATCAACGGTACGCCGAGGGCGTCGCACAGGCGGACGAACCGCGACGCCTTCTCCGCCGACAGCGAGTCGAGGCAGCCGCCGAGCCGCAGCGGGTTGTTGGCGATGACGCCGACCGAGCGCCCGCCGAACCGGCCGAGGGCGGTGACGATGTTGGGCGCCCAGCGTTCGTGCAGCTCCTGCATGGTGCCCTCGTCGAGCATCCTGTCGACCAGGGGGTGCACGTCGTAGGCCCGCTTCTTGGACTCGGGCAGCACCTGCGACAGGTCACGGTCGTCGACCGAGGAGAGGTCGAGGTCGCCCTGGTCGCCCAGCAGCGACGCGACGATGCGAGCGCGCTCCAGCGCCTCCGCCTCGCTGTCGGTGAGGATGTGGACGACGCCCGACCGCCGGCCGTGCGGCTCCGGCCCGCCGAGCCGCAACATGTCGACGTCCTCGCCGGTGACCGACCGGACGACGTCGGGTCCGGTCACGAAGATCCGGCCGTCGGGACCGAGGATGACGACGTCGGTCAGGGCCGGGCCGTACGCCGCGCCTCCGGCCGCCGGGCCGAGCACCACCGAGATCTGCGGGATCTTGCCGGACGCCTGGGTCATCACCTGGAAGATCCGACCAACGGCGTGCAGGGAGAGCACGCCCTCGGCGAGCCTGGCTCCGCCGGAGTGCCACAGGCCGATGATCGGGACCCGGTCGGTCATCGCCCGGTGGTAGGCGTCGACCACGACGCGGCAGCCGACGTCGCCCATCGCGCCACCCATCACGGTGGCGTCGGAGCAGAACACCACGACCCGGCGGCCGTCGACGCGGCCGACGGCGGCGAGCATCCCCGAGTCGTCCTCCGGCGTGATCAGCTCGACCGTGCCCTCGTCGAGCAGGGCACTGATCCGGTGCACCGGGTAGCGCGGGTCCTCGGTGCGTGGCGGCTTGGTGGCGGTGGCAGTCATCTCTCACACACTTCCGAAGGCGACCGCGACGTTGGCGCCACCGAACCCGAACGAGTTGTTCAGGGCCGCGATGTCGCCCGACCGCAGGTCGCGGGCGGCGGTCGGGATGTCGAGCTCGACCTGGGGGTCCAGGTTGTCGAGGTTGATCGTCGGCGGGCTGACCCGGTCGCGGATCGCGAGCACCGTCGCGATGGCCTCGAGCGCGCCGGCGCCTCCGAGGAGGTGGCCGGTCATCGACTTCGTGCTGGTGACGACCACCTCGTCCGCGTGGGAGCCGAGGGTCGCGTGGATCATCAGGCCCTCGGCGATGTCCCCCTGGGGGGTCGACGTCGCGTGGGCGTTGATGTGGGCGACGTCAGACGCCTCGATCCCCGACTCCTGGAGCGCCCGCACGATCGCCCGCGCGCCACCACGCCCGGCGGGGTCTGGCTGGGCGATGTCGTGGGCGTCGGCGGTGATGCCCGCGCCGAGCACCGTGGCGTAGATCTTCGCTCCGCGGGCCACGGCATGCTCCTCCGACTCGAGCACGAGGACGCCCGCCCCCTCGCCGAGCACGAAGCCGTCGCGGGCGACGTCCCACGGGCGGGAGACCGTGGTCGGGTCGCCGGTGTTCTTCGACAGCGCCATCATGTTGCCGAACGCCGCCATCGGCAGGGCGGTGATGGCCGCCTCGGTGCCTCCGGCGAGGACGACGTCGGCGCGGCCGAGGCGGATCTGGTCGAGGGCCAGCGAGATCGCCTCGTTGCCCGACGCACACGCGGA
Organism: Nocardioides sp.; assembly: GCA_025936915.1. GTDB lineage: Bacteria > Actinomycetota > Actinomycetes > Propionibacteriales > Nocardioidaceae > Nocardioides. The sequence continues at coordinate 5,031 of JAICSK010000080.1, forward strand.
GACCGGAGTGTTCACCGCGGCCCGGGCTCCGACGTACAGGCTGATGTTGGCCGCAGGTGCGTTGGGCATCAGCATGGGTACGGCGAGCGGTGAGACCCGGCGAGGCCCCTTCTCCTTGAGCGCGTCGTAGTTCTCCAGCGTGGTGATCAGGCCGCCGATGCCGGAGGCCATCGCCACGCCGAGACGGTCCTTGTCCAGCCCGGCGTCCTCGAGGCCGGAGTCCCGCCAGGCCTCCATCGCCGCGACCATCGCGAACTGCGACGTCCGGTCGAGCCGCCGTGCCTTGACCCGCTCGAGGACCTCGGTGGGCTCGACAGCGGCCACACCGGCGATCTTGACCGGGAGGTTCTCGACCCAGGCCTGCTCGATGTGCCGGACGCCGGACTGGCCCTTGACCAGGGCCTCCCAGGTGGTGGCCACGTCGCCGCCGACCGGGTTGGTGGTGCCCAGGCCGGTGACGACGACTCGCGTGCGCTGGTTCGGGGTGGACATGTGACTCCTCGTGGATGAAGGAGGGCTGGATGGGTGAACGGGGGATCAGCCGCTGCCGATCGGCCGGGTCAGCCCTGGGCGTTCTCGATGAAGGAAACGGCGTCGCCGACGGTCTTGAGGTTCTTCACCTCGTCGTCCGGGATGGACACGCCGAACTTCTCCTCGGCGGCCACGACGACCTCGACCATGGACAGCGAGTCGACGTCGAGGTCGTCGACGAACGACTTGTCGAGCTGGACGTCCTCGGCGGGGATTCCCGCGACCTCGTTGACGATCTCGGCGAGGTCGGCGCGGATCTCTTCGGTGGTGGCCATGGCCGGTGTTTCCTTTCGGTGGGTCGTACTGGACGTGATGCCGGGTCGCATCGGTGGTGGGTCACGGCACGGTGATGACCTGGGCGGCGTACGCCAGGCCGGCACCGAACGCGATCAGCAGCGCGATGTCGCCGCTCTTGGCCTGGCCCTCGTCGATCATCCGATCGAGGGCCAGGGGGATCGAGGCCGCCGAGGTGTTGCCCTGCTCGGCGATGTCGCGGGCGATGGCGACCCGCTCGGGGAGCTTCATGGCACGGGCCATCGCGTCGATGATCCGCATGTTGGCCTGGTGGGGGACGAACACGTCGAGGTCGTCGGGCGCGATGCCGGCCTTGTCGAGTGCCTGCTGGGCGACCTTCGCCATCGTGAACGACGCCCACCGGAACACCGGGTTGCCCTGCATCGTGAGGTAGGGGAGCACCGGGCGCTCCATCGCGACGATGTCGCGCCAGTCCTCCTTCTGCCGGATCAGGTCGAACTGCTCACCGTCGGACCCCCACACCACCGGACCGATTCCCGGGGTGTCGCTCGGACCGACGATCGCAGCACCGGCGCCGTCGGCGAAGATGAACGCCGTACCCCGGTCCTCCATGTCGGTCAGGTCGGAGAGCCGCTCGACCCCGATCACCAGGGCGTAGCGGGCGGCGCCGCCGCGGATCATCTGGTCGGAGAGCGCGAGGCCGTGGCAGAACCCGGCGCAGGCCGCCGAGATGTCGAACGCCGCCGCCTGGTCGGTGCCGAGCTCGTAGGCGATCGCGGTGGCGATCGCCGGGGTCTGGAGCAGGTGGGTGACGGTCGCGACGATCACGCAGTCGATCTGCGCGGGCGCGATGCCGGCCCGCTCGATCGCCTTGCGTGCGGCGGCGACGGACATCATCTGCACCGTCTCCTCCTCGTTGGCGAACCGTCGCTGCTTGATCCCCGAGCGTTGCTGGATCCACTCGTCGCTGGAGTCGATCGCGTCGACGATGTCGGCGTTGGGGATGATGCGCGCGGGGCGGTAGCTGCCCACGCCCAGCACCGCGGCGTACGACGAGCCGGTCTCGGTCGTGATCGTGGCCATCAGGCCGCTCCCACCGGGTGGAGCCGGACCAACGGCTGGCCGGGTGAGACCAGGTCGCCGTCCTCGACCAGCCACTCGACGACCGTGCCGCCGTGCGGCGCACGCACCTCGGTCCGGTCGCGGGAGCTGGCGACGTCGCCGAGCGCCGCCCCGGGCTCGAGGACGCTTGCGTCCGCCGCCTCCTGGGATCGGTGGAACGTGCCCTTGGCCGGCGAGACGACCATCAGCCACGTCGGGAAGGCGTCGATCACCGACGCCTCGCCGTGCTTGGCGCAGAAGGCGCGGGCGTCGTCGAGCTGGTCGGGGGTCTTGAGGGCGAAGGTCTCGACACCGGGCAGGGCCCGCTTGGCGATGCCCGTGAGCGTCCCGGCGGGCGGCATCTCGAGCATCCCCGTCACGCCGAGATCGGACATCGTCTCCATGCAGAGGTCCCAGCGGACCGGCTGCGCGATCTGGCCCACGATGCGCTTGATGATCTCGCGACCGTCGTGCACCACCTGGCCGTCCCTGTTGGAGATCCACGGCGTGCGGGGGTCATGGGTCGACACCGACCGGGCGAGGGTGGCCATGTGCCCGACGGCGGGCTCCATGTGCTCGGTGTGGAAGGCACCCGCGACGCTCAGCGGCACGAGACGAGCCTTGGCCGGCGGGTTGTCGGCGAACGCCTGCAGCTGCTCCATCGTGCCCGCGGCCACCAGCTGTCCGGGACCGTTGTTGTTGGCCGGGACGAGGCCCTGGGCCTCCATCGCAGCCAAGACCTCGTCGCGGTCGCCGCCGAGGACGGCGGTCATCCCGGTGGCGGTCTTGGCGGCAGCCTCGGCCATGGCCTTGCCGCGCTCGCGTACCAGCACCATCGCCTGCTCGGCGGTGATCGCCCGCGCACCGGCCGCGGCGGCGAGCTCACCCACGCTGTGCCCGGCGACCGCGCCGATCTGGCTGAACGCGTCGGCCGGGTGCGGGAACAGCTCCAGCGCGGCGATCAGCCCCGTGGCGACCAGCAGGGGCTGGGCGATCTGCGTGTCGCGGATCGTCTCGGCGTCCGCGTCGGTGCCGTAATGGGCCAGGTCGATCCCCGCGACGGTCGACAGCCAGTTGAACCGCGAGGCGAACGTCGGGTCCTCCAGCCAGGGGGACAGGAAGCCGGGGGTCTGGGCTCCCTGGCCGGGAGCGACGATGACGAGCACGGGTCCAGCCTTCCGGGTGCGGGGTCGACGGTGCCTCTCGGGCGCGCACGAAACTCACCGTGCCAGATTTGTAGGGTTCCTACAAAGGTTCGCCGGGCGAAGGGCGGTGCGCCTGGCGGCCCAGCACGAGGGCGAGCTGCAGCGTGAGCCCCTCGCGGGGATCGGTCGCGGAGAGTCCGGTGAGGTCGGCGACCTGGCGCAGCCGGTAGCGGACCGTGTTGGGATGGACGAACAGCGCCCGGGCGGCCGCCTCCAGCGACTGCCCCTGCTGGAAGTACGCCGTGAGGGTCTCGATCAACGTGCCCTTGGCCGCGGCGAGCGGGGCGAACACCTCGTCCACGAGGTGGCGCCGGGCGTGGCCGTCGCCGGCCAGCACGCGTTCGGGGAGCAGGTCGTCGCTGGCGACCGGGCGCGGTGCGTCCGGCCAGCCGACCGCTGCCCGGAGCCCGGACAGGGCCGCGCGGGCGGAGGCGTGGGCCGAGGGCAGGTCGTCGGTGCGTGGGCCGACCACGACCGGGCCGTCCCCGAAGAACCGGACGACGGCATGAGCCGCCTTGTCCGCGTCGACCACGCCGCCGAGGATCACCACCAGCCGGTCGCCCTGAGTGGCGCAGAGGGCGTCCATGCCCGCACCGCGCGCCACTCGCCGTACCTGGTCGAAGAGATCCTCCCCGCGCGACTGGGGGGCGGGACCGAGGACGACGATGACGCCCTCGCGCTGCGCCCACCCGAGTGCGCTGGCGCGCGAGGCGATCGTCTCGTCCGCCTCGGCGCGGAGCACCGAGTCGACGACCAGCGCCTCGAGCCGGGCATCCCAGGCTCCGCGGGTCTCGGCGGCGCGCGCGTAGACCTCGGCGGTGGCGAACGCGACCTCGCGGGCGTACCGGAGCACCGCCGCGTGCACGGCCGGCGCGTCCTCGGGGGCGACGATGTCGTCGATGTGCGCCTCGACCACCTCGATGCCGAGCCGGACCAGGTCGACGGTCTGTCCCAGGGTGATCACGCCGGTCATGCTGCGAGGGGCCGCGCCGAACACGGCGGCCGCGGTGTCTGCGGGGAACGCCTCCTCGTCGCCGCGCCGGAACCAGTCGACGAAGCCCTGGATGCCCGCCTGCAGGATCTGGCCGACCCACGACCGGCTCTCCGCGGTGAGCTCACCGAACCACGGCATGTCGGTGAGCATCCGCGACATCGCGGCCGAGCTGAGGGCGCCGGTCGACCGACGCAGCGCCCCGGCCGCGCGCTCGCGCGAGGCGTCGCCACCGGGGTCGTCCGGAGGCGCGGCGGCGACGCGGATGCTCACGGCCCGACAGTAGACCTCGTGGTGCGACGACCTTCCTGGGACTTTCTCCGGGGAACCCCGGGTTTCCCCGCCACGAACCGCGGGTACGTCTGGTTGAATCTCGCAGGACCCGCGCCCGGGTCGCTTGCGTCTCACGGAGGAGTCCGACCCGCCGATGCGCCACCACGCCGTCCAGCACGTGACCATCCACGGCCATCGACGGGCGTATGTGAAAGCGGGCAAGGGGCCGGTCCTGCTCCTCCTGCACGGGCTCGGCTGCACCCACCGCACCTGGCTGCCGGTGATGGAGGCCCTCGCCCGTCGGTACACGGTGGTCGCGCCCGACCTGCTCGGGCACGGCGAGTCCGACAAGCCGCGGGCCGACTACACCTTGGGCGCCTTCGCCAACGGGATGCGCGACCTGCTGACCGTGCTCGACATCGACGAGGTCACCGTCGTCGGGCACAGCTTCGGCGGTGGCGTCGCGATGCAGTTCGCCTACCAGTTCCCCGAGCGCACGGAGCGGCTCGTGCTGGTCGGCTCCGGTGGTCTCGGCCCGGAGGTGTCGCCGGCGGTCAAGGCGATCTCGACCACCGGGTTCTACCAGGTGATGGGCGCCCTGACCCTGCCCGGCGTACGTCACATCGGGGCTGCCGGGCTGCGGGCGCTCTCACGTACCGGGCTGAAGGAGTTCCGCGACTTCGACGAGGTGGCCGAGATCTACGAGTCGTTCCGCGACCCGGCCGCCCGGGCGGCCATCCGGCACGTCGTGCGCGCGGTGGTCGACTGGCAGGGCCAGGTCGTGAGCATGGCCGACCGTGCCTACCTGACCGAGGCGATGCCGATGTGCGTCGTCTGGGGTGAGGACGACCGGGTGATCCCGGTCAGCCACGCCGCCCGGGCGGCCGAGCTGGCGCCGAACGCGCGGGTCGAGGTCCTCCCGAACGCCGGACACTTCCCGCACAAGGACCATCCGGAGAGGTTCGTGAAGCTCCTGAACGACTTCGTGCGGACGACGAGGCCGGCGACGTACTCGCGTGCCCGGTGGCGCCGCCTGCTCCGGCAGGGTGCCACGTCCGCCGTACCGCTCGACACGGTCGAGGCGCCCAGCGCCTGAGCTCGCGGGGAATCAGCGGCGGTCCGCGCTCCTTCTCCTGTCATGGAACTCGACGAGGCCGTGGCCACCGCTCGTGCCACCCATCAGTCCGTGCTCACCACCATCCGTCGCGACGGCCGGCCGCAGCTGTCGAACGTGCTGCACTACGTGCGCGACGACGGCGTGATCGTGGTCAGTACGACGGCGACGACCGCGAAGCACCGCAACCTCCGGCGTGACCCGTGGGCGGCGCTCAAGGTCGACGGCACCAGCTTCTGGTCCTACGCCGTGCTCGAGGCCGAGGCGTCGTTCTCCGACGTGGCCGCCGATCCGCACGACGACGCGGTCGAGGAGCTGGTCGCCTACTTCCGCGCGGTCAGCGGCGAGCACTCCGACTGGGACGACTACCGCCGCGCCATGGTCGCCGACCAACGCGTCGCCGTCCGGCTGACGCCGACGCGTGCCTACGGACTGATCCGGTAACGGGCTGTCGGAGCCGCTGCAAACTCCCGACCTGGATGCGGACCTCGCCACGGCGCGATCGCCCCCCGAGAGCGGGCGCCTCACCCGGTCGGCCGCACGTCAACGCGGCACGTAGGTGGATGTCACAGGCGGTGGCTCCGGCACCGTTCGCCCCGCACAAACGGTGCCTTTCTCACCGCTTGTTGCGCCGAGACGAGATCTGCCCGCAGGCGGCGGTGAGATCTACTCCATTTCTTGCGCCTGAACGGTGCTGAGGTCACCGCTCATCGTCGAAGAGCGCCCGTCAGCGGTGAGAGCTCTGCGGGTCGGGTTCAGCCGCAGGTCATCGAGGTGTGGCCGTTCGACGGAGGCCCAGCGGGGTCAGAACCGGGTATCCAGTTCCCGTGGCTCGCGCCGTGAACCTTGATGGGGTTCCCCGCCTGGTCGGAGCCTTCGAAACCGAAGGTGAATCCCACGACGCTGCTCTGGTTGTTGAACGAGCCGCCGTCCCACTCGGTCAGGTGTCCGGTCAGCACCTGATCGGCTGGTCCGTGGATGTCCGCAGAGATCACGTTGCCGTCCTGATCGGTGACGATCGTGACCGAGCCGGCCGGGTAGAAGGCGATGGTGTCATCTCCGGTCCACGTGCTGGTGAACCGACCGTCACCGTCCTTGTTGAAGGTCACGTGCTGGACAGCGTTCGTCGGACCCGTTGCGAGCGCCCACTCGCTGAAATACGCCGGGCAGGTGCTCGGTGCTGCGTCGTCACCGAGCCATTGGTAGATCTGGCTGTAGTGGTCGGTCTCGCTGCACGACGTGAAGATCGTCGTACCGCAACCGCTTGGGACAGATTGTGCGGTTGCCGGAAGGGCTGAGAGCGCTACGGTCAAAGCGCTGACTGCCACGACCGCCGCCGACACCGGGGCTTTCCTCATCGTGGGTTCCTCTCGATTGATGCTTGCGTCGAACTGACACCAGAGGCTGGTCAAGCCCTCGCCTCGACACCAGGGGTCGCTTCCCGATCGGGTCGGGAGAAAATCCCGAGCAGCACCGTCGGCGAGGTGCAGCGCGATTGACCACGCGCCCACCTGCTGGAACACCTGGCGGTCTGGATCGGCCCGCCCTGACGAGGTGCCCCATCGGCTGGATGAGCGCCCTGACAGGCCACTGCCGAGACCTTCGGCAGAGGACCGGATCAGCTGCGCGCCTTGACCGGGAGGCTGACGCGCATCACGGTGCCCTTGCCCTCGGCGGCGGGGGAGTCGATGTCGATCAGACCGCCGTGGCGCTCGACCACGATCCGGCGGGCGATGTCGAGGCCGAGGCCGGTACCCCTGCCGACGTCCTTGGTGGTGAAGAACGGCTCGAAGGCGCGGGCGACGACCTCGGGCGGCATGCCGGGGCCGGTGTCCGCGATCTCCACGATCACCCAGTCGCCCTCGGCGCGGGTACGCAGCGTCAACGTTCCCTGACCGTCCATGGCGTCCACCGCGTTGTCGATCAGGTTGGTCCAGACCTGGTTGAGCTCGCCGGGGTAGGCCTGGATCTCCGGCAGGTCGGCGTACTCGCGGACCACGGCCACGCCGCTCTTCAGCTTGTGACCGAGCATCGTCACCGTGCTCTCGAGGCCGTCGCGCACGTCGACCCGTTGCGCGGAGGCGCGGTCCATCTGGGAGTAGGACCGAACGGCCGCGACCAGCTCCGAGATCCGCTGGACGGCGTCCTTCAGCTCCCCCAGCAGCGTCTTGGACGCCATCGTGGCCGACACCCACTCGAGCGCGGGGGACAGTGCGTCGTCTCCCATCGCGTCGTGGGCGCGCTCGCACCAGGCAACGTCGATGCCGCCGGAGACCAGTGGCCCGGCGATGCGCCAGGCGTCCGGGACGCCGCGCTGCTCCAACCACAGTGCCAGGTCGCTCTCGCGGTCGGCCAGGTCGAGGGCGTCGAGGGCGCCGGGCGCCACGGTCGACCGTCGGAGGTCGTCGAGCGCGCTGAACTGCGCGGCCGTGATGTCGCCGTGGGCCAGCCGGGTGAGCGCCTCGAGCAGCGCGTCGCAGCACCGGCCCAGGTCGTCGACCGTGCGGCTCGCGGCCGCTGCCGGGTTGTTGATCTCGTGCGCGAGCCCGGCGGCCAGCGTGCCGAGGGTCACCAGCGCATCGCGCTGCCGGACCGTCGACTCGATCGAGCGGGCGGTGTGGTGCAGCCCGCCGATCAGGTGTCCGGCGAGCGGGAACCACCGGTTGACGAGCTCGCGCAGGTGCGGCGCGTCGAGCCGGAGCACACGTCCGGGCGTCGCCCCGCGACCGGTCGCCAGATAGATGCCGTTGTCGTCCCAGGCCCGGAAGCCGCCCGCCCACCGACCCGGCACGTCCATCCGCGCCACCACCACGTCCTCGCGGCCGACCTTGCGCACCAGGTCGAGGGAGCCCTCGAGGAGCACCCACCACTCGTCGGCGTGCTCGCCCTCGGTGAAGACGACGTCTCCCGGCTCGAACGGCACCTCGTCGCCACCGGTGGCGAGGTCGGCGAGCTGGTCGTCGGTCAGCCCGGTGAACAGCTCGATGCCGCGCAGCTCCTCGACGTCCATGCGCGGGCCTCTCAGACCGTCGCCAGGTAGCGATGGACCAGGTAGATCGACATCGCGCCCTCACCGACCGCCGACGCGACCCGCTTCATCGAGTCGAGCCGCACGTCACCGGCGGCGAACACGCCGGGGATGCTCGTCTCGAGCGCGAACGGCGCGCGAGCGAGGCCCCAGGTGGCCTCGGTCGCCAGCACCTCGGGACCGGTCAGCACGAAGCCGTGCGCGTCACGGGCGACCGGCCCGCCGAGCCAGTCGGTGCGCGGTGAGGCACCGATGAACACGAACAGCCACGACGCCTCCACCTCCTCGCGCTGGCCGGAGCCCCGCTCGACGAGGGTGAGCCGCTCGAGGTGCTCCGCCCCGTCGACCGCGCCGATCTCGGTGGCACAGCGGACGGAGACGTTGGGCGCGGCCGTGATCCGGTCCACGAGGTACGTCGACATCGTGGCCAGGAGGTCCGACCCGCGCACGACCAGCGTCACCTCCTTCGCGTGCTTGGCGAAGTTGAGGGCCGCCTGGCCGGCGGAGTTGGCACCGCCGACGATGTAGACCATCTCTCCGGCCGTCTGCGACGCCTCGGCCGCGCTCGCGCCGTAGTAGATGCCCTTGCCCTGGAGCCGGTCGACGCCCTCGGCCTCGAGCCGCCGGTAGGAGACGCCGGTCGACACCACGATCGAGCGTGCCTCGATCTCGCCGCCGCCCTCGAACAGCACCGCGCGTACCGTGCCGCGCTGCTCCAGCCCGACGACGTCACGCGCCAGCACCAGCTCGGCGCCGAACCGCGAGACCTGGGCGAGCGCACGCTGGGCGAGGTCGGAGCCGCTCAGTCCCTTCGGGAACCCCAGGTAGTTCTCGATCGCGGAGCTCTGCCCGGCCTGACCGCCGGGCGCCTCGCGCTCGACGATGACGGTCTTGAGGCCCTCGGACGCGGCGTACACCCCCGCCGCCAGCCCGGCGGGACCGCCGCCGACGATGCACACGTCGTACAGCGGGTGCTCGGCCTCCACGTGCAAGCCCAGGGCGCCGGCCGCGTCGAGCAGGCTCGGGGCGCGCAAGGGCTCGCGGTCGGGCACGAGCACGAGCGGGAGGTCGGTGCGATCTCCGCCGGAGAGGTCGAACAGCCGCCGGCCCTCGTCGTCGCGTTCGACGTCGTACCAGCGGTAGGGCACGTGGTTACGGGCCAGGAACGTCTTCAGCTCGTGTGCGCGGTCCGACCACCTGTCGCCGACCACCTGGACGTCGTTGGTGACCTCCGGGTGGCCGCGCCGCCAGTCGCCGAGCAGGTCGTCGACGATGGGGAACAACCGGTCCTCCGGTGGGTCCCACGGCTTGAGCAGGTAGTAGTCGAGGCCGATCTCGTTGATCGCGCTGATCGCCACGTCGGTGTCGGCGTACGCGGTGAGCAACAGCTGCTTGGCCTCGGGCGCCAGGTCGCGCGACTCGCCGAGCAGCTCGATGCCGGTCTTCTCCGGCATCTTCTGGTCGCTGACGATCAGCGCGACCGGATCGGTCCGCAGCGCCAGGGTAGAGAGCAGCTCGAGCGCCTGGGCCGCCGAGGTGGCCGAGAGCACGCGGTACTCCGAGCCGTAGCGGCGCTTGAGGTCGCGGGTGAGCGCAGCAGACACCTGTGGATCGTCGTCGACGGTGAGGATGGTCGGTCGGCTCATGTGGTGCTGTTCCCCCGATCGCGCATGAGCCCTCAGCGTAGACGGGTCAGGCGTCGCCACCTTCCTGCTTCACGCCGGACACCGCGGTCGGGTCGTCGATCCGGTAGTGGTCGAGCGCCTTCTGCACGGCGTCGCGGCCGATCCGCCCCTCCTCGGCGAGCGCCGCGAGGGCCTGGCACACCACCGACTCCGCGTCGATCTTGAAGAAGCGCCGTGCCGCCGCCCGGGTGTCGGCGAAGCCGAAGCCGTCCGCGCCGAGCGCGTGGAACCGCTGCGGCACCCAGCGTGAGATCGACTGCGGCACGGCCCGCATGTAGTCGCTCACCGCGACGACGGGTCCCTGCGCATCCTCGAGCTTCTCGGTGAGGTACGCCGGTCGCGGCTCCTCGAGCGGGTGCATGAGGTTCCACTCCTCGGCCGCGAGGGCCTCGCGGGACAGCTCGTTCCACGACGTGACCGACCACAGGTCGGCCGCCACGCCCCAGTCGTCCCGGAGCAGCTCCTGGGCGCGCTGGATCCAGGGGAGCCCGACGCCGCTGGCCATCAGCTGGACGCGCGGGGAGTCGTCCGCCAGCCCGTCGAGCGGCCCGGAGAAGTGGTAGATCCCCTTGAGCAGTCCCTCGACGTCGAGGTTCTCCGGCTCGGCCGGGTGGCTGAGCGGCTCGTTGTAGACGGTCAGGTAGTAGATGATGTCCTCGCCGTGCGGGTGCTCCTCGCTCGAGCCGTACATCCGGCGGAGCCCGTCCTGCACGATGTGCGCGATCTCGTAGGCGTACGCCGGGTCGTAGTGCACGACGGCGGGGTTGCTCAACGCCAACAGCGGCGAGTGACCGTCGGCGTGCTGCAGACCCTCACCGGTGAGCGTCGTACGTCCGGCCGTCGCACCGAGCAGGAAGCCGCGGGCCAGCTGGTCGGCCATCGCCCAGATGCCGTCCCCGGTCCGTTGGAAGCCGAACATCGAGTAGAAGATGTAGACCGGGATCATCGGCTCGCCGTGGGTGGCGTACGACGATCCCGCGGCGGTCGCGGAGGCGACGCAGCCGGCCTCGGAGATGCCCTCGTGGAGCATCTGCCCCTGCGGCGACTCCTTCCAGGCGAGCAGCAGCTTGCGGTCGACCGACTCGTAGTGCTGGCCGGCCGGGTTGTAGATCTTGGCCGAGCTGAACATCGAGTCCATGCCGAAC
>JAICSK010000124.1 GCA_025936915.1 Nocardioides sp.
GAAGATGCCGAAGTTCAACCCGATCTCGGTCTCCGGCTATCATATGCAGGAGGCGGGAGCGACGGCGGACCTCGAGCTCGCCTACACCCTCGCCGACGGGGTCGAGTACCTCCGCACCGGCATCGGCGCCGGGCTCGACGTCGACCGCTTCGCTCCGCGTCTCAGCTTCTTCTGGGCCATCGGGATGAACTTCTTCATGGAGGTGGCGAAGCTGCGAGCAGCCCGCGCGTTGTGGGCACGACTCGTGCGCGACTTCGGACCGAGCGACCCGCGCAGCCTCAGCCTGCGCACCCACTGCCAGACCAGCGGCTGGAGCCTGACCGCCCAGGACGCCTTCAACAACGTCGCCCGCACCTGCATCGAGGCGATGGCGGCGACGCAGGGGCACACGCAGAGCCTGCACACCAACGCCCTCGATGAGGCGATCGCCCTTCCCAGCGACTTCAGTGCCCGGATCGCCCGCAACACCCAGCTGCTGCTCCAGCAGGAGAGCGGCACCACCTGGACCATCGACCCGTGGGCCGGCAGCTACTACGTCGAACGGCTCACCCACGACCTCGCCGAGCGGGCCTGGGCCCACATCGGTGAGGTCGAGCGCGCGGGTGGGATGGCGACGGCCATCGAGCAGGGCATCCCCAAGCTCCGGATCGAGGAGGCGGCCGCGCGCACCCAGGCCCGGATCGACTCCGGCGCCCAGGCGGTGATCGGCGTCAACACCTACCGGCTCGACGACGAGGAGCCTCTCGACGTCCTCAAGGTCGACAACGACGAGGTCTACCGTCAGCAGCTCGCCAAGCTCGAGCGTCTCCGAGCCGAGCGCGACGACGACGACGTACGACGAGCCCTCGAGGCACTCACCCGGGCCGCCGGCGACGGGGAGGGGCAGAAGGACAACCTGCTCGCCCTCGCGGTGGACGCCGCGCGAGCGAAGGCGACCGTCGGCGAGATCAGCGGCGCGCTGGAGAAGGTGTGGGGCCGCCACCAGGCGCAGATCCGTACGATCTCGGGTGTGTTCAGGGACGAGTCCGGCAGCGCCGGCGACGGCCTCGTCCGGCAGGTGCTCGACGCCACGGCGGCGTTCGAGGAAGCCGAGGGTCGCCGCCCTCGGATCCTGATCGCGAAGATGGGCCAGGACGGCCACGACCGCGGCCAGAAGGTGATCGTCAGCGCGTTCGCGGACATGGGTTTCGACGTCGACGTCGGGCCGCTGTTCTCGACGCCGGAGGAGGTCGCCCAGCAGGCCGTCGACGCCGATGTCCACATCGTCGGTGTCAGCAGTCTCGCGGCCGGGCACCTGACCCTGGTGCCGGCGTTGAAGAAGGCACTGGCCGAGCACGGACGCGACGACATCATGGTCGTGGTCGGCGGGGTGATCCCGCCCGGGGACGTGCCGACGCTCGAGGAGATGGGCGCCGCCGAGGTGTTCCTGCCCGGCACCGTGATCGCGAGGTCGGCGCTCGACCTGCTGGGCAGGCTGCGCGAGCAGCTGGACCATTGATGGGGCCGCTGGCCGACGAGGTCGTCGCCGGCCGCCGCGCCGCGGTCAGCCGCGCGATCACGCTGGTCGAGTCGAGTCGTCCCGAGCACCGTGCCGAGGCGCGCGAGCTGCTCACGCGGCTGCCCGCGCCGGAGGATCCTGCCGTCCGGGTCGGCATCTCGGGCGTACCCGGCGTCGGGAAGTCGACGTTCATCGAGGCGCTCGGCGTCCGGTTGACGGAGGCCGGGCACCGCGTGGGCGTCCTGGCGGTCGACCCGAGCAGCCGGCGGACCGGCGGCTCGGTGCTCGGAGACAAGACGCGGATGCCGCGCCTGGCCACCGACGACCGGGCGTTCGTCCGGGCCAGCCCCAGCGCCGGCACGCTCGGCGGCGTCGCCCGGGCCACCAGCCAGGCGATGCTGGTGCTGGAGGCCGCGGCGTACGACGTCGTGCTGGTCGAGACCGTCGGTGTCGGCCAGTCGGAGACGACGGTCGCGGGCATGGTCGACACCTTCCTGTTCCTCACCCTGGCCCGCACCGGAGACCAGCTCCAGGGCATCAAGCGCGGCATCCTCGAGCTCGCCGACGTGATCGCGGTGAACAAGGCCGACAGTGTGGGCGGGAGTGATCGCGAGACCGAGGCGCGGTCGGCCGCGCGCGAGCTCGGGAGCGCCCTGCGGATGGTGCACGGCCGCGAGCGCGCGCCGGCGGTGGTGACCTGCTCGGGCCTCACCGGAGTCGGTGTCGACGGTGTGTGGGACGAGGTGCTGGCCCATCGCGACCGGCTCGGCGCCGACGGGCTCGCCGAGAAGCGTGCGCACCAGCAGCTCGACTTCGCCTGGGCGCTCGTGCGCGACGAGCTCGAGCAGCGCCTGCGCCGTTCGGAGCCGGTACGACGCGTGCGCACCGAGGTGCGGCAGCTCGTGCTGGACGGCGAGCTGCCCGCGGTCGCAGCCGCCGACCGGATCCTCGCGGCGTACGACGGCGATGAGGACCCCGACCCGACGGTGAACTAACCTCGGACGGTCATGTCCAGGGAAGAAGCGCTCGCGATCGTCGAGACGGTGGTCGACAAGCGCGAGGACGACCTCGTCGACCTGAGGCGCGACCTCCATGCCCACCCGGAGCTCTCCTGGGAGGAGAGCCGGACGACCGACCTGGTCGGCCATCACCTCGACGAGGTCGGGTGGCGAGTCACCCGGACCGGCGACTCCGGGCTGATCGCGGACCTCGGCGGCGGCGACGGCCCACGGGTCGCACTGCGCGCCGACCTCGACGCACTCCCGGTCAACGACCTCACGCCCGACCCCTGGCGCAGCCAGGTGCCCGGCGTCGCCCACGCGTGCGGCCACGACGTCCACACCACTGCGCTGCTCGGCGCCGGCCTGGCGTTGGCCGAGGTGGAGGCCGCCGGTCGGCTGCCCGGTCGTGTGCGGCTGTTGTTCCAGCCGGCCGAGGAGGTCATGCCCGGTGGGGCGACCCGGTTGATGGAGCTCGGTGCGCTCGACGACGTCAGCCGGATCTTCTGCCTCCACTGCGACCCGGCGATCGACGTCGGCCAGGTCGGGCTGCGCGAGGGCGCGATCACCGGCGCTGCCGACGCCCTCCAGGTCAGCCTCTCCGGCAAGGGTGGCCACACCAGCCGCCCACACCTGACCGAGGACCTGACCTTCGCCCTCGCCAAGATCGTGACCGAGCTGCCTGCCGTCCTCTCGCGACGGCTCGACCCCCGCACCGGCGTCAGCGTCGTCTGGGGGCGGCTGGAGGCCGGGCGTGCGGTCAACGTCATCCCCGACGCCGGCACGCTCGCGGGAACGGTGCGGATGCTCGATGCCGTCGCCTGGACGGACATGGAGGACCGCATCCGCCGGCACGTGGCCGAGATCGTCGCGCCGTACGGCGTGGAGGCTCGGGTCGACTACCACCGCGGGGTCCCGCCGGTGGTCAACGACGCGGCCTCGGCGGCCCTGCTCGGCAGGGCCGTCGACGAGGTGCTGGGCACCCATGGCCGGGCGCCCACCTCGCAGAGCCTCGGCGGCGAGGACTTCGCGTGGTACCTGACCCGGGTGTCCGGCGCGATGGGACGGCTCGGCACCCGCGCGCCGGGCGGCCCGACGTACGACATCCACCAGGGAAACCTGCGCGTCGACGAACGCGCGACGGCGATCGGCGCGAAGGTGCTCGCCGCTGTCGCGGTCGGCGCTGGGTGAGTCCTCACGGCCCGTTCGGGTCACTGTTCGGTCACACCGCCTGACACTCGCCGTCAGGTGGCGACGAGCGCGCGTTCGTGCACTAGGGTGAGCCGAACATTTTCCCGCTCCAGGGGTGCGGGACGAACGAGGAGAGACTTTTGCGCCACCCACTCAAGATCGTCGCCGCGCTCGGGGCGGCAAGCCTTCTGGTCGCCGGCTGCGGCAAGCCGAGCTCCAGCACTGCCACCCAACCGACGAGCTCCGGGCCCACGAGCAGCAACAGCTCGTCCGCCGGCGGCAGCCTCAAGGCATGCATGGTTCTCGACGTCGGCGGCGTCGACGACCACTCGTTCAACCAGTCGTCGTGGGCCGGTATGGAGGCCGCCCACAAGGCCAACCCGAACATCGACGTCTCCTACGTCCCGTCGTCGTCGCAGAACGACTACGTGCCCAACCTCACCGCGGAGACCAACAAGGGCTGCGACACCGTGATCGCGGTGGGCGGCTTGATGTACCAGGCGGTCGCCAAGGAGGCCAAGGCCAACCCCAAGCAGCACTACGCCGAGATCGACAACAGCAACCAGGGCTTCAAGAACGTCTACGGCCTGCAGTACAACACCGCGCAGGGCGGCTTCCTCGGCGGCTACCTCGCGGCGGCCATGAGCAAGACCGGGAAGGTCGCGACGTACGGCGGCCTCAACATCCCGCCGGTCACCATCTACATGGACGGCTTCTGGGAGGGCGTGCAGTACTACAACCAGCAGAAGGGCGCGAACGTCCAGGTCCTCGGCTGGGACGAGAAGAACCAGAAGGGCGGCACGTTCGCCAACTCCTTCACCGACGCCAACAAGGGCAAGCAGATCACCGCACAGTTCCAGCAGCAGGGCGCGGACATCGTCTTCCCGGTCGCCGGTGGCACGGGCGTGGGCTCGGCGGCGGCGGCGGCAGCCTCGGGCGGCCAGCTCTCGGTGATCTGGGTCGACACCGACGGCTGCGAGAGCGTGGCCCAGTACTGCAAGTACTTCCTGACCTCGGTGACCAAGAACCTCAGCGACTCGGTCAACCAGTACGTCACGCAGGCCGCCTCGGGAAGCTTCCCCAAGGGTGGCTACGTCGGCACTCTCGCCAACAACGGCACCGGCCTGGCGCCGTTCCACGACTTCGACAGCAAGGTGCCGTCAGACGTCAAGAGCGCGCTCGACCAGATCAAGCAGGACATCATCTCCGGCAAGATCAAGATCACCTCGCCGAGCCAGCCTCAGTGAGCCAGTCTCGGTGAGCTAGTGCCACAGGGGGAGCGCCTGAACACGGGCGCTCCCCCTCGGCACGTCCCATGGAGCGTGCGCCATGATGAGGCGGGGATGACAGCGCGATCGGGCGGGCGAGAGGGCAGGGAGGTCCACACGTGAGGCTCGAGCTTCGCGGCATCACCAAGAGGTTCGGCGACCTGGTCGCCAACGACTCCATCGACCTCGTGGTCGAGCCCGGCGAGATCCACGCGCTCCTGGGGGAGAACGGTGCCGGCAAGAGCACGCTGATGAACGTGCTGTACGGCCTCTACCAACCCGACGAGGGACAGATCCTCGTCGACGACGTGCCGGTGACGTTCGGGGGGCCCGGTGATGCCATGCGGGCGGGCATCGGGATGGTCCACCAGCACTTCATGCTGATTCCCGTCTTCACCGTGGCCGAGAACATCGAGCTCGGCCACGAACGGACCCGTTTCGGCTTCCTGAACAGGCGGGCAGCGCACCGCGAGGTGCGCGAGGTCTCCGAGCGCTACGGACTGCATGTGCCGGTCGACGCCCTGATCCAGGACCTTCCGGTCGGCGTGCAGCAGCGGGTGGAGATCCTGAAGGCCCTCATCCGTGAGGCCCGGGTGCTGATCCTCGATGAGCCGACTGCCGTGCTGACCCCTCAGGAGACCGACGACCTGATGGCGGTCATGCGGTCGCTCAAGGAGGGCGGGACCTCGATCGTCTTCATCACCCACAAGCTCCGGGAGGTCCGGGCCGTCGCCGACCGCATCACCGTGATCCGCCGGGGCAAGGTCGTCGGGGAGGCCAGCCCCACCGCCTCGTCCGCGGAGCTGGCCTCGATGATGGTGGGCCGTCCCGTCTCCCTCGAGATCGAGAAGGAGCCGCGCGAGCCGGGCGACCCGGTCCTCGAGGTGACCGATCTGCGGGTGGTCGACCACGCCGGACAGGTCATGGTGGACGACGTGAGCTTCTCCGTGCGCGCCGGCGAGATCTATGCACTGGCCGGGGTGCAGGGCAACGGGCAGACCGAGCTGACGGAGGCCCTGGTCGGCCTCGAGACGGTGGAGTCGGGGACGGTCACCCTCGAGGGTCGCGACGTCACCCGGGCCGGCATCGACGCGATGATCGGCCTGGGCGTGGGCTACGTGCCGGAGGACCGGCTCCACGACGGCCTGGTCAGCAGCTTCACGGTCGCGGAGAACCTGGTGCTCGACCTCTACCACCGCGCGCCGTTCTCCCGCGGTGTCTCGCTCGACCTCGACCGGATCGACCGCAACGCACACGAGCGGGTCGAGGAGTTCGACGTCCGCACGTCCTCGATCGAGCACACGGCATCGACCCTGTCGGGCGGCAACCAGCAGAAGGTCGTGCTCGCCCGCGAGCTGTCGCGACCGCTCAAGGTGCTGATCGTCGCCCAGCCGACCCGGGGGCTCGACGTGGGCTCGATGGAGTTCGTCCACCGCCGGATCGTCGCCGAGCGCGACAACGGCGCGGCGGTGGTCGTCATCTCGACCGAGCTCGACGAGGTCCTCGGGTTGGCCGACCGGATCGGTGTGATGTATCGCGGCAAGATCATCGGTGAGTTGCCGACCGGGGCCGACCCCGGGGAGATCGGCTTGCTCATGGCCGGCACGGTCCCCGGCGCCGAGTCGACGGTGAAGGAGGTGTCCTCGTCGTGAGCGAGCAGACGGCCGATCCGGCAGCCGACCCGCAGGCCGCGCTGACGACGCCCGAGGGTGGCGAGGAGCGACCGCGAGGGTTCTGGGCGCGCTATGCACGGGCCAGCTCGCTCGTGGTCACGTTGTTGGCGTTCGTCACAGCGATGGTGCTGGGCGGCATTCTGATCGCGGTGGCCGATCCGCAGACCCAGGATGCATCCCACTACTTCTTCCAGTACCCCTGGGACACCTTCCACTACGGCTTCGCGGCGATCTGGCGCGGCTACGTCGCGTTGTTCCAGGGCGCGATCTTCAACCCCCACACGGCCTCGAAGGGGACTCTGGCCGGGTACCTGGGCCCGATCTCGGAGACCGTCACCAACGCCACCCCCCTGATCCTCGCCGGCCTCTCGGTCGGACTGGCGTTCCGCGCGGGCCTGTTCAACATCGGGGGCCAGGGACAGGTGATCATGGGCGCGGTCTGCGCCGGGTTCGTGGGCTTCCACTGGGACCTGCCCCCAGGTCTGCACCTGCTGCTCGGCATCATCGCCGGCGCCCTGGGCGGCGCCGCGTGGGGCGGCCTCGCCGGGTTCCTCAAGGCCAAGACCGGTGCCCACGAGGTGATCACCACGATCATGCTCAACTACGTCGCGTTCTTCTTCCTGGCCTACCTGCTCACGGCCAAGGGCTTCCAGCAGTCCGGTTCGGGCCAGGCGATCTCCTACCAGGTGCACGGCAGCGCACAGCTCCCACCCCTCCTCGGCGACTCCCTGCGCGTACACAGCGGCATCTTCCTCGCCCTGCTGGCGGCGTGGTTCGTGCACTGGCTGCTCACCCGCAGCACCCTCGGCTTCCGTCTGCGCGCCGTCGGCGCCAACCCGTTCGCGTCCCGGACCGCCGGCATGAACGTGGAGAACAGCTACATCACGGTGATGCTGATCGCCGGCGGCCTGTGCGGACTCGCCGGGGTCAGCCAGATCCTGGGCACCAACAGCCGGATCACCGGAGACATCGACGCGGGCATCGGCTTCGACGGGATCACCGTGGCTCTGCTCGGCCGAGCCAGCCCGAAGGGGATCGTCGCCGCGGGTCTGCTGTTCGGCGCCCTCCACGCGGGCGGCACCCAGATGCAGTCCTCGACCGGGACGCCGGTCGACCTGGTGCAGGTGATCCAGTCGTTGATCGTGCTGTTCATCGCGGCGCCGATGCTGGTGCGGGCGATGTACCGACTCAAGGGCTCGGCGGCCGGCGTGAGCGGCGCCGCCCTGGCGAAAGGCTGGAACGGATGACGACCGCCACCGTGCAAACCCCCGACCAGCTCGTCGTCGAGCACGTCGTCACCCGGGTCCCGGTCTCGCGCGCCCAACGCCTGGGCGCCGGACTGGCGCTGGTCTTCATCGGCCTCGTCACGATCTGGCGGTTCGGTGTCGACGGCCACCACCACCTCGACGCCAGCATCCGGCTCGGCGCCCTCAACGCCGACCATGTGCCGCACTTCACCGTTCCGGCCACGCCGGTGGCCTACGTCGCCGGGGGCGTCACCGCCCTGCTGGGAGTGCTCTGGCTGCTCGCGCCTCGTCGGCGGTTCTTCGGGCTCGTGATGGGCGTGGGCATCTTCTTGTTCGTCGCCGCCCTCCTCTGCTGGTTGGCATCGGCGAGCTCCTTCTCGACCGTGGACGTCGTGGGCCTGCTGAACAGCGGCATCGCGCTGGCCGTTCCGCTGATCCTCGGTGCGCTGTGCGGCGTGATGTGCGAGCGCTCGGCGGTGATCAATGTCGCCATCGAGGGGCAGATGCTGGCGGGGGCCTTCGCCAGCGCCCTGATCGGGTCGCTCGTCGGGATCACCGCCGGCATGCTCGCGGGAGCCTTCGCCGGTGCCTTGATCGGAGCGATCCTGGCGGTGTTCGCGATCCGCTACCTGGTCAACCAGGTGGTTCTCGGGGTCGTGCTCAACGTCTTCGCCGCCGGCCTGACCGGGTTCCTCTACGACGTGTTCATGCAGCCCCACACCGACACCCTGAACACGACGCCGCTGATGGAGCTGCACAAGGTCCCGCTGCTGGGCGACATCCCCGTGCTCGGGCCTCTGCTGTTCGACACCTACACGATCGTCTACATCACCTACGTGCTGATCATCGCCGTCGACGTCTGGCTGTTCCGCACCCGGTGGGGCCTGCGCACCCGCGCCGTCGGGGAGCACCCTCGGGCCGCCGACACCGTGGGCATCCGGGTGCTCGCGATGCGCTACCGCAACGTGATCCTGGGCGGTGCGATCGCCGGGCTGGGCGGCGCGTACTTCATCTTCTCGGTGGGCCAGTTCCAGAAGAACATCACCTCCGGGCAGGGGTTCATCGCCTTGGCCGCGTTGATCTTCGGGCGCTGGAGCCCGCGTGGCGCGGTCGGGGCGGCGCTGCTGTTCGGCTTCGCCTCGGCGATGCAGGTGACGCTTTCGATCAATGCGCCGTCGATCCCTTCCAACGTGGTCGCGATGGTGCCCTACCTCGCCACGATCCTGGCCGTGGCCGGGCTGGTCGGGAAGGTCCGGGCTCCTGCGGCCGACGGCGAGCCCTACGTGAAGGGCTGAGGAGCTCCGTGGTCTCGACCCGCTCCACCGACGACCCAGACGACCCCTTCGACTGGGAGGCCCTGCGCGCCGAGGCCGTGGCGGTGTCACGGCGCGCGTACGCGCCGTACTCCCGCTTCCCGGTCGGCGCCGCCGCGACGGTGGACGACGGCCGGGTGGTGGTCGGCTGCAACGTCGAGAACGCCGCCTACGGGGTCGTCCTCTGCGCCGAGTGCGGCGTCGTCAGCTCGCTGCACGCGACCGGGGGCGGACGGCTGACCCACGTGGTGTGCGTCAACGGTGACGGCGACGTGATCATGCCGTGCGGCCGGTGCCGACAGCTGCTGTGGGAGAACGGCGGTGCGTCGCTCGAGCTGCTCACGACCCACGGCGTACGACGCATGGACGAGGTGCTGCCCGACGCCTTCGGGCCCGAGGACCTGGAGGCCGTCGATGGCGCATGACGCGGTGGAGGTCATCGGCGCCAAGCGCGACCGGCAGGAGCTGTCGGACAGCCAGATCGACTGGGTGGTCGAGGCCTACACCCGGGGCGACGTCGCCGACGAGCAGATGTCGGCGCTGCTGATGGCGATCCTGCTGAACGGGATGAGCCGGCGGGAGATCGGTCGCTGGACGTCCGCGATGATCGCGTCGGGGGAGCGGATGGACTTCTCCTCGCTCTCGCGGCCGACCGCCGACAAGCACTCCACCGGCGGTGTGGGGGACAAGATCACCCTGCCCCTGGCGCCGTTGGTCGCGGCGTGCGGGGTGGCGGTCCCGCAGCTGAGCGGGCGCGGGCTCGGCCACACGGGTGGGACGCTCGACAAGCTCGAGTCGATCCCCGGCTGGCGGGCCACCCTGTCCAACGAGGAGATGCTCGCCCAGCTGGAGTCGGTCGGGGCGGTGGTGTGCGCGGCCGGCGACGGACTCGCGCCGGCGGACAAGAAGCTGTACGCGCTCCGCGACGTGACCGGCACGGTGCCGGCGATCCCGCTGATCGCGACCTCGATCATGTCGAAGAAGATCGCCGAGGGCACCGGCGCCCTGGTGCTCGACGTCAAGGTCGGGACCGGTGCCTTCATGCGGACCGTCGACGAGGCCCACGAGCTGGCCACGACGATGGTGGCGCTGGGCCAGGACGCCGGGGTCGCCACCGTCGCCCTGCTCACCGACATGTCGACGCCTCTGGGCCTGACCGCGGGCAACGCGGTCGAGGTGCAGGAGTCGCTCGAGGTCCTCGCCGGCGGCGGTCCGGCCGATGTCGTCGAGCTCACCGTGGCACTGGCCCGCGAGATGCTGGCAGCGGCCGGCCGGGGCGACGTCGACCCGGCGGACAAGCTGTCCGACGGGTCGGCGATGGACGCCTGGCGGGCGATGATCTCGGCCCAGGGCGGCGACGTCGACGCGTCACTACCGACCTCGCGCGAGACGCACGTCGTACCCGCCCCCGCGTCGGGCACCTTGACCCGCCTCGACGCCCTCGCCGTCGGGCTGGCGGCCTGGCGGCTCGGAGCCGGCCGGGCGCGCAAGGAGGATGCCGTGCAGGCCGGTGCCGGCGTCGTCTGGCACGCCCGGCCAGGGGACGAGGTGACGGAGGGCAGGCCGCTGTTCACCCTGCACACCGACGAGCCCGAGCGCTTCGAGCGCGCGCTGGAGTCGCTGGAGGGTGGCTTCGACATCGGCGACGGCTCGGCGTTCACCCCGACGCCGTTGGTGATCGACCGGGTGGGCTAGCCGGTCGGCACCCGGCCCTCACGCCCCGAGGGCGTCGTACCCCGGCTTGACGACCTCGTCGATGATCGCGAGCCGCTCGTCGAAGGGCAGGAAGGCCGACTTCATCGCGTTGATGGTGAACCACCGGAGCCGGGCCAGGTCGTAGCCGAACGCCTCGACCAGCGCGGCCATCTCGTCGGTCATCGAGGTCTGGCTCATCAATCTGTTGTCGGTGTTGACCGTGACCCGGACGCGC
>JAICSK010000086.1 GCA_025936915.1 Nocardioides sp.
AACCGCAGCAGGCGCGCCAGGTGGACCGCGTCCTTGGCATCTGTCTTGACCCGGTCACCGCTGGGCCGCTGGAGCTTCGACGGGGCGACGACCTCGCACCGGATCCCGGCGGCGGTCAGTACGCTCGGTAAACACCCGGGGCCTCCCACAATTGATGGATAGGCCGAGCAGGCAGCCCCTGCCCGGCAACCACGAATCTTGTGAGCGAGGCCCCGGCCCGCAACCAACTCAGGACGAGCCAGTCACGTCATACCGTCTAGCCGAGACGTCCGGCTAGGGTCGGGTGGTGTCGACGCAGGCTCCGACCGTGGCCGAGGTGGTCGAGCTCGTCCACCACTGGTATCCCCTGCAGACCGCCGAGGACTGGGACGCCGTGGGGCTCGCCGCCGGCGACCCCGGTGCCGTCGTACGCCGGATCCTGCTGGCGGTCGATCCCGTCGAGCAGGTCGCCCTGGAGGCGGCCGACTGGGACGCCGACCTGCTGCTCGCCCACCACCCGCTGTTCCTGCGCGGCGTCCACGGGGTCGCCGAGACCACGCCCAAGGGCCGCACGCTCGCCACGCTGACCAGGGCGGGCTGTGGTCTGCTGACCGCGCACACCAACGCCGACGTCGCCCATCCCGGCGTCTCCGACGCGCTCGCCCGGGCGCTGGGTCTGCGCGACGTACGTCCCCTCGTGCCGAGCGGTCCACCGCTCGACAAGCTCGTCGTGTTCGCGCCGCCGGAGGACGCCGACCCCGTCCGTCAGGCGATCGCGGCCGCCGGCGCCGGCCGGATCGGCGACTACGACAGCTGCTCCTGGGCGGTGACCGGCGAGGGGCGGTTCCGCCCGCTCGAGGGCGCCCGGCCCACCATCGGGACGGTCGGTGACCTCGAGCGGCTCGACGAGGTGCGGATCGAGGCCGTGCTCCCGCGGGCACGGCGTGCTGCCGTGGTGCGCGCGATGCTGGCCGCTCACTCCTACGAAGAGGTCGCGTTCGACGTGATCGAGCTGGCCGACCCGGGCACCGCGCGCACCGGTGCCGGGCGGGTGGGTGACGTGGACGAGACCACGCTCGGGGAGTACGCCGAGCTGGTCGCGCGAACGCTGCCGGCGACGCCCCGCGGGGTGCTGGTCGGTGGCGATCCCGAGCGCGGCGTACGACGGGTGGCGGTGATGGGCGGTGCCGGGGACGATCTGCTCACCGAGGTGATGGGGACCGGCGCGGATGTCTACGTGACCAGCGACCTGCGCCACCATCCGGCGGCGGAGTTCCTGGAGAAGGGCGGGCCCGCTCTGCTCGACGTCAGCCACTGGGCCGCGGAGTGGACCTGGCTGCCCGAGCTGGCCGAGCGGCTGGGTGCGGCGCTGGGCGATACGGTGGAGCTCCGGGTGAGCACGATCTGTACCGACGTCTGGCAGACGCGCAGGTGACGGCCTGCCCGGCCCGATCGACCGCCGCCGACCACCCGAGGAGTCCTGAGTGAAGGCCGACCCGTCCGCCCAGGTGAGACTGCTGGACCTGCAGGACCTGGACTCACGTGCCGACCAGCTGCGTCATCAGCGGCGTACGCTCCCCGAGCTCGAGCGGCTCGTCGACCTCTCCCGGATGCGCGAACGCATCGAGGGCCAGGCCCAGGACGCACGGATCGCGGTCGACGACCTCACCGCCGAGCAGACGAAGGTCGACGCCGACGTCGAGCAGGTGAAGGCGCGTCGCGAGCGCGACCAGCAGCGGTTGGACCAGGGGCTCGTGAGCAACCCGAAGGACATCCAGCGGATGCAGCAGGAGATGGTGTCGCTGGAGCGCCGGATCACCTCGCTCGAGGACGACGAGATCGAGGTGATGGAACGGCTCGAGGAGGCGCAGGTCGCCCTCGACAAGCTGACCGGCGAGCTCACCGGCATCGACGCCCAGATCGTCGAGGTCACGCAGGCGCGCGACACCAGGCTCGCCGAGATCGACGGGTCGCTGGCTGAGCTCGAGGTGCAGCGCGGGCCGGTCTCTGCGGAGCTGCCGGGCGACCTCGTCGCGCTCTACGACAAGCTGCGCGAGACCAAGAACGGCGTCGGCGCGGCGCTGCTGCGGGCCCGCCGCTGCAGCGGCTGCATGCTCGACCTCGACAACGCCGAGCTCGCGACGATCCGGGGCGCCGCCGACGACGACGTGATCCGGTGCGACGAGTGCAGCCGGATCCTGGTGCGCACCGCCGAGAGCGGGCTGTGACGGGGCGGATCGGCCGGGTCGTGATCGAGGCGGACGGCGCCTCGCGCGGCAACCCCGGCCAGGCGTCGTACGGCGCGGTGGTCAAGGACGCCGAGACCGGCCGTGTGCTGGCCGAGGACGGCACCGCGATCGGTGTGGCCAGCAACAACGTCGCGGAGTACCGCGGGCTGATCGCCGGTCTCACGATGGCGCAGACCCTCGCCCCCGACGCCGACATCGAGGTCCGGATGGACTCCAAGCTCGTCGTGGAGCAGATGAGTGGCAACTGGAGGATCAAGCATCCCGACATGTTGCCGTTGGCTCTGGAGGCCAACCGGCTCGCGCCGTTCGGGACGACGTACACCTGGGTGGCGCGGGAGCAGAACAAGCATGCCGACCGGCTCGCCAACGAGGCCCTGGACGGCGAACGCTCCGGCGTCACCTTCCACACCGACGCGCCCGCGCCGGAGCCGCCTGCCGTCACGCGGGAGGAGCCCGACACGGCGGTGGAGGAGGTCGAGACCCCCGGCTCCCGCGGCTGGTCGTCGCCCGGCGGTCCGGTCACGACCCTCGTGCTGGTGCGCCATGGCGCCACGTCGCTGACCGCCGACAAGCGGTTCTCCGGTGGTCTCGCGGGCAGCAACCCCGGACTGACCGACGAGGGACGCGCGCAGGTGCGCGAGGTGGGCGAGTGGCTGGCTCCGATCGCCGAGGCGGTCGACGTGGTCGTCACCTCTCCGGTACGCCGTACCCGCGAGTCGGCGGAGATCCTCGCCGAGCGGTTCGGCGTCGGCCTGGTCGAGGAGCCGGGGCTCGCGGAGATGGAGTTCGGCAGCTGGGACGGCCAGACGTTCACCGAGGTCCGCGAGCAGCGTCCCGACGAGATGGACGACTGGCTGGGCTCGCTCGACGCCGCGCCGGGAGGTGGCGAGTCCTTCCGCGAGGTCGAGAAGCGGGTGCAGGACGCGCTCGCCGGCCTGCTCGAGAGCTATGCCGGGAAGACCGTCGTGGTGGTCAGCCACGTCACCCCGATCAAGATCCTGGTCGCCACCGCCGTCGACGCGCCGCTGACGTCGTTGTTCCGGATGGAGCTCTCGACGGCCTCGGTGACCGTGCTGTCGTTCTTCGCAGAGCCGGGTGGCAGCGGCATCCGGGGCTCGATGCGGCTGTACAACGCCCAGCCGCCCGGGGCCGGCCAGATGCTCGACCCGCAGCGGTGGTAGGCCGAGCACTACGTGGATGAGTCTCATGACTCATCCACGTACTCCTCGCGGGGTCACAGGTCGCTGACGACCACGTCGAGCAGGGTGCCGGTCTTCGTCGCCGGACCCGCCTCGACCGCCCAGCCCAGCTCGGCCAGCAGCCGCGCGAACGCCGTCGGGGTGCGCACGTCGCGTCCGTCTTCCATCAGCGAGCGCACGAGACGCCCTTTGGTCGCCTTGTTGAAGTGGCTGACGACCTGGCGCCTCCCGGTCACCTCGTGCAGCACCCGGACGGTCACCACCCGCCGGGCGAGGTCGTGGTCCGGCCGCCAGAACGCCGTGTACGTCGACGAGCGGAGGTCGGCCACCAGCCCGCGGCCGGCCGCATCCCGGACCGCCGGGTCGAGGTGGCGGCGCCAGTGTGCGGCGACGCCGCCCAGGCCGGGCAGGGTGACCCCGCCGCCCAGCCGGTACGGCGCGATCCGCTCGCCCGGACGCACCAACCCGTACAACGACGACACGACCGCCACCCGAGCCAGGGCCCGGCGGTGGGCCGACGCGTCGAGGGACGAGAGCCCGAGGGCGTCGTACAGCACGCCGGCGTAGACGCGCTCCGCCGGGGCCGTCGGGAGCTGCGGCAGCCGCGCGTTGCGGCGGACGTCCTCGACCTGGCCGGGGCTGAGCCCCAGGATGCGCATCGCGGACTCCTCGGGACCACGACAGAGCCCGACCAGGGCGTCGAGGACCTGCCGCCGGGCATCGGCCAGGGCTCCGCCGGACAGGTCCAGCGGCTTTCCCCGCCGGGGTTCGGCCTTGCCCTCGCTGGGCGGCAGCAGGATCAGCACGCGGCGAGGCTAGCGGCGTACCGCCGAGAACTAAGGTGGGGGCATGTCCTCGAGCCGAGTGGTGCGCGTCCACGCCCGAGACGAGGTCGCCGCGCAGTCGTTGCGCGCCGGCATCACCACGATCCAGTCGGAGCTCGACGTCACGCCGGAATTTCCCCCCGACGTGGAGGAGGCGGCCGCGCGGGCGGCGGAGTCGCCGCGGCTGCCCGACCTCGACCGCACCGACATCCCGTTCGTGACCGTCGACCCCGCGTCGTCGATGGACCTCGACCAGGCGCTCCACATCGAGCGCGACGGCTCGGGCTTCGTCGTGCACTACGCGATCGCCGACGTCGCGGCGTTCGTCTCGCCGGGCGACCCGGTCGACGTCGCCTCGCACGAGCGGGGCGAGACCCTGTACGGCGCCGACTCCAAGATCCCGCTCCACCCGACGTCGCTGTCCGAGGGGGCGGCCTCGCTGCTGCCCGACCAGGTGCGGCCGGCGCTGCTGTGGACCATCCATGTCGACGAGACGGGGGAGGGCACCGACGTGCACGTCGAGCGTGCCCGGGTCAGGTCGCGGGCCAAGCTCGACTACGTCGGGGTGCAGCGGGCGATCGACGACGGTACGGCGGACGAGGTGCTGCAGCTGCTGCGCGAGGTCGGTGAGCTCCGGCTCCAGCGCGAGGCCGCGCGTGGTGGGATCTCCCTGCCACTGCCGGAGCAGGAGGTCGAGATCAGCGGCACCGAGTGGTCGCTGGAGTTCCGCTCGATGATTCCCGCCGAGACGTGGAACGCGCAGATCTCGATGCTGACCGGCTTCGCGGCCGCGTCCCTCATGGTCTACGCCCGGGTCGGGCTGCTGCGCACGCTGCCGCCGCCCCAGCCACACGACCTCCAGCGGTTGCACCGGGTGGCCCGGGCGCTGCACATCGACTGGCCCGCCGAGCAGCTGTACCCCGACTTCATCCGCGGGCTCGACTCCCGCAAGCCCGCCGAGGCCGCGATGATCACCGCCTGCGCCCGGCTCCTGCGAGGCAGCGGGTACGTCTCCTTCGACGGCGAGGTGCCGGCCGAGCCCGTCCACGCCGCGCTGGCCTCCGAGTACGCCCACGTCACGGCCCCGCTGCGCCGGCTCGGCGACCGCTACGCCGGCGAGATCTGCGTGGCCCTCTGCGCCGGCACCGAGATCCCGCCCTGGGTGCGCGCCAAGCTCGGCGAGATCCCCGACGTGATGAAGGATGCCGGCCGGCGGGCCTCGCAGTACGAGGCGATGGTGCTCGACCTGGTCGAGGCCGGGATCCTGCACGAGCGCGTGGGGGAGACCTTCGAGGGCGTCGTCACCGACGTGGACGAGAAGGACGAGACCCGGGGCAAGGTCATCGTCCAGGACCCCGCCGTCGAGGCCCGGGTCACCTCGTCCCGCGCGCTGCCGCTCGGCACGGAGGCCGAGGTCCGTCTCACCCAGGCCGATGTCACCTCCCGTTCGGTCGTCTTCGAGCTGGCCTGACGACGTCGGTCCCGGCAGGATCGGCAGATTCGTGCCTGGCATTCGTGCCCGGGGCATTCGTCGAAGATTTCACGCTGTCGCGGGAAATCGCTTAACCTTGTCTTGAGACTTCGTCGACGGGGTCCCGGCCGGCAACTCCCCCCCGCCGGTCCTCACAAGGGAAACCGTCGGCGACGGGCACGAGGCACACCCCCCATCGCCTCGGCCCACGTGGCGACCGCCCCACTTCGCGCGCCCAGCGCCGCGAGTGGGGCGGTCTGTTTCTCGCCGATGGAGGTCAGGCGGGCGGTGGTACGGCCGGGCTGAACGTGACCTCGGCCGGGTCCTCACCGGGCCAGGTGAGCGTGGTGACGGCCGGTGGCGTCGTGGCGACGACCCGTCCGCGGGAGACGACGTGGGTGGGTCGCACCTGCCGGCGTACGGCGTCGTACCCGTCCACCGCCGGCAGCAGCACGAAGCTCGCGGGCGCGCCGACGTGCACGCCGTACTCCTCGCCGAGGCCGAGCACCCGAGCGGCGCGCCAGGTCACCATCCGGAAGGTCTCCTCGATCTCGTCGCGAGACAGGAGCTGGGTGGCGTGCGTGCCGACGTGGGCGACCTGGAGCGGGTTGGCCGTTCCCAGCGGGTACCACGGGTCCATCACGTCGTCGTGGCCGAAGGCGACGTTCACGCCCGCCGCCAGCAGCTCCTTGACCTGGGTGATCCCGCGCCGCTTGGGGTAGTCGTCGAAGCGCCCCTGCAGGTGCAGGCTCACCATCGGGTTGCTCACCATGTTGATGCCGGACCGG
Source organism: Nocardioides sp. (assembly GCA_025936915.1). GTDB lineage: Bacteria > Actinomycetota > Actinomycetes > Propionibacteriales > Nocardioidaceae > Nocardioides. The sequence continues at coordinate 6,511 of JAICSK010000086.1, forward strand.
GCGAGGATCCGGTGCAGCTTGTAGCTGTACGCCGGGTTGTAGGAGCCCATCGCCGTCGTGTGGCTGGCGGTGACCCGTTCGCGCAGGCCCGACCGGGCCGCCTGGGTGGCCAGCACCTCCACGAAACGGGACTGCTCGTCGTCGATCTCGTCGCAGTGGGCGTCCACGTGGAGCCCGTGCCGGTCCGCGAGGTCGACCGCGATCTCGACCGACCTCACGCCGTCCTCGCGGGTGTCCTCGAAGTGCGGGATCGCACCGACCACGTCGACCCCTCGCCGGGCCGCCTCGGTGAGCAGCTCCTCGCCGTTCGGGAACGAGCAGATCCCCTCCTGCGGGAAGGCGACGAGCTGGAGGTTCACGATGTCACGCACGCGGTCGCGCACCTCGAGCAACGCGTCGAGCGCCACCAGGGACGGGTCGGTGACGTCGACGTGGCTGCGCACGTGCAGGGTGCCGTTCGCGGCGTACCACCGCAGCGTCTGCTCGGCGCGATCGATGACGTCCTCGCGGGTGAGCATCGGCTTGCGCTCGGCCCAGCAGGCGATGCCCTCCCAGAGGGTGCCGCTGCGGTTCCAGCGCGGTTGACCCGCGGTGAGCGCGGCATCGAGGTGCACGTGCGGCTCGACGTACGGCGGCGTGGCCCAGGCGCCCGCGCCGTCCACCACCGTCCCGGCCTCGACCGCCTCGTCGGTGTGCGGGACGACGGCCACGATCCGGCCGCCGTCGACGTGGAGGTCGACCGTCGAGGTCTCGCCGGTCGCCTCGTCACTGACCCGGACGTCGCGGACGAGCAGGTCGATCACGACGTGCTCGTCTCGGGCCGGGCCATCAGGCAGCAGATCTCGTAGCCGAGCGTGGCCGCGGCGAGCGAGGTGATCTCGGCGTGGTCGTACGGCGGACTCACCTCGACCAGGTCGGCGGCCACGATCTGGTCGCGTGGCAATGCCCGTACCAGGCCGAGCAGCTCGCGGGAGGTGAGGCCGGCCATCTCCGGAGTACCGGTGCCCGGGGCGAACGCCGGGTCGAGCACGTCGATGTCGATCGACAGGTAGACGGGGTTGTCGCCGGCGCGACGTCGGATCCGGTCGGCCACCTCCTCGACACCGAGCCGGTCGACGTCGTCGGTGCGGATGATCTCGAAGCCGAAGCGCGCGTCGTCGACGAGGTCCTCCGCGCTGTACAGCGGTCCCCGGATGCCGACGTGCGTGCTGGCGTCCCGGATCAGCAGGCCCTCCTCGTGGGCGCGCCGGAAGATCGTGCCGTGGGTGCGGTCGGCGCCGAAGTAGCTGTTCCAGGTGTCCAGATGGGCGTCGAAGTGGATCAGGGCCACCGGGCCGTGTGCCCGGGTCACGGCGCGCAGCCCCCCGAGCGCGATGGTGTGGTCGCCACCCAGCATCAGCGGCCGGCCGCCGGAGCCGAGCAGCTCCGCCAGGCCGTCGTCCACCTGCTGCAGCGCGGCGTCGATGTCGAACGGGTTGCACGGCACGTCGCCGGCGTCCACCGCCTGGATGACGGCGTACGGCGCGACGTCCTGCGCGGGGTTGTACGCCGGCCGCAGGTGCCGCGAGGCCTGCCGGATCGCGCTCGGTCCGAACCGCGCACCCGGCCGGAAGGACACGCCGCCGTCGAAGGGCGCTCCGATGAGGGCGACGTCGAAGCGGCCGACCTCGTCGATGCGAGGGAGGCGGGCGAACGTCGCGGCTCCGGCGTACCGCGGCACCTTGGTGCCGTCGACGGGTCCGATGGGGGTGTCGGTCATGTCGGGATCTCCGGCTGCGGGAAGACGCGGGGCGTCAGGTCGAGCGACCGTACCTGCTCGGCGATGTCGCGGGCCGGCGCGAGCCACAGTCCGGGCAGCGACTGCATGGTCTGGATCAGCGTCTCGAGCGCCCGCAGCCGGCCGAGCCGCCCGGTCAGGAACGGATGGACCGTCAGGGTGAAGCAGGAGCCGTGCCGGTGGGCCTCGGTCAGCTCGGCGGTCCACATGGCCAGGGACTTCGCCGGGTCCTCGATGACGCCCGGCCCGAACAGCTCGGGCACGAACGCGAACTGCTCCCAGTCGTCGAGGGCCCAGGCCACCGGGATCTCGACGATGCTCCGGGCGCCGTCTCCGGGCCGCTCGGCGAGCTCGTAGGGAACGTCGGAGTCCATCAGGCTCGAGTCGTAGAGGAAGCCGCGGTCGAGCAGCAGCTCGGCGGTCCGGTACGTCGTCTCCCACATCGGCGCCCGATAGCCGACCGGCCGGACACCCGCCACCCTGTCGAGCGCCTCGAGCCCGGCGTCGAGCACCGCGGCCTCCTGCTCGCGGGACATCCCGGCCATCGCCTCGTGCAGGTAGCCGTGGTGGGCGATCTCGTGTCCCTCGTCGCGGACACGCCGGAGCACGTCCGGGTAGCGCTCGGCGGTGTAGCCGGGGCAGAAGAACGTCGCCCGCACGTCGTACCGCCGCAGCACGTCGAGCACGCGTGGTACGCCGGTCAGGGGGCCGTACGCCTGGTGCGACATCGCGGACAGCCGGTGACGGCTCTCGGGATCGACCGTGAGCGCGACGTCCTCGGCGTCCATGTCGAAGCCGAGGGTCGCCGCCGCCCGACGGCCATCGGGCCAGGTCACCGCCCCGGCCGGGGCGGTGACGTCGTGGAGGTCGCCCGAGTCGTCCGCCATCAGGCCTCGGCCGTGAGCGTCGGCGCGGCTGCCGAACGTCGCGACAGGGCAACGTACGACAGGACACCGGCGACGAGGGCGCCGGCCAGCCAGGAGAGGTCGATGTTCCCCATGTGCTTGGCGACGGGGCCCTGGAGATAGCTCGGGATGCCGTAGAGGCAGGCCCACGTGGCCACGATGCCGAGCACGAACGCGAGGATCGCTCCCCATTCCACGTCCTTCACCCGTGGAGATCCCGGCGGCTCGAACAGGGCGTCGACATCGACCTGCTGCCTCGCGACGGCGTAGTACCAGACCAGCATCACCGCGCCCCACGGAGCGACCCAGGTGACCAGGCCGGACAGCCAGCCGTCGAGGTTGGTCGCGAAGTCACCGTTCAGGACGAGGTAGATGGTGAAGATCGTGGCCAGCACGCCGACGCCGTAGGACAGCAGACGCCGGTCGACCTTCCAGTCGAGGGTCTGGGCACACAGGCCGCAGGAGTAGATGTTCAGCACGTTGGTGGCGATCGGCCCGTGGATCACCAGCAGGATCACCGGGACCGCCAGGCCGCCGAAGGCATCCACGACGAGCTGGCCGGGGTCCTTGGCGGTCGAGACCGTGGCCAGCGTCGCGCCGAAGATCCCGAGCCACACGGTGGGGATGAACTGGCCGAGCACGCTGCCGAGGTAGAGCTTGCCGCGGGGCACCTTCGGCGAGACGAAGCGGCTGTAGTCGGAGGCGTAGGCGAACCAGGTGATCCCCCAGCCGATCCCGATCGCGGTCATCAGCCCGCTCATCGAGCTCCACAGCGCCTTCCCGTGCAGGTCCCCGCCGGCGTAGCTCCAGTCGACGTTGGTCTTGCTCGACGTCCAGGCCACGATCGTCATCGCCAGGAGCACGACGAGCGTGACCGGGACCGTCCACCGCTCGAACCGGGCGATCGCTCGGAAGCCGATCGCGGCCAGCCACACCTGGATCGCCATGATCACGATGGACACCACGATCTTCAGACCGTCTCCGCCGTGGATGCCGATCTTGTCGAACAGTGCGAGGAGCAGGTCGAGGATGATCCAGGTGTTGATCGCGCACCATCCCACCGCCAGGAGGCCCTGCATCAGCGCGGGGAGGTAGGCGCCCCGCCGGCCGAACGCGGCGCGCGAGAGCACCATCTGGCTGACCGCCGTCCTCTGCCCCATCAGCACGAAGAAGCCGAAGACCGCCATCCCGATCAGGTTGCCGACCACGATCACCCCGATCGTCTGCCACAGACTCAGGCCGAAGGTGATCCCGAGCGTCCCGAGGAACCAGTTGATCGGAGCGATGTTGGCACCGGCCCAGATCCAGAACTGGTGGGCGACGGTCGAGGTGCGAGCGTTCTCCGGGATGGGGATCAGGGTGTGTTCGGCGGCTTCGGTGACATCGAGCTCGTCGGCGGTGATCGACACGGTTCCTCCGGTGACTGGGCGGGGTTGCGCGGGGTAGTCGTGGTCGCCGCGAGCCTTCTCCTGAGTTGTCGGATATGTCAAGGACCGTTGTCCGATGTGACAAGATCACGTCATGTCCGCGCAGGCCGATCCCTCGCCCGAGGGCGAGGTGGGTCCGCGGCTGCGACAGCTGCGCGAGCAGAAGGGCGTGTCGGCACGACAGGTCGCGCAGCTCGCCGGCCTCACCCCGGCGTACCTGAGCCGGCTCGAGAACGGCCGGGTCAGTCCCACCGTCGCGACCCTCGCCCGGCTCGTCGCGGCGATGGGGGAGACGATGGCGACGCTGTTCTCGGAGCCTCCCGGGTCGCACGAGAGCGTCGTACGCCGTGCCGACCGGCACCTGATGCGCAGCCGCGGCGTCCTCGACTCCCAGGTCACGCCCGGCTGGGCGAAGCGGCTGGAGATCCTCGAGTCGCTGGTCGAGCCGGGACAGGGAAGCAGCGACGCCCTGCACACCCACGCGGGCGAGGAGGAGTGCGTGCTGGTGCTCGAGGGTGTCCTCGACCTCTACCTCGGCTCCGAGCGCTTCCACCTCGAGGTCGGCGACTCGGCGACGTTCGACAGCCGTACACCGCACCGCTGGCGCAACCCGGCCGACGAGCAGTCTCGGGTGCTCTGGATCATCACCCCCGCGAGCTACTGAGCTGCGACCGGCTGCAGACTGTGGTGATGGGTCCAGTGATGGGTCGCGACCAGGTCCTCGCATTCTGCCTCGGGCTGCCCGGCGCCGAGGAGACCTATCCGTTCGGGGACGGCGTGGCCGTGTGCAAGGTCGGCGGGAAGATGTTCGCGCTGGTCGACCTCGAGGGCGATCCGGTGGTCAACCTGAAGTGCGACCCCGCGTACGCGCTCGAGCTGCGAGCGGCGTACACCGGGATCCGCCCCGGCTACCACCAGGACAAGCGACACTGGAACTCCGTCGACCTCGACGGCACTCTCGAGGGCGGAATGGTGCGGGAGCTGGTCGAGGACTCCTACGACCTCGTCGTCGCCGGACTGCCGAAGCGAGTCCGGGACCTGCTCCCGGCTCGCGACTAGGCCGCCCGGCTCGGCCGGGCGACCACAGACGACGGTCGCACGAGAATCGGGCGCACGAGAATCGGTCGCACGAGAATCGGGCGCCGTGCCTCCAGCAGCGCGGGAGCGTGGGTCAGGCCGGGCCGGCGCCGACGTTGCGGGGCATGCTCGGCTTCGGGTCGCCCACGTCGAGGAACGACGGGTGGTCCTCGTGCGCGCGCTGGACGATGTTCCATCCCTCGGCGCCGAGTGTCACCACGGAGACCGGGAAGATGCCCAGGTCCTCTCGCTGGATGTGGGTCTCCAGGGCGTCGAACAGGACGTCGAGCTCCGCGGCCAGCCCCTCCGAGTGCGGCTCGAGGCCGCCGGCGGCGTGGTCCAGCCAGCGGTGCTCGCCCTCCAGATCGTCGACCTCGTCGGCATAGTCCCCCTGCTTGCGCAGAGCCGCGAAGATGCCGTGTTCCTCGCGGGACACGTGACACGCCAGGTGGGAGATGAGGTCGTCCAGTCGGTCCGAGACGGCGTCCCGGTCGCCGCCCGCGAGGGTGCGTCTGATGTGGTCCACCTCGTCCTGGAGGTGCCGGTGCTCGGTCATCAGCTCGTTCACCAGGGGAGTCTCACGGCACCCGCAGTAGTCGCACATGCCTCAGCCGACCCTTTCCCACCCGCGTCTGGGCCGGCGGGAGCCGAGCTGGGTGTCGCGACTGCGGTAGACGATGTAGGGCCGGGTGAGGTAGCCGACGGGCGCGCTGAAGACGTGGACGAGCCGGGTGAAGGGCCACAGCGCGAACAGCCCGGACGCGACCAGGGCGTGCAGCTGGAAGCTCAGCGGAGCGGCAGCCATCAGGCTCGGGTGGGGATGGAAGCTCCAGAACTGCCGGTACCAGACCGACACACCCTCGCGGTAGTCGTACTCGTGGCCGCCGAACATGAACGCCGCCCCGGACACCGTGTTCCAGACGCCCAGCAGGATCACGCCGGCCAGGACGACGTACATCAGCTTGTCCATCTTCGTGGTGGCCGAGAACACCGGCCCGACCGTACGACGCCGGTAGATCAGGATCGCCAACCCGACCACGGTGGCGGCCGCGGCGGCCAGACCGAGGGTGAGGGCGGCCCAGTGGTAGGCGCGGTTGCTGATCCCGGCGCCGCCGGTCCAGCTCTCGGGTACCAGCAGGCCGACGACGTGACCGCCGACGACCCCGAGCATCCCGAAGTGGAACAGTGGCGACCCCAGGCGGAGCAGCCGGTTCTCGTAGAGCTGTGACGACCTCGTCGTCCACCCGAACTTGTCGTAGCGGTAGCGCCAGTAGTGACCGACCACGAACGTCGTCAGGCACAGGTACGGGACGATCACCCACAAGAAGGTGCTCATCGCGCGGCCCCCTCTCGCACGGCGGGCATCGGCAGGTCGACGGTCTCGTGCAGCAAGGCGTCGAACGCCGGCCCGCCGTACGGCGACAGGCCGACCTCCTCGGCCGGGGGTCCCGCCTCGGCGAGCCGGCCGATGGCGTCGTGCTCGTCGCCGCGGAGCGGAGGCAGGGTGGCGCAGACGGCGTCGAGGGTGCCGGCCCACGGGGACCCGGCCTCGGTCAGCGACAGTCGCAGCAGCTCCAGCCCGGCACGGTGGTCGAGCACCAGGTTCCGACCCTGCTCGCGATCCACGGTGGCGGCGAACTCCAGCACCACACACAGGTGATCGGGAAGCTCGTCGGTGGCCAGCTCGAAACCCGCTGCCAGGTAGGTCTGCTTGAAGCGCAGCAGGGCCACCCCGCGCTTGCGGGTGTCGCCGTGGGCGAAGTAGGTGAGGTACAGGCTGTGCCGGCGCCGGGTGTCGAAGGTCTCGACGTACGCCGCCTGCGCGTCGGTGAGCGGGGTCGTCGCCAGGTGCTCGACGACCCGCTGCAGCGGCGCAGCCGTCTCCGTCGGGAGATGCTCGAGGATGCGGCCCACGGTCGGCAGGTCGGCCAGCAACCGGTCGTCGGGGTAGCCGAGGAGCAGGGCTGCCGTCTGCCAGACGGCTGCCTCGCGGGCACGCTGCAGGCTCATCGGTAGTCCGCCCCGCCGGTGAGCCCACCCGTGCCGCCGGGTCCGGTGGCACCGTCGTCGGAGGTGTCGGGCGTGGTGGCCTCCTCCGCGGCAGGCGGTTCCTCGCGCGGCGGGAACATCCCGCTCGGGATGCCCTTGCCGTCCCAGTTCAGCAGGTTCACCCGGCTGGTCTTGTCGACGGGCGAGGCCAACGTGTCGGCGGTCTGCCGGTCGCGCAGCATCGCGAAGTTCTCCACGGCGATCGGCACCGGTGCCCCCGAGCCCTCGCCGAACGGCCCGGAGCCCACCGGGCACTCCGTGCCGAGCGCCTCCAGTGAGTGGGCCTGCTCGACGTGCGCGGGCGGGATGACGTAGCGCTCGTCGTACTTGGCCAGGGCGAGCAGCCGATACATGTCGTACATCTGCTCCTCGCTCATGCCGACACTCTCCGGGATCGAGCCGTCGGGATCGCGGCCGAGGTTGAGGTCACGCATGTAGGACCGCATCGCCGCGAGCCGCCGAAGCACGCCGTCGACCACGGCAGTGTCGCCGGCGGTGAAGAGCTCGGCGAGGTACTCGATCGGGATGCGCAGCGCCTCGATCGCGGCGAACAGGTTGCGCCGGCTCTCGGCGTCCTCGCCGGTCTCGCTGACGGCGTCGACGACGGGAGACAGCGGCGGGATGTACCAGACCATCGGCATCGTGCGGTACTCCGGATGGAGCGGCAGCGCCACCTCGTAGGTCTGGATGAGTGCGTGCACCGGCGACCGCTGCGCCGCCAGCACCCAGTCGTGGGGTACGCCGTCCCGCTCGGCCGCCGCGACCACCTCGGGGTCGTTCGGGTCGAGGAGTACGTCGCGCTGGGCGCGGTAGAGGTCGTGCTCGTCAGGGGTGGAGGCGGCCGCCAGCACCCGGTCGCCGTCGTACAGCACGAGGCCGAGGTAGCGAAGGCGCCCGACGCAGGTCTCGGAGCAGACGGTGGGGATGCCGACCTCGATCCGCGGGAAGCAGAAGGTGCACTTCTCGGCCTTGCCGGTGCGGTGGTTGAAGTAGACCTTCTTGTAGGGGCAGCCGGAGACACACATCCGCCAGCCGCGGCACCGGTCCTGGTCGACCAGCACGATCCCGTCCTCGGTGCGCTTGTAGATCGCTCCGCTCGGGCACGACGCGGCGCAGGAGGGGTTGAGGCAGTGCTCGCAGATCCGCGGCAGGTAGAACATGAAGGCGTCCTCGAAGGACTTCTTCACCTCGGTCGACACCTTCGCCAGGACCGGGTCGTTCTCGAAGGACTCGGCCGACCCGCCGAGGTCGTCGTCCCAGTTCGACGACCAGGTGATCTTGGTGTCCCGGCCGGTCAGCAGCGACTTCGGCCGCGCCACCGGTGTGTGCTCCTGGGCCGGCGCGTCGGTGAGCGTGGCGTAGTCGTAGGTCCAGGGCTCGTAGTAGTCGTAGATCGAGGGCAGCTTCGGGTTGGAGAAGATCGTGGCCAGCTTGCGGAAGCGTCCACCTGCCTTCAGCGCGAGCCGACCCCGGCGGTTGAGGGTCCAGCCGCCCTGCCAGCGCTCCTGGTCCTCGTAGGTACGCGGGTAGCCCTGACCGGGGCGCGTCTCGACGTTGTTGAACCAGACGTACTCGGTGCCTGACCGGTTGGTCCAGGCCTGCTTGCAGGTGACCGAGCAGGTGTGGCAGCCGATGCACTTGTCGAGGTTCATCACCATCGCCATCTGCGCCATGA
>JAICSK010000015.1 GCA_025936915.1 Nocardioides sp.
GAGGGAGGCATCGAGGAGGGGACCGATGGTCGCGCCGGCGGTGGGGTCGCTGGTGTCGGCGAGGCCCGCCGTACCCAGGGTCGCGGCGGCCCAGGCGTCGATCGCAGCGACCGCGGTGGGGGCGTCGAGGTCGGTGGCCAGTGCGGTCAGTACGGCGTCGACGACGGGGGTCGCCGGAGCGCCGGCTCCGACGGCGATGGCCCGGCGCCAGGTGTCGAGCGTGTCCACGGACTCCCACAGCTCCGCGTCGGTCCACTCCCAGTCGCTGCGGTAGTGGTGCCGCAGGAGGGTGAGCCGGATCGCCATCGGGTCGACGTCGCTGTGGCGCAGGGCAGAGACGAAGACCAGATTGCCCTTGGACTTCGACATCTTCTCGCCGTCGTAGGCGACCATGCCGGCGTGCACGTACGCCTGGGCGTACGGCGTGCCGGTGAGCACCTGCGCCTCCGAGGCGCACATCTCGTGGTGGGGGAAGACCAGGTCGGATCCCCCGGCCTGCACGTCGAACCGCTCTCCTAGGAGTTCGAGCGCCATCGCGGTGCACTCGACGTGCCAGCCTGGTCGGCCGGGACCGAACGGACTGTCGAGAGCGGGCTCACCCGGACGCTCGGCGCGCCAGACCAGGCAGTCGAGCGGGTCCTTCTTGCCCGGGCGGTCGGGGTCGCCGCCGCGGTCGGCGAAGACCGCCAGCATCTGGTCGCGGGTCCAACCGGACTCGTCGCCGAACGCCGGGTCGGCGGACACCGAGAAGTAGAGGTCGTCCTCGACCTGGTAGATCGCGCCGGCGTCCTGGAGCCGCCGGATCAGGTCGACGATCAGGTCCAGGGACTCCTCGGCCCCGGGGAAGTGGTCGGGCGGCAGGAGCCGCAGCGCCGCCATGTCCTGCCGGAGCAGCTCGGTCTCGCGTGCGGCGAGCTCGCGCCAGTCGACGCCGACCTTGGCCGCACGCTCGAAGAGCGGGTCGTCGACGTCGGTCACGTTCTGCACGTAGACCACGTCGTGGCCGGCGTTGCGCCAGGCCCGGTTGAGCAGGTCGAACCCGACGAACGTCGCCGCGTGCCCCATGTGGGTCGCGTCGTACGGCGTGATGCCGCAGACGTAGAGCCGCGCCGGCCCGTCAGGACGCGTCTCGACCAGGCCCCCGGTCGAGGTGTCGTGCACGCGGACCGGCGGTGCCGTGACCGGGAGGTCGGGCAGGTCCGGGGCGGTCCAGGCGCGCATACGCCGGAGACTACGGCAGGGCCTTCGTCCGGGAGATCCCCGTCTAGAACGGCGGCCACGGGATGGCTCGCCATCCCTGGCCGGGCTCGGGCAGGGTGCCCACGCGCAGCAGCCGCCTGACCCGGCGACGAGTCGCCTCGACCTCATGGGGGGTGAGCAGCTCGAGCAGGCAGGTGCCGAGATCGCCCTCCAGCCGGTCGGACAGCTGCTCCAGGCAGGCCCTGTCCTCGGCAGTGAGCACCTCCCCTGCCCAGCCCCAGAGCACGGTGCGGAGCTTGTGCTCGACGTGGAAGGTCAGGCCGTGGTCAACGCCGTACCGATGCCCGCTGGTCATCGCGAGCACGTGGCCACCCTTGCGGTCGGCGTTGTTCACGACCGCGTCGAAGACGGCCATCCGCCGCAGCTCCGGGGTGTCCTCGTGGACCAGCGAGACGACCTGGTCGCGGTCGTCGAGACCCTCGAAGACGTGGAGGTAGCCCTCGGGCACGTCCTCCCCCGCCACCAGCGTCACCGCCTCCTGCACCGGGTCGGGCTCCTGCCAGAGCTGCACCATCCCCGGACCGTGCGGGCCGTCGCGGCGGAAGGTGAGGGGGACCAGGTCCCAGCCCAGCGCCTCGGAGACGACGTACGCCGCCTCCTCGCGCGCCGCCAGGGTGCCGTCGGGGAAGTCCCACAGCGGGCGCTCGCCGGCGACCGGCTTGTAGATCACCCGCCGCCCGCCGATCTCTCCGACGAACGTCGCGTTGGACGCCGGCATGACTCGTCCGTGGAGGGTGAGCTCACCGCTGTCGAGACCCTGGTCGATCACGATGGGACCGTTCAGGCCGGGTCGCGACGCCGGAAGCCGTTGGCCCGCACGCAGAGGTGACCCTCGGGATCGATCGGGTTACCGCAGAAGGGGCAGTCGGGCCGGCCGGCGTCGATCACGAGTCCGGCACGCTTGACGAACGCGCGGGCCGGGCCTGCCTCGAGCCGGACCCGGAAGACCTCCTCCGGCTCCGCCTCCGCTTCCTCCTCGTCCTCGGTGGTGTCGGTGAGCGGGAACACCTCGATCACCACACGGGCGATGCCCGGGTCCCACGACAGGGTCATCGTGCCCGCCCGGAACTGCTCGTCGATCGGCTGCTCCAGCGGCTCGGAGTCGTCGAGGACGACGGGTGCGACGGCAGGGATCAGCGTCTCGCCGGAGGTGCTGGCCATCACCTCGTCGAGCAGCTCGTCGATGCGCTCGGCGAGCACCGCGACCTGCTGCTTCTCCAGTGCCACGCTCACCATCCGCGGACCCGTGCGGGCCTGCAGGAAGAACGTCCGTGCGCCGGGCTCACCGACAGTGCCCGCGACGAAGCGCTCGGGCGGGTCGAACTCGTGGATCACCGGCATGGCTCCACCTTATGCAGTCGGTGGAACGGGCGGTCAGGTCGTCGGCCCGGCGCCGCCACCCACCGCGGCACCCTGGTCGCGCCTCGGCCGCGTCCCCTTCTTCGGCGGCCGGGGAGCCAGCCAGGAGAGGTCGCCCTCGTGCGTGTTGGACGCGAGCACGTAGGGGCGCGCGTCGGTGTAGCGGATCACCGAGATCGACGCGGGGTCGACCTGGATGCGCTGGAACAGGTCGAGATGCATCCCCAGCGCGTCGGCGATGACCGACTTGATCACGTCTCCGTGGCTGACCGCCAGCCAGACCGCGTCGGCGCCCCGGGCGGCCGACACGGCGGCGTCGCGACGGCGTACGGCGTCGACGGCGCGCGCCTGCATCTGGGGCAGCGACTCGCCGCCCGGGAACGTCGCCGCCGACGGGTTCGTCTGGACGGTCCGCCACAGCGCCAGCCGGGCCAGCTCGCGCAGCTTGCGCCCCTGCCACTCGCCGTAGTCGCACTCGGTGAGCGCCTTGTCGCTGTGCACACGCGGTCGCGTCCGATGGTCGGTCGCCTGGTGCGCCGCCACGACCCGGGCGGTCTCCTTGCACCGCTCGAGGGGGCTCGACACCAGCTCCGCCAGCGGCACCGCAGCCAGGCGCGCCGCCGCCCGCTCCGCCTGCGTCCGGCCGAGGTCGTCGAGGCGGACGCCGGGAGTGCGCCCGGCGAGGGTCCCGGAGGCGTTCGCCTCGGTGCGCCCGTGCCGGAGCAGGATCACGGTGGCCATGTCCCGAGACTAGGGCGTCACCAGCACTACCGTGGTCGGCGTGATCGTCGACAGTGCCGTCTACCGCCAGGGCAAGCGGATCGTGGACGACCTCCCGCCCAGCGAGCTCGGGCGGGTGCGCAAGCTCGCCACCGAGCCGGGCGACTTCGTGTGGGTCGGGCTGCACGAGCCGAGCGAGGACGAGCTGGCCACGGTGGAGGAGGAGTTCGGACTCCATCCGCTGGCCGTGGAAGACGCGTTCACGGCGCACCAGCGGCCCAAGCTGGAGCGCTACGAGCACACACTGTTCCTCACCGTGAAGTCGCTCTGGTACGTCGACGCCGACGACGCGGTGGAGACCGGCGAGATCAACATGTTCGTCGGCGAGGACTTCGTGATCACCGTCCGGCACGGCTCCGGCTCGGAGCTGCACAGCGCGCGGCGCGACCTCGAGGCCAAGTCCGCCGTGCTCACGCACGGCCCGTCGGCGGTGGTGTACGCCGTGTGCGACCGCGTGGTCGACGGCTACCTGTCGGTGATGTCCTCGCTCGAGGAGGACGTCGACGAGGTGGAGACGTCGGTCTTCTCCCCGCAGCGCACCAACGACTCCGTGCGCATCTACACCCTCAAGCGCGAGATCGCCGAGGCGCGCCGCGCAGTCCTCCCCCTGCGCGAGCCGATGCGCCGTTTCGCGACCGGAGCGGTCCCCGGCATCGACGAGCACGCCGCGCCGTTCTTCCGCGACGTCCTCGACCACCTCAACCGGGTGGCCGAGACCGTCGACGGTCTCGACCAGCTGCTCTCCACGGCGTTCGACGCCCACCTCGCCCAGATCTCGGTTCAGCAGAACGAGGACATGCGGAGGATCTCCGCGGGCGCCGCGATCGTCGTCGTACCGACCTTGATCGCCGGGGTGTACGGGATGAACTTCCACCACATGCCGGAGCTGTCCTGGACCTACGGCTACCCCTACGCGATCGCGCTGATGGCGGGGGCGTGCTTCGTGCTGTGGGTGTGGTTCAAGCGGTCGGGGTGGCTCTGACGGAGTTCAGGTCGCCGACATGACCCCGCTGGCGAGCAGTCCGAGCAGGACGGCCCCCAGCGCGATCCGGTAGGGCACGAACCACGTGATCGGGTGGTGGGCCACGAAGCGCAGCAGCCAGGCGATCGACGCGTAGGCGACCACGAACGCGACCACGGTCCCGACGATCGTCTCCCCTACGCCGATGTCACCACCGAGCGCGTCCTTCAGCTCGAAGACGCCGGCGGCGAGCAGCGCGGGGATGGACAGGAAGAAGGAGAGCCGGGTGGCGGTGACCCGGTCGAGGCCGCGGAAGAGGCCGGCCGAGATCGTCGCCCCCGATCGGGAGACACCCGGCACCAGCGAGACGCACTGGACGACGCCGACCACGAGCGCGTCGACCAGGGTGAGCTGCTTCTCGGACCGGTCCTGACGCGCCGCCCGCTCGGCGGCCCACATCGCCACGCTCCAGCAGATCAGCGCGATCGCGACCACCCACAGCGAGCGCAGGTCGTTCTTGATCACGTCCCTGAGGGCGAACCCGACGACGCCCACGGGGATGGTTCCGAGGATGACGTACCACCCCATCCGGAAGTCGCGGTGGCCGCGGTACTGCGGCTTCACCAGACCCAGCACCCAGGTGCGGATGATGTTCCAGATGTCGCGGGCGAAGTAGACGATGACGGCGGCGATCGCACCCATCTGGATGACCGCGGTGAAGCCGGTCACGGCGTCGTCGTCGGTCTGCAGCCCGAGGATCTTCTCGGCGATCGTCAGGTGTCCGGTGCTCGACACCGGCAGGAACTCCGTGAGCCCCTCCACGATGCCGAGGATGATCGCGTCGAAGTAGTTCATGGCCCCTCTCGGGAACGGGCGGAGTCGTGTCGGGGGTGGGTCGGCCGGACCCAGGCTAGGGGGTACGCCGACCTCGGGGATGGAGCCACCCCACCCGCCTGCGAGGGGCTACGTTTGTCCGCATGCAACAGCGGGCGGTCGGTGCCACGGGCCTTCGGGTCTCGCGGCTCGGCCTGGGAACCATGTCGTGGGGTCGGGAGACCGACGAGCACGAGGCCCGTGACCAGCTGATCGCCTTCGCCGAGGCGGGCGGCACGTTGGTCGACACCGCCGCCGGGTACGCCGACGGCGCGTCGGAGGAGATGGTCGGCCGGCTGATCGGCGACGTCGTCGCGAGGGACGAGATCGTGATCGCGACGAAGGGAGGGATCTCGCGCCGCGGTGGCGAGCGCGAGACCTACGCCTCCCGAGGTCGGCTGCTCGCCGACCTCGACGCATCTCTACGCCGGCTCGGTGTCGACCACGTCGACCTCTGGCAGGTGCACACCTGGGTGGACGGCACACCGCTGGAGGAGACCCTCACGGTGCTCGACCATGCGGTGGCGACCGGCCGGGCGTCGTACGTCGGGATCTCCAACTACACCGGCTGGCAGACCGCCCAGGCGGCCACGTGGCAGCGGGCGGTGCCGGGCCGCGCGGTGCTCGCCTCGACCCAGATGGAGTACTCCCTGGTCAACCGCCGGATCGAGGCGGACGTCGTTCCCGCGGCCGAGGCGCTCGGACTGGGCATCCTGCCGTGGTCGCCGCTCGGCCACGGCGTCCTCACCGGCAAGTACCGTCATGGCATCCCGTCCGACTCCCGGGGTGCGTCCGAGTCCTTCGGCCGGGTGATCGAGCGCTATCTCGATGCACGGTGCCAGGCGATCATCGAGGCGGTGGCGAAGGCCGCCGACGGTCTCGGCTGGTCGATGACCGAGGTCGCCCTCGCGTGGGTGCGCGACCGCCCGGGGGTCACGGCGCCGATCGTGGGCGCCCGCACGGCCAAGCAGCTGCTCGGTGCGCTCGCCGTCGAGGAGCTGACCCTCCCGTCGGAGCTCGTCGCGGCACTCGACGACGTCTCGGAGGACTGAGCCGTGTCCGCCACGCTGGTCACCGGATCGAGCGGGCGTCGCCCGCCCGCACGCGGGGTGGAGTGGGAGTTCGAGAAGCTGACCATCGCCCGCGACTTCTCCCGCCACGTCGTCACCAAGATGCTGGTCGAGCGCGCCGAGCACGGCGGCTGGGAGCTCGACCACGTGCGCGTGTCCCCCGACGGCACGCGACGGGTCGTGCTCCGCCGCAAGATCATCCGGGTACGGCCGACGCTGTCCTCCCGGTGATCTCGAGCAGCCGATCCATGACCCTCGCCCCGAACGCCAGCGACTCCACGGGGACCCGCTCGTCGACCCCGTGGAAGAGCGCGGCGAAGTCGAGGTCGGCCGGCAGCATCAAGGGCGTGAACCCGTAGCTGCGCAGCCCGAGCCGCCGGAAGTGCTTGGCGTCGGTGCCCGCGCTCAGGAGGTACGGCGCGACGCGAGCGCCCGGATCCTCCGCCAGGAGACTGCGGGTCATCGCGTCGACCAGCTCTCCGTCGTACGGCGTCTCCCACGGCTGCTGGTGCGAGATCACCGAGCTCTCGACGTCGTCGCCGCAGAGCTCGGCGATCGTGTCGAAGAACTCGTCCTCGTACCCGGGCAGGAAACGGCCGTCGACGTGTGCCGTTGCCTGCGTGGGCACGACGTTCACCTTGTAGCCCGCCTGCAGCATCGTCGGGTTGCAGGTGTTGCGGATCACCGCGCTGACCATCCGCGCCCCGTCACCGAACTCCTCCACGAGCGACTGGGCGTTCTCCGGCGTGGCCTCGGTGCCGGCCATCTCGCCCACCGTCGCGAGCAGCACCTCCATCGCGGGCGTGAGCCGGACCGGCCACTCGTGGGCTCCGATCCGCGCGACGGCCTCGGTCAGCCGATTGACGGCGTTCTCGGTGTTGATCATCGAGCCGTGGCCCGCGCGACCCCGGGCGGTGAGCTTCAGCCACGCCATGCCCTTCTCGGCCGCCTCGACGAGGTACAGCCGCTGTCCGCGGATGGTGGTGCTGAAGCCGCCCACCTCGCCGATGGCCTCCGTGCAGTGCGCGAGCTGCTCGGTGTGGTCGTTGACGAGGACGTTGGCGCCGTGCATGCCGCCCGCCTCCTCGTCGGCGGTGAAGCACAGCACGATCGGCCGCTCGGGAACGGCGTCCGCCCGGGTCCGCGCGCGGACCACCGAGAGCAGCATCGCGTCGAAGTTCTTCATGTCGACGGCGCCACGTCCCCAGAGGTAGTCGTCCCTGATCTCTCCGGAGAAGGGGTCGACCTGCCAGTCCTCCGCGACCGCCGGGACGACGTCGAGATGGCCGTGCAGGAGCAGCGCGCCCTCCCCGCCCGGCGTACCACCCCACTGCGCGACCAGGGACGTCCGCCCCGGGCCGCCCTCGACGAGCTGGGAGTCGATCCCGACCTCGTCCAGGAGGGCCGCCACGTGCTCCGCGGCCTTCCGCTCCCCCGGACCCGAGTCGTCGCCGAAGTTGCTGGTGTCCATCCGGATCAGGTCGCGGCAGACCTCCACCACCTCGCCCGCGGGGTCGTAGGAAGGGGCGTACGCCGGGCTGCCGTGGTCGTCGGCCATGAGCCCATCCTGACACCGGGCCAGACACCCGAGCGCGCCCGTCGCCGATGTGAGGAACGGGCGGCCCGGTTGCTAGAGTTCCCTGCGCACTCGTCCGGGTGGCGGAATTGGCAGACGCGCTAGCTTGAGGTGCTAGTGCCCGTATTAGGGCGTGGGGGTTCAAGTCCCCCCTCGGACACCACAGACCCTCCAGGCAGGGCCATGGACTGGGACACCACGATCTCCGACCGCCTCGTGCTGCGCTCGCTTCGCGGCGTGGTCGACCACCTCGCCGACGAGCTGCTCACGGCCGCCGCCGGGGGCACCGCCCGGGTCGAGGTCGTACGCCGGCGTCCCGACCGGGTCGAGATCGAGCTGGAAGGACCGCTCGCGGTGCTGCGCGGCCTTCACCTCTACTCCGAGTGCGCCGTCGACCTCGGCGAGCTCGACCCGGACGGTGACGTGACAGCCGGGGGCGTGGCCGAGCGCCTGGGAGAGTCCCTGACCCGCGGTGCGCTGTCGGCCCTCGACGGCGCACCGCAGCTCCGGTTCAGGGTGGGTGACCTGGACGACGCCCGCTGGGCGGTGCGCGACCAGCTCGTCGCCACCTGGGGCTGGCACAACGCCCCTCGGAGCTGGCAGGTCAACCTCGACCTCGTCGAGGGCCGGCTCCTGGCCACCCTCGGCGACCTCCACCTGACCCGGCGCCAGGGGCCGCTCGAGCGCCTTCCGGCGTCCACCACCCCGGTGCTGGCCGCCGCGCTGGTCCGGCTGGCCAAGATCCCCGACGGTGCGACGGTGCTCGACCCGTTCTGCGGGGCCGGCACCACGCTGGTGCTCGCGCACGCCATCTCGCGACCCGGTCGACTGCTCGGCAGCGATCTCGTCCTCGGCTCCCTCCGCCGGGCTCGCACCAACGCCTCCCACCGGCGGGCCCCGTTGCTCCTCGTCCGGGCGGACGCGGCGCGGCAGCCGTGGGCCGACGCGAGTGCCGATCGGGTGATCACCAACCTGCCCTTCGGCAAGCGCGTGGGCTCGCACGGTGTCAACCGGACGCTCTACCCGGCGTTCCTCCGCGAGCTCGACCGGGTGCTCGCCGGCGACGGTCTCGCGGTGCTGCTGACCGAGGACAAGCGGCTGCTGGTCGAGTCCGTCCAGCGCACGCGCGGACTCCGGATCGTCCGCGACCTCACCGTCGGGACCGGCGGCGCGCACCCGACGGCGTACGTCGTGGTCCGCTCGCGGGGGCAGGCCCGTCGGCGGGCTCGCTGAGCCCGGTCCTCGACGTCCGGAGCCGCCGCACGTGACTGGTCCGAGGTCACAGAGTAGATTTTGCACACCATCCGCCCCACGGGCCACAGCCGTGACGGAGGATCGGCCGGATCGTTGTATTCGGCGGAGCCGACCGTCACTCTTGACCCTGGGGAATCTTTCGCAGGGGGGTGCGAAAATGGGGGAAGGCGCGCTTCACGCGTCGGTGGAAGAGACTGAAGACGTGGCACGACGGGACAATCAGTCGCACGACGACAGTCCGGCCATCCGGCTGCTGGACGCTCTACGCGCGGGCGACGACCTCGGCGTACTGGCCGTCTGTGGTGAGACCACGAGGGTGTCGGCCGAGAACATGTCGTGGTCGTGCACCGGTCGGGACGAGATCCACCGGATGCTGGTACAGACCCGGGAACGGTTCCCCGGGCTGACCTTCGAGTCGCGCACCCGGCACATCGGGT
This sequence comes from Nocardioides sp., assembly GCA_025936915.1. GTDB lineage: Bacteria > Actinomycetota > Actinomycetes > Propionibacteriales > Nocardioidaceae > Nocardioides. The sequence goes on from JAICSK010000015.1 coordinate 9,571, forward strand.
TCGGTCTGGTGATCGACGAGGCGCGGGTCCAGGACGACCTTTTCGAAGGTCCCGAGGGCGTCGATGACCCAGCGGAGCCCGACGAGCACGAAGAGGTCGCCGCCGCCGACCCGAGCGTGCACCCGATGTGGGACGAGCCGGTCACCGAGCAGCGCACGGTGATGTCGGTGTGGCGCGATCGCTCGGCCGAGACGCCGCCGCCGACCCGGTTGAACCTGCCGGTACGGGTGACGGTCCGGCATGACGACCTGCAGGTCCATGAGGTGATGCTGAGCTTCCCTGCCGCCCTCCTGAAGGGCGCCCTCGGGATGCGTGTCGACCCGTTCGAGATGTCGTTGAGCGAGGTCCAGTCCGCGTTCATCGCCCCGGTCGGTGCCGGCTTCACGACCTACGAGCTGGCCCGGCCCGAGCTGTCACTGGTGCCACCGCCGCCTCCGCCCGCCGTGGAGCGCGAGGTGTTCGACGAGCCTCCGCCGCGCCGGCGTGGGAAGGTCCTGCTGCCCCTGCTCGTGCTGCTGCTCGCGCTTGCTGCCGGCGGCACCTGGTACGTCGCGGTGCAGAGCAAGCCGAGTGGCAGCGTCGCCACTCCGCCGTCCACGACCGACACCGCCAAGCCGGGTGCCAGCCACTCGCCGAAGCCGACGGCCACGGCGTCGGGCACCGGCACGCCCACCGTCACCCACGAGCAGCCGTCCAACGCCCCGACCCGCAAACCCAACGTCACCCTGAGATCGGATCTCGCCTTCGGCTTCGACAGCGCGAAGCTGTCGGCGAAGGCCAAGTCCGCCATCGACCGGGTGGCGCGTGAGGTCAGGCGGGCCCAGCTGACCGGCACGATCTACGTCGAGGGGTACACCGACAACCTCGGCTCCGCGGCGTACGGGATGCAGCTGTCGCGACAGCGCGCCGATGCCGTGTCCAACTACCTCGGGGCGCAGCTCACCGGCGTCACCGGGATCTCGATCGCCTCGATCGGGCACGGCGAGGCCGACCCGATCGCCGACAACTCGACCGCCGCCGGCCGGCAGGCCAACCGCCGGGTCACGATCACCCTGCCGAAGCCCTGATCCGGTGACGGCCGCCCTGCTGCTGATGGACTTCCAGTCCGGCATCGTGGAGCAGCTCGGCTCGGTGGAGGTGGTCGCGAACGCGCGACGGGCCCTGGACGCGGCCCGCCGCCACTGCGTGCCGGTGGTGTTCGTCCGGGTCGCCTTCCGTGAAGGCGCTCCGGAGGCCAGCCCCCGCAACAAGGCGTTCTCGGCCCTCGCCGACCGCGGCGGGATGGGCGTCGACTCCTCGGCCACCCAGGTGGTGGCGGCCCTCGAGCCGCTCGCCGCCGAGATCGTGGTGCTGAAGCGGCGGGTCAGTGCGTTCACCGGCAGCGACCTCGAGGTCGTGCTCCGAGCAGCGGACATCGACCACATGGTGCTGACGGGGATCGCGACCAGCGGCGTCGTCCTCTCGACCTTGCGCGAGGCGGCCGACCGCGACTTCCGGCTGACCGTGCTGCGCGACGCCTGCGCGGACCGGGACGACGAGGTCCACCGGGTGCTGACCGAGAAGGTGTTCCCGCGGCAGGCCGAGGTGGTCACCGTGGACGAGTGGGTCTCGGACCTCGGCTGAGTGATGGCGGCCGAGCATCTCCGCGTCGGATTCGTGACCGGCACGACGCCGGACAGGTGGGCGCGTGCCTGGCGCGACCAGCGACGAGGTCCGCTGGACCTCCTCCCGGTCACCGAGGAGGAGCAGGAGGCCGTCGTACGACAGGGACAGGTCGACATGGCCCTGGTCCGGCTGCCGGTCGACACCGCCGACCTGCACTGCGTCCGGCTGTACGACGAGGTCCCGGTGGTGGTGGCCGGCCGCGACCACCTGCTCTCGGCGGTGGCCGCCGACGAGTCCGTCACGCTCGCCGATCTCGAGGGCGAACAGCTGGTGCGCCCCGAGCGCTCGGGGTGGCGGCCGACGACCGACCAGCTGGCGTGGCCACCGATGAGCGAGCGCGAGGCGATCGAGACGGTCGCGGCCGGCACCGGGGTCGTGATCGTGCCGCGGTCAGTCGCCCGGCTGTTCCATCGCAAGGACGTCGTGCAGCGCGAGGTGGCCGGCCTGCCGCCGACGACGGTCGCGCTGGTCTGGCGCCGGGAGCGCGACGACGACGCCACCCAGGCTTTCGTGGGCGTCGTGCGCGGCCGCACCGCCAACAGCTCGCGCGGGTAGCCGCGCCGTAGGGTGCACCTATGTCAGCCGTGGTCGCCTCGGCTCCCGGCCGGGTCAACCTGATCGGCGAGCACACCGACTACAACGGCGGCCTCTGCCTCCCACTCGCCCTGCCGCAGCGGACCAGGGTCACCCTGACGCCCCGCACCGACGCCACGTTGCAGCTGACCAGTGCCCAGGAGGACGACTCGTGGCAGGGCGTGGTCGAAGATCGGCCCGGTGGCTGGGCGGCGTACGTCGCCGGTGTCGTACACGAGCTGCGCGAGGACGGGCACGACGTGCCGGGCTTCGAGGCGGCGGTCGACTCGGACGTGCCGCTCGGTGCGGGACTGTCCAGCTCGGCCGCGCTGGAGTGCTCGGTCGCCACGGCGATCGCCGGGATGCTCGGTCTCGACCTCGAGGATCGAGGGGTACGGCGACGCCTCGCGACCGCGTGCATCCGCGCGGAGAACGACTACGTCGGCGCGCCGACCGGCGGGATGGACCAGACGGTGGCGATGCTCGCGCGACCTGGTCACGCACTGCTGCTGGACTTCGCCGACGACAGCGCGACGCCGGTCGAGCTCCCGTTGGAGGAGGCAGGTCTCGTCCTGCTCGTCGTCGACACCCGGGTCAGCCACGCGCTCACCGACGGCAGCTACGGCGACCGTCGAGAGGAGAGCGCCGCGGCCGCCCGGGCGCTCGGCGTCCCCAGCCTGCGGAACGCCGACCTCGGGCGGATCGAGGAGCTCGACGACGACGTTCTCCGCCGACGCGCCCGCCATGTCCTCACCGAGAACCTACGGGTGCTCGCGGCGGTCGGCGCACTCGGTGACCGCGACTGGGACGAGCTGGGGCGGGTCCTGGACTCCTCGCACGTCTCGATGCGCGACGATTTCGAGATCTCCTGCCGCGAGCTCGACCTGGCCGTGGAGACGGCCCAGGCGACGGGCGCACTGGGTGCGCGGATGACCGGCGGCGGCTTCGGCGGGTCGGCGGTCGCGCTCGTCCCGTCCGGATCTGTGGCGCGCGTCGAGGCCGCGGTGAGTGCCGCGTTCGGCGACGCGAGCCTCGCGACACCGGCGTACCTGGAAGCGACTCCGGGGGCCGCGGCGCGTCTCGAGGCCGGCGGCTGACGCCGTCTCACGAGGGGTGGTGGAGTGCCACAATCCCGGGGTGCCCCTGCCCGACCCCGCGCTCGTCGTGCTCGTCGGCGCGTCCGGCGCAGGCAAGTCCACCTGGGCGCTCGAGCACTACCGACGTGCCGAGGTGGTCTCGTCCGACGACCTGCGCGGCATCGTGGGTTCGGGGCCGGCCGACCTCGACGCCTCCGCCGACGCCTTCGACCTCCTCGAACGCATCGTCGCCGCCCGGCTGTCCCGGGGCCTGACCACCGTCGTCGACACCCTGGGCTTCGACGTGGACGGGCGGATGTCGTGGCGGGCCGCCGCCCGCACCGCCGGCCTGCCGGCGGTCGTGGTGCTCGTCGACACCCCGGGCGAGGAATGTCGGCGCCGGAACTCCCTGCGCGACCGGCCCGTCCCGGCCCCCGTCCTGGCAGAACAGGTCCGCCGCGCCACGGCCGTCAGGGACGCGCTGGACGCCGAGGGCTGGGACCTGGTGGAGGTGGTGTCGGGGGTTGAGGTCTCTCGCGGTTTGGCACCAAACCGCAAGCGTTTGCACAGAGAACATGCGGTTTCTGACCAATCGGGGGGCTCTGCGGCCGGCCACGGGCTCGAGGTCGTGCTGCAGCTGTCCCGGTTCCCTTGGGGTGAGGACCCGGGTGGGTGGGTGACCCGGATGGTCCTGGCGGCGGAAGAGGCCGGGTTCGCCGGGCTGGCCCTGATGGACCACCTGATCCAGATCCCCCAGGTCGACACGGCCTGGCAGCCGATCCCGGAGCCCTGGGTGACCCTCGGCCTGGTCGCGGGTCTCGACACCCGGCTCCGGCTCGGCACGCTCTGCACGCCGGTCACGTTCCGACCACCCGGCATCACCGCCAAGGCGGCCGCGACCCTGGACGCCCTGTCGGGAGGGCGGGCGTTCCTCGGCATCGGGGCCGGCTGGTTCGAGCGCGAGCACGCGGCGTTCGGGCTGGGGTTCCCCCCGGCGCGCGAGCGGCTCGACCTGCTCGAGGCCACCATCGAGACGTGCCGGGCGCTGTGGGCTCCGGGCACCAAGGCGTACGACGGCACCCGGGTCGCCCTCCCCGAGACGACGTCGTACCCACGGCCGACGCACGACATCCCCGTCATCGTCGGCGGAAACGGCGAACGGCGGACGCTGGAGATCGCCGCCCGCCTCGGCGACGCCTGCAACCTGCCGTCCGACCCCGACGTGCTCAGGGCCAAGCTCGACGTGTTCGACCGCCACCTGGCCGCTGCAGGCCGGAGCCGCGACGACGTCGCGGTCACCGTGCTCGATCTGCCCGTCGTCGGGCGCGACCGGGACGACGCCTGGGCCAGGGTCGAACGCCTCCGGGGACGGACCGCCGCTGCGGTCTTCGCGCGTCGTACGCACGCCGGCACCGTCGATCAGCATCACGCCCGGTACGCCGAGCTGGCCGGGCTCGGCGTGAGCACCGTCTTCGTGGGCGTGCGGGGGCTGGAGGGACCGGACGAGGTGCTCGGGCTCGCCGGGCTCAACAGCTAACCGCTACTTGAGCTCGGCGCTCGACAGCCCCAGCACCCGCCGGGCGACGATCAGCTGCTGGATCTGCTGGGTGCCCTCGAAGATGTCGAGGATCTTGGAGTCGCGCGCCCACTTCTCGAGGAGCTCGCCCTCGCTGTAGCCGACCGAGCCGCACAGCTCGACGCACGACAGCGTGACGTCCGAGGCCATCCGGCCCGCCTTGGCCTTCGCCATCGAGGCCTCGGTGGCGTTGGCCAACCGGTTGTCGGCCATCCACGCGGCCTGCAGCATCAGCAGCCGGGCGGCCTCCCAGTCGGCCTCGAGCTGGAGGAGCTTCGCGGCCGCAGCAGACTGGACGACCGCAGGCCGGTCGTAATCGACCGTCACACCTGCCTGTGCCAGCAGGTCGCGGGTGAGGTCGAGCGCGGCCTGGGCACAACCCACCGCCATCGCCGCCACCAGCGGACGAGTGTTGTCGAACGTCGCCATCGCCCCCGCGAAGCCCTGAGCGGGGTCGATCTCCGGCGAGCCGAGCAGGTTGTCCACGGGGACCCGGCAGTTGTCGAACCGGATCGTGGCGGTGTCGGACGCCTTGATCCCGAGCTTGTGCTCCAGCCGCTCGACGGTCATCCCCGGCGTGCCCTTGGGCACCACGAAGGACTTGATCGCTGCCCGGCCGAGATCCTTGTCGAGCGTCGCCCAGACCACGACCGCGTCTGACCGCTCCCCCGAGGTGACGAAGATCTTCTCGCCGTTGAGCACGTAGGCGTCACCGTCGAGCACCGCGGTGGTGCGGATGCTCGCCGAGTCGGAGCCGGTGTCGGGCTCGGTGATCGCCATCGAGGCCCACACGCCGGCGAACCGCTCCTGCTGCTCGGGCGTCGCGACCGAGGCGATCGCGGAGTTGCCCAGGCCCTGACGGGGCAGCGAGAGCAGGAGGGCCACGTCGCCCCAGCACATCTCTGCGATCCCCAGCACGGAGGCGAGGTTGGTGCCGTTCTTGACCGTGCCGTCGTCCGCGGACGCGTCCCGCTTCACACCGGAGGCGCCGGCACCCGAGCTCGCCCCCGACTCCGAGAGGCCGTCGATCATCGCGGCCAGCAGGTCGAGCTCCTGGGGATACTCGTGCTCGGCCGCGTCGTAACGCCTACTGATCGGCCGCAGCATGTTCATCGCCACCTGGTGCGCCTGGTCGCGCAGGGGCACCAGCTTCTTCGGGTCGTCGAGATTGATGGCCATCAGAGGAGCACCCCGCCTTCCATGATCGAGATCGCCCGCAGGTCGCGGTACCACCGCTCCACCGGGTGCTCCTTGACGAAGCCGTGACCGCCGAGGAGCTGTACCCCGTCGAGCCCGATCTGCATGCCCTTGTCGGCGCACAGCTTCCTGGCCAGCGCGATCTCGCGAGACGCGTCCTTGCCCGCGGCCGCTCGGGCGGCTGCCTTCCAGGTGAGCAGCCGCATCGCCTGCAGCTCGATCGCGATGTTGGCGACCATGAACGCCACCGACTGACGGTGGGCGATCGGCTCGCCGAACGCCTCTCGCTCCTTGACGTACGGCGTCACGTAGTCGAGCACCGCCTGGCCGACACCGACCGACAGCGCGCACCAGGCCAGCCGCGAGAGCCGGACGCACTCGGCGTACACCTGACCGAGAGGGACGTCGGGTGCGCCGAGCACATTGCTCGCCGGCACGCGGACCCCCTCGAGCGAGAGCGTGGTCAGCGAGGCGGCGCGGACTCCCATGGCCGGGTCGGCCTCGATCGTCAGACCGTCGGTGCCGGCCTCGACGATCACCAGCACGTTCGTGTCGCCGAGTCGGGCCCCGACCACGAACAGCTCGGCGTCCGCGCCGCGTGGCACCATCGACTTCACCCCGTCGAGCACGAGGTCGTCGCCGTCGCGACGTGCGGTGGTGTGCGGGTCGAGCGCGTCGAAGAGCGGCCTCGGCTCGGTCAGGGCGAGTGCGGCCGCCGCGACGTCGTCACCGGTGAACGCCGGGAGGTAGGTCTGCTGCTGCTCGTCGGTGCCCCAGGTGGCGATGGCCGTGGCGACCGCCCCCGGCGCCAGGCTCGCCACTGCCAGACCGAGGTCACCCCGCGCCAGCGCTTCCGCGACCAGGGTGGAGGCGACAACAGCGCGCTCCTCGGAGATGCCCCCGAGCGACTCCGGCACCCCCAGCAGGGGCAGGCCGATCTCGTTGGCCGCGGTGAGGACCTCGCCCGGAGCAGCACAGGCGACGTCCGCCTCGGCCGCGGCCGGACGCAGCACCTCGGTCGCCAGCTCGGTCACCACGTCGACGAGCATCTGCTCGTCCTCGGACGGCGTCAGGTCGAACACACCCCGCGATGGTGCGTCGGCGGCGCGTCGTCCGACCCGACCGCGCTGACCGGCACGGGCGAACACGCGACCTGCCATCGTGGCCGTCCGGAAGCCACCCCGGGTCACGGTGAACACCGTCTGCTCGGCCTGCTTGCGCAGACCCACCCGGTCGAGGAGGTCGCTCTGCGCCAGCCGGTTGAGGGCGGCGACCGCGAATCCGATGGCGTCGCGAGACTCACCACTGGCGATCCCGTGCCGCCCGCCGGGGCGGAGGTTCTTGAGGAGGAGCATGCCGCCAACTGTAACTCTGAGTTACATTTTGCGGCACCGTCGACCCGGGTGCTTCCGGTCACAACCCGCCAGGGCGTGCGCCGTTCGCCGGGGAGCGATCCCTAGGATCTGGGGATGCCCCGCGACCCCGTCGGATCGTCGGCGCCGGCCCATGCGCCGTACGGACCGCTGCCGGACGGCGGCACGGTCCGGCCGGTCGTGCGGTGGGGTACGCCGGTGATGCACCGGCGGCAGGCCGACGTCACGGCGTACGACGACGACCTGCGCGCCCTGGTCGCCGACCTGGTGGCGACGATGTACGCCGCCGACGGGGTCGGTCTGGCCGCGTGCCAGATCGGGGTGGACCTGCGCGTCTTCGTCTTCGACTGCCACGACCACGAGGGTGACCGGACGGTCGGCGTGGTCTGCAACCCCGAGGTGGTCCTCCCGGAGGGCCGCGACCGGACACTCGACGAGGACGACGAGGGCTGCCTGTCGCTGCCGGGCGGGTACGTCCCGCTGGCCCGCCCCGACCGGGCGACCGTGCACGGAACGGGGCTCGACGGCGCGGCCGTCACCTTCAGCGGGGAAGGGATGCTCGCGCGCTGCCTTCAGCACGAGACCGACCACACGCTCGGCACGGTCTTCGGCGACCGGCTGTCCACGCGGTGGCGCAAGAAGCTGCAGAAGAACCACGAGCGGGTCGCCGACCACTACCCGCAGGAGTGGCCGGCGGTGCCCGCCCTGGCGGAGTAGTCGGGTCAGTGAGCTGTACCGAGGGCGTCGTCCTCGGCGGCGGCCTCGGCGGTGATCGCCTCCATGTGCTGGTCGGTCGTCTCCCGGCCGAGGCGGAGTGCGACCGCGACGTAGAAGATCACGATGCTGAAGACCGTGGTGACGATCACCGAGGTCCAGAACCCGACCTTGGCGGCATCGTCGAGGTCGCCTGCCAGATACGACAGCAGGGCGAGCCCGGCGAGCCAGACCGCGACCCAGCCGCCCGACCGCAGCTCGAGCGGCGGCGTGTCGCGCCGGTACAGGTGGAAGACCACCAGCATCACGATGCCGATGAGCACCGTGACGAACAGCTTCCAGTTCACCGTCCAGGTCGACCAGACCACGATCAGGTCGGACGAGATGAAGGCCAGCAGCGGGATCACGTCACCACCCGGGCACCGGAACGGCGCTCGGAGGTCTGGCCGGGTACGCCGCAGGGCCGCGACCACGGCCGCACCCGGAGCGAACGAGAGCACCGTGGCCGACGTGATGAACCCGACCAGCTGCTGCCAGCTGGGGAACGGCAGGAACACGACCAGGCCGACGAGGAAGGCGAGGACGAGGCTGATGACCGGAACCCCGCGCGTGCTGTTGCGCGCCAGTGCGACGGGAGCGTTGCCGTTGCGTGCGGTGGCGTAGGAGACGCGCGCGGTCACCGTCGTGTAGATCAGGCCGGTGTCGGCCGGGCTGATGATGGCGTCGGCGTACAGCAGACCGGCCAGCCAGGCCAGGCCGAGCGCGCTCGAGATCGCGGCGAGGGGACCGAAGTCGTTGGTGAAGCTGAGCTTCCCCCAGCCCTGGGCGAAGTCCTTCGGGTCGAGGGCGCCGATGAACGCCACCTGCAGGGCGATGTAGATGATGCCGGTGATCACGACCGAGCCGATCACCGCGATGGGCACGTACTTGCGCGGGTTGGAGGTCTCGCCCGCCAGCTCGATGCCCTGGCGGAAACCGAGGAAGGAGAACACGATCCCGGACGTGGCGATCGCGGTGGCGACTCCCCGGACACCGAACGGCATGAACTGCTGGGAGCTGAAGTTGGAGCCGTGGAACTGGGTCACCACGAACGCGACGACCACCAAGGTGATGATCGCGAGCTTCCACCAGACGACCACGGTGTTCACCCGGGCGAACCACGCGACGCCGACGTAGTTGATCGCCACGAAGAACGCCATCAGGATGACCGCGCTGATGTAGCCGAGCGCGGTCAGCGTGTGCACGGTCTCGGGCGCGCTGCTGGAGCAGGCGGAGACGCAGTGCTCGGTGGTGAACGAGGCGTACTTCGTGGCGTACTGAAGAGCGCCCTCCACCTCGATCGGCGCCACGGTCGCGCAGGCGATCCAGAGTATCCAGCCGGACAGGAAGCTCGCGAACGAACCGAAGGTGATGTGCGGGAAGCGCACGACGCCGCCCGAGACCGGGAACGCCGTCCCGAGCTCGGAGTAGGTGAGTGCGATCAACAGGATCATCACCATGCCAACGGCCCAGGAGATGATCGCTGCGGGTCCGGCTGTCATCGCCGCATTCATGGCGCCGAACAGCCAGCCCGACCCGATGATGGAGCCGACGCTGGCGAACAGGAGACCGATCAGTCCGACATCACGCCGGAGGTGGTGCCTGCGATCTGCCGTGTGTTGGGTGGCGGTTGTCTGGGCCACGAGCGTTCCCCTTCCGAGTCGAGGCGGGGGCGATGCCGAGTGGCCGGAGCCGCTCGACACGCCACCGACTCGTGTGTACCCAGGTGACGCAGAGCACATGCGAGCAGGTCAGCCGCGTGTCGCCACCACGTAACACGCGACGGCCGCCGCGGCCGCGACGTTCAGGGAGTCGATCCCGCCACGCATGGGGATGGTCGCTCGCCTGTCGGCCGAGCCCTCCCAGCGCGAGGTGAGGCCGTGACCCTCGGACCCCAGCACCAGGGCGACCCGGTCGATCCCCGCGACGGCGTCCGCGATCGGGACGGCGTCGTCGGCCAGGGTGAGCGCCACGGTGGTGAACCCGCGGGAGGAGAGGTCGGGGAGCGCGTCGTACCAGTCAGGGAGTCGGGTCCAGGGCACCGCGAAGACCGCGCCCATCGCGACCTTGACGGACCGGCGGTAGAGCGGGTCGGCGCACCGCGGCGCCAACAGGACGGCGTCGAAGCCGAAGCCGGCACCGCAACGGAAGATCGCGCCGACGTTGGTGTGGTCGACGACGTCTTCGAGCACCAGCACGCGTGCGGCTCCGGACAGGACCTCGTCGAGCCCGGGGAGCGGTCGGCGCTCGAGCGAGGCCAGGGCTCCCCGGTGCACGTGGAACCCGGTGACCTGCTCCGCGAGGTCCTCGGAGACGACGTAGCAGGGACGGTCGGTGGTCGCGAGAACGTCGGCGAGCCCGTCCAGCCAGCGCGGGGCCATCAGGAAGGACCGAGGGGAGTGTCCGGCCTCGACCGCACGGCGTACCACCTTCTCGCCCTCGGCGAGGAAGAGGCCGTGCTCGACCTCGAGATGGGTGCGCAGCCGGACGTCGCGCAGGTCGCGGTAGTCGGCGAGCCGTGGGTCGTCCGGGTCGGCGACGTCGATCAGCTCGGCCACGGTCTCGAGACGCTCGCTCCTCGACCGCCGAACACGTCGGGATGCGCGACGGCCACCACGTCGCCCACCACGATGATCGCCGGCGGGCGTACGGCGTGCCGGTCGAGGTCGGCGTCGAGCTCGCCGAGGGTCGTGAGCACGGTGCGCTCCCCCGGCATCGAGCCGTCGCAGACGACGGCCACCGGGGTGGTGCCGTCGCGGCCGGCCGCGATCAGCGCCGCGGCGACCGCCGGGGCGTTCTCGACGGCCATCATCAGCAGCAACGTGCCCCGGAGCCGGCCGACCGCGTCCCAGTCGACCAGGGAGTCCGGATGTCCCGGCGGGACGTGCCCCGAGACCACGGTGAAGTCGTGGGCGACCCGGCGGTGGGTCACGGGGATGCCGGCGATCGCCGGGACCGCCAGCGGGCTGGAGAGTCCCGGGACGACCTGTACGGCCACGCCGGCCTCCCGGCAGGCCTCGATCTCCTCGAAGCCGCGGCCGAAGACGAAGCTGTCACCCCCCTTGAACCGGACCACCCGCTGTCCGGCCAGCGCCCGCTCGACGATCAGCCGGTTGATCTCCTCCTGCCGGGCCGACCGTCCGCGAGGCAGCTTGGCCACGTCGACGACCTCGGTGGTGCCCGGGAGGTCGCCGAGCAGCTCGCGTGGAGCGAGCCGGTCCGCGACCACCACGTCCGCCTCCATCAGGGCCTTGCGGCCCGCCACCGAGATCAGCTCGGGATGCCCCGGTCCGCCCCCGACGAGGGTGACCCCCGGAGCCGGCGGCCGGCGTTCGCTGGCGGCGATGGTGCCCTCGTGCAGCCCGGTCACGATCGCGTCGCGGACCGCCGCCGTACGCCGTGGCTCGCGGCGGCCGAGCACGGCGACCGTCAGCCCGTCGTACCGCCCGGTGGCCGGGGTCCAGGCGGTGGCGCTGGTGCCGTCGTCGGAGCGCACGCAGAAGACCCGCTCCACCTCGGCGGCCTTGCTCACCTGCTCGTTGACGTCCGGATCGTCGGTGGCGGCGATGACGTACCAGGCGTCGGCCAGGTCCTCGTCGGCGAACCCACGTCTAACCCAGATGATCTCGTCGGCGAGCACCTGCCCCTCGATCGCCGGCGTCACCTGCGGCGAGACCACGACCACGCGTGCCCCGGCCGCGAGGAGCGCGGGGATCCGGCGCTGCGCGACCTGTCCGCCGCCGACCACGACCACCCGGCGTCCTGCCAGCCGAAGACCCGAGGGGTACGGCGGGTGGTCGTCCATGGCGTCCATGATCCGGTCGTGTGGGTGGTCGACATCGTGGCGCCCACCCTTCGGACCCGAGCCGTCGGGATTCGGTCGTCTGCCATGGGGGTACGTTGCAACCGACGCCGCTCGACCTGCCCGAAGGAGTGCCGATGAGCCTCGACCGCCCCGTGAAGCCCGATCCGTACGACCTGCTGCCGAAGGTCGGTTCGTTCAGCGTGACCAGCGACGACGTCACCGATGGTCAGCCGCTCAAGGACGACCAGGTGGCCGAGCTGGGCAACACCTCGCCCCAGCTGGCGTGGAGCGGGGCCCCCGCGGAGACGAAGAGCTACGTCGTCACCTGCTTCGACCCTGACGCGCCCACCCCGTGCGGCTTCTGGCACTGGGCGGTCGTCGACCTGCCGGCCGACGTCACGTCGCTCGAGGCGAACGCCGGTCGCGAGGGCGCGGTCCTGCCGGGAGCGGCGTTCATGCTCCGCAACGACGGTGGCACCCACAGCTTCATGGGAGCGGCTCCACCCGAGGGGGACCAGGTGCACCGCTACTACTTCGTGGTCCACGCGGTCACCGAGGACCACCTCGGCATCGACCGCGAGGCGTCGATGGCGGTGATGAGCTTCAACCTCGCCTTCAAGACCGCGGCCCGGGCGATCATCACCGGCACCTACCAGCACTGAGCCCGCTCCGCGCCTGATTCCGGGCTTGCCGCCCGGTCCCGCTTCGGCGAGACTGGGCGGCCCACAACCACCCCACAACCACCCCACAACCACACAGCGCACGTTCCGACACCCCCGCCTCTTCGTGAGACGGGGTCACTTGGCGTGCGCGAGGAGGAGGTCCGGTGCTGTACGCCGCTGTCGCCGTGCGGTCGTTCCGCCGCTACAGCACCTACACCGCCGCCACCCTGGCCGGGATCTTCACCAACTCGGTGTTCGGCCTGATCTACTCCTACGCCTACATCGAGCTGTGGCGCGCGGCCCCGCACGCCGGCGGCTACACCACCACCGACGCCGTCACCTACGTCTGGCTCGGCCAGTCGATGATCATGACGGTCGCGATGTGGAGCGGCGGGACCACCGACGACCTCAACGAGCGCATCCGCACCGGCGACGTGTCGATCGACCTCTATCGGCCGGTGCCCGTGCTCTGGTGGTACTACGCGGGTGACCTCGGTCGCGCGACGTACCACTTCCTGACGCGCGGGCTGGCCCCGTCGCTGATCGGGCTGGTGCTGTTCCACATCCGCGGGCCCGCCACACCGGCCGCGGCCGTCGGGTTCGCCGCCTCGGTCTTCCTGGCGGTGACGGTGAGCTTCGCGATCCGGTTCCTCGTCGCGACCACGGCGTTCTGGGTACTGGACTCCTCCGGCATCCGGCTGATGAGCGCGATCCTGTCCATGGCGCTCTCGGGGATGGTCCTTCCGCTCAACCTGGTCCCGGGCGTCGCGGGCACGATCGTCAACGCGCTGCCCTGGGCGTCGTACGTGCAGGTGCCGATCGACGTCTACCTCGGCCGGCACCACGGCACCGACCTGCTCGCCGCGCTCGGGTTCCAGGCGTTGTGGGCGGTGGTGCTGCTGGGGCTGTGCGGCTGGGTGCTCGAGCGCGCCACGGCGAAGGTGGTGGTCCAGGGTGGGTGACGCCCTGGCGGCGTACGTCGCGATCGCGCGGCTGTGGGTCCGCTCCTCCCTCGAGTACCCAGCGTCCTTCTGGGCGATGACGGTCGGCAGCCTGCTGTCGACCGGCATCGACTTCGTCGGGATCTGGGTCATGTTCAGCCACCTGACGACGTACGGCGGGTTCGACCTGCGCCAGATGGGGTTCCTCTACGGCACCTCGCAGCTCGCGATCGGCCTCGCGGACCTGGTCGTCGGCAACGTCGAGCGGATCGGGATGCAGATCCGGCTGGGTCGCCTCGACGCGATGATGAGCAAGCCGGTGCCGCTGCTCGTGCAGATCTGCGCCGACCAGTTCGCGCTGCGCCGGATCGCGCGGATCGTCCAGGGCGGCGGCGTGCTGATCTGGGCGGGGTGGGCCGTGGACTGGACACCTGCCCGCGCGGGCGTGCTGGTGTCGATGCTGGCGTGCGGGGGCGTGATCTTCTTCGGGCTGTTCGTCTCGTTCAGCTGCGTGCAGTTCTGGACCGCCGACGCGAGCGAGTTCAGCAACGCCTTCACCTACGGCGGCGCCTCGTTGCTGGAGTACCCCCTCTCGGTCTTCCCGAAGCAGGTCGCACTCGGCCTCACCTTCATCCTCCCGATCGCGTTCGCGAACTGGTACCCGTCCCTGTTCATCCTGGGCAAGCACGACACCACCGGTCTGCCGCACTGGCTCGAGCTCGCTTCGCCGGTAGCAGCCCTCGTCATGATTCTCGTCACCAGCACCGCCTGGCGGTTCGGCGTCCGTCACTACACCTCCACGGGGAGCTGACGGCGATGATCGGATCGTTCAGCCCCGCACGCACGGGAGAGCCACATGAGCCTGATCGACGTCCGTGACCTCGCCCGCACCTTCGTGGTGCGCCGACGCAACGGCGCCCTCACCCGGAGCCGGTCCGAGGTGCGCGCCGTGCACGACCTGACGTTCTCGATCGGCGCCGGAGAGATGGTCGGGTACATCGGCCCGAACGGCGCCGGCAAGTCGACCACGATCAAGATGCTGACCGGGATCCTGGTCCCGTCGTCCGGGCGCCTCCGGGTGGCGGAGCTCGAGCCGAGCCGACAACGCACCGAGCTGGCCCGGAGGATCGGCGTGGTCTTCGGCCAGCGCACGACCCTGTGGTGGGACCTGCCCCTGAGGGACAGCTTCGAACTGCTCCAGAAGATCTACCGGGTGGATGCGGCACGACACCGCCGCAACCTCGAGGAGTACGTCGAGCTGCTGGACCTCGGTGACCTGCTCGACACGCCGGTCCGGCAGCTCAGCCTCGGCCAGCGGATGCGCGGAGACATCACCGCCGCGCTGCTCCACGACCCGGAGATCCTCTACCTCGACGAGCCCACGATCGGGCTCGACGTGATCAGCAAGGGCCGGCTGCGGGAGTTCCTGCGCACGCTCAACGCCGAGCGCGGCACCACCCTGATGCTCACCACCCACGACCTTCAAGACATCGAGGCACTGTGCGACCGGGTGATCGTGATCGACCACGGCACGGCGGTCTTCGACGGACCGCTCGGCGACCTGCACCATCGAGGCGAGTCACGCCGCACGCTGGTGGTCGACCTGGTCGACGAGGCCCCGCCTATCGCCGTACCGGGTGCCGAGACCAGGAAGGTCGAAGGCCCGCGGCAGTGGCTGACCTTTCCCGCGGGCGCCAGCGCGGCCCCGATCGTGGCCGCGGTGGCGGCGTCGTACGACGTGGCCGACCTGTCGATCCAGGAGCCGGACATCGAAGACGTCATCCGGCAGATCTACGCCGGAGGCTGACGGCTGTCCAGTGGCGCCCGCAGGGACACCCGGACCGGATGCCGCTCCCCCGCCAGGTCGACCTCGAAACGCGACCCGTCGAGGTCCTCCTGCCGGACCGGGCGGTCGCTGCGGAGGAGTGCCAGACCCACGCTCGCGCCGACCGTGGCGCCGTACGCCGCGCTGGTGACGTAGCCGGCCGGCTCGCCGTCCCGGAGCACCAGCTCGCCGCCCCACACCATCGGTTGGGGATCGTCCAGCGCGAACGAGACCAGCCGCCGGCGCTTCCCCGGTCCCCGCAGCCGCTCGCGGTGGGCCTCCAGGGCCGTGCGACCGATGAAGTCCTTGTCGCTCGGGGGTTCGCCGGCGGACCTGGTGCCGAGCGCCGTGGCGAAGAGCAGTCCAGCCTCGACCGGGCTGAGGTCGGGGTTGAGGTCGCGAGGGAAGGCGCGGTACCCCTTCTCCAGGCGCAGCGCCTCGATCGCGTAGTAGCCCGCGTCCGTGGGCGGCCCCTCCACGCGCAGCGCGTCGTAGACGGACGGTGCGTCAGTCGCCGCGATCGTCAGCTCCCAGCCGAGCTCGCCGACGTAGGTCATCCGGGTCGCACGCATCGGGCGGCCGGCCAGCTCGACCACCTGGCTGGTCGCGAACCGGAACGCGTCGTCGCCGAGGTCGGCGTCGGTGAGCGGGCCGAGCAGGTCCCGAGACCTCGGGCCCATCACCCCGAGGACGACGTGGCCGTCGGTGACGTCGCGGATCTCGGTACGCGGGCGGGCATGGCGGCGCAGCCAGTCCAGGTCGCGGATCGTCGTGGCCGCGCTGGAGACGACCCAGAACTCCTGGTCACCGGTGCGGGTCACCGTGACGTCCGCCTCGTAGGTGCCACGGTCGTTGAGCCAGGGCGTGTAGACGCAGGCACCGACGGGTAGGTCGACGTCCGCGGCGCACACGTGCTGGAGGGTCCCGAGCGCACCGGCGCCGGACACGACGTACTTCGAGAACGACGTCTGGTCGAACACCGCGACGTCCGTGCGACAGGCACGCTGCTCCCGCACGCAGTCGTCGAACCACCCCGGCCGGCCCCACGTGTAGCCGCGCGGCCGGGACGTGAAGACGTTCGGCCGTTCCCAGCCCATCCTGGTCCCGAACCAGGCGCCGCGGTCGGCGAGCCGGTCGTGCAGCGGCGAGCGCCGTACGTCGCGCGCCGACTCGACCTCGTAGGTCGGCCAGGGGATCGCGTAATGCAGGCCGAGCGTCTCGGCCACGCGTGCGCGCAGCCACGACTCGTCACCGGCGAACGGCGCGAACCGCCGGACGTCCACGGCCACCAGGTCGCTGGTCGGCTCGCCCTCGACGATCCACTCGGAGAGGGCCCGGCCGGCGCCGCCCGCCGAGGCGATCCCGACCGAGTTGAACCCGGCGCCCACGAAGTAGCCGCGCAGGCCCGGCGCCTCGCCGAGCAGGAACTGGTTGTCGGGAGTGAACGACTCCGGGCCGTTGTAGAACTTCCGGATCCCGATCTCGGCCAGCGCGGGGATCCGGACGACCGCCTGCTCCATCAGCACCGAGAAGTGCTCCCAGTCCTCGTCGAGCAGCTGGAACTCGAACGGGTAGGGCAGGTCGGAGGGAGCGCGCCAGGGCTTGGCGTCGGGCTCGAACCCGCCGACGACCAGTCCGCCGACCTCCTCCTTGAAATACGTCCAGCCGTCCGGGTCGCGCATGATCGGCAGGTCGGGGTGGGTCCCCTCGACCTGCTCGGTGACGACGTAGAAGTGCTCGGCCGAGTGGAGTGGCACGGTCACCCCGGCCAGGTCGCCGAGGGCCTTGGCCCACTGGCCGGCGCAGTTCACGAGGGTCTCGCACTCGACCGTGCCTCGATCGGTCTGCACACCCGTCACGCGACGCCCGGCCGGGCCGTCGGCGAGGTCGAAGCCGGTCACCCGCACCCGCTCGACGACCGTCGCGCCCCGCAGTCGCGCGCCGCGGGCGAGCGACTGGGTCAGGTCGGCCGGGTTGACCTTGCCGTCGCCGGGCAGCCAGATCGCGCCCAGCAGGTCGTCGACCTGCATCGGCGGCCACAGCTCCTGGGCGCGGGCCGGGGTGATCAGCTCGCAGCCGAGGTCGTACGCCGCGGCGTTGGCGGCGGTACGCCGGAGCTGGGTCATCCGGTCCTCGGTCCGGGCCACGATCACCCCGCCGACGTTGCGGTAGCCGGTGGACAGGCCGGTCTCGGCCTCGAGCGACGCGTAGAGCTCGGCGGAGTACTGCACCAGCCGGGTGCCGGCCTCCGTCGCCCGGAGCGGTCCGACGAGGCCGGCGGCGTGCCAGGTGGTGCCGCACGACAGCGTCCCCTGCTCCAGCAGCAGCACGTCGGTCCGGCCGAGCTTGGTCAGGTGGTAGGCGACCGAGCAGCCGACCACTCCCCCGCCGACGACCACCACCTGTGCGCGGGACGGAAGGTCAGCCACCGGCCACCTGCTCCAGCAGCCGCGTGATCCCGCCACCCCGGAACGTGGCGGCAGCCTTCTCGTACCGCTCCATCCCCCAGCCGTGGAAGTCGAAGTCGAGGGTGCTCGTCGCCTCCTGGATGAAGCCCCACAACGACCAGCCGTACTGGCTGCACAGCGCCTGCGCCCGGACCCGCGCCCGGTCGGCGGGCGTCGGGTCGCCGAAGTACGCCTCGCACCAGGCGTCGACCTGGTCCTCGGAGAAGCTGCACTCCGTGGTGGTGTTGCCGAGCTCGAAGCAGGCGTCGTTGTTGCCGGAGTACTCGTAGTCGATCAACCGCACCTGCTCGCCGTCGTCGAGGTAGTTGGCGGCGAGCAGGTCGTTGTTGCACGGCACGGTCGGCCGGGGCGCCGCCTCGAGGGCACGTCGTACGTCGTCCCAGGCGGCCGCGTGGTCGGCGTACCCCGGCGGGATCCTCATCCCGTTCTCCCGCACCACCTCGAGGTAGCCCGCCTGCCGCGCGAACATGTCGAAGTCGCCGGTGAACCGCGGCCCGGCGTGCAGCAGCCGGCAGGCGTCAGCGGCGCGCTGCATCACGGCGCCGTCGGCGAAGTCGGCGTCGACCAGGGCCCTGCCGGGCAGGAACCCGATGACCAGCATCGACAGGTCGCGCCGGTACTCGACGACCGGCGCACCCACGCCGGCGCGGTAAGCCGCGTCGGTGTTGGCGTGCTCCGCGTCCCGGTCGATGCCGAGCAGGCGAACGTCGGCATGTCCCCACCGGACGACCACGTCGAGCGGCTCACCCTCGTCGGTGGTCCGCACTCGGAGGTTGGTGTTGGTCAGCCCGCCGGGGAGCTCGTCCACACGCCAGGACCGCCCCGCGAGGCAGGTGAGCCTGCCCAGGTCGGGACGGTCCGGATGTGGCTGCTGGTCGGTCACGCTCCTAGTCGGCGGTCAGCTTCTCGTCGCCGAAGGCCTCGAGGACGGCCTCGTCGATGGTGTGCTTCGGGCCGGTGAACCAGTTCTTGGCCGACACCGACCACCAGATGGCCAACGCCACGAGCGCCCCGATCGTGACCACCGGTGCGTAGTTGACGAACTTCCAGGCGAACTCGCTCCGGAACGGCACCGCACCCGGCACGAACGGCAGCATCAGGTAGATCGACACGATGATGATCTCCGCGACCGCGATCGGGTTCATCCACTTGTACTTGCTGCCGTTGTTCCACGACCCGACCTCGAAGTTCTCGCCGTGCCGGAACCGCAGCCAGATCGGGATCGCGAACGCCAGGTACAGCCCGATCACCGCGATGGAGGTGACGGCGTAGAACGCCACCGGCACGATCAGCGGGGAGTCCGCCGTCCCGATGTTGACCTTGATCAGCGCGGGGAGGGTCACGATGGCGGCCACGACGCCCACCAGCATGACGGCGTTCGCCGGCACCCTGCTGGCGTTGAGCGCGGACCAGCGGCTCGACCCCGGGATCGCGCCGTCCCGGCTGAACGCGAAGGTCATCCGCGAGGCCGAGGTCATGCACGACGTGGCGCAGAAGAACTGGGCCGACGCCGAGATGAACAGCACCAGGCCACCCCAGTGGGTCCCCATGGCGGTGTTGAAGATGTACGCGACCCCACCGGCGCCGACGCCCGCGTCGTCCGGCTGGCCGTTCGAGGCGTTCGGGATCGCGAACGTCACCGCGAGCAGCAGGATGTAGCCGCCGAGCGCCGAGTAGAAGATCGAGCGCCAGATCCCCTTGGCCGCGGACTTCGCCGCCGACGACGTCTCCTCCGAGAGGTGGGCGGACGCGTCGAAGCCGGTGATCGTGTACTGGGTCAGCAGGAAGCCGAACGGGATGATGGCGAAGAAGAACCCGAAGTTGGACGTGCTGCCGCCGCCGAACCCGGAGTTGTTGAACCGGTGGCTGAACACGTAGCTGAACGACTGGTGCTGGTCGGGGACGAAGATCAGGATCAAGACGATCGCGGTCGCGCCGACCACGTGCCACCAGACCGAGACGTTGTTCATCAGCGCCATCAGGTGACTGCTGAAGATGTTCAGCAGCGCCGCGAGGACCAGGACGATCACGAACGTGATGAAGACGCGTGTGAGCGAGTAGCTGTCCGAGTAGGACTTGGACCAGGTGCTGATCGTGAGGTCGATGAACGTCGCGCACCCGTAGGCGACGCCGGCCGTCACGGCGATCAGGCCGATCAGGTTGAGCCAGCCGGTGAAGAAGCCGGCCTTGGCGCCGCCGAGCTTGGAGGCCCACCAGTAGATGCCGCCCGAGGTGGGGTACGCCGAGACCAGCTCACTCATGGTGAAGCCGATGATCAGGATGAAGACGCTCAGGATCGGCCACGACCACGAGATCGAGATCGGGCCGCCGTTGTTGAAGCCCGCGCCGTA
>JAICSK010000190.1 GCA_025936915.1 Nocardioides sp.
GACTGCGAGACCGAGATGACGGGGAAGCCGGTCTGGCGGGCCACCCGGTCCGCGGTGCGGTGCCGGGTGCCGGTCTCCTCCGAGGGGATGGTGTGGTCGGGCATCAGGTGCACCGCGGCCCGGTGGATGCGGGTGATGTCCTTGTCGACGATGATGCCGCCGTCCATCTTGGCGAGCTCGCGCAGGCCGGTGGCGGTGAACGGCACGTCGAGGGTGAAGCCGCCGGTGCAGATCGACTCGACGGTGCGGTCGTGCCCGAGGACGATCAGCGCGCCCGTGCGGCCGCGCAGGATCCGCTCCAGACCATCGCGCAGGGCCGTGCCGGGAGCGATGGCCGACAGGGTGGCGCGCAGGCGCATCGTGTCGTCGTTCCCCATGGCGCCGGGCACCTGGCCTCCCCTCGTCGGCGTGCGGCGTCAGTGTAGGGCGTCGGTGTGCTCCTGCCCGTCGACGATGTCGTTCGCGGTCTCCCACTCGATGACGTGGAGCACCGCGTTGATCAGCGCCAGGTGGGTGAACGCCTGCGGGAAGTTGCCCAGATGGTGCCCACTGTGCGGGTCGATCTCCTCGCCGTACAGCTCGAGCGGTCCGGCGAACGACAGCAGCTTGGCGCAGAGCTGGTGAGCGAGGTGATGCTCGCCGATCTCGCACAGCGCCGAGACCATCCAGAACGAGCAGATCGTGAACGTGCCCTCCTCGCCGGAGAAGCCGTCGTCGGTCTCGTCGACCTTGTAGCGCAGCACGAGCCCGTCGACGGTGAGCTCGTCGCGGATCGCCATCACGGTGGCCCGGATGCGCGGGTCGTCGGCAGGCAGGAAGCGCAGCAGCGGGGCGAGCAGCAGTGACGCGTCGAGGGTCGAGCTGCCGTAGTGCTGGGTGAGCACGCCGCGCTCGTCGACGCCGTGGTCGAGGATGTCCTGCTTGATCTGGTCGGCGGCGAGCTCCCACTCGGCGGCCTTGTCCACATCGCCGTTCATCCGGGCGAGCTTCGCGCCGCGGTCGACCGCGACCCAGCACATGATCTTCGACGAGGTGAAGTGCTTCGGTTCTCCGCGCACCTCCCAGATGCCGGCGTCGGGCTCCATCCAGTGCTTGAGCGCCTCGCCGACCTGCTTGTCGAGGATCGGCCAGATCCGGTTGTCGAGATGGTCGGCGGCGCGTGAGTGGAGGTAGACCGAGTCGAGGAGGGCTCCCCAGACGTCGTGCTGGCGCTGGGAGTACGCCGCGTTCCCGACGCGGACGGGCCGAGAGCCGGCGTACCCGGGCAAGTGGTCGAGCTCGTACTCCTCGAGCTCGCGCTCGCCGCCGATGCCGTACATGATCTGCAGGTCCTGGTCACACGCGGCCATCTCGGCGATGAACTCGAAGAAGTCGACGGCCTCCCAGTCGAGCCCGAGGGAGTACATCGCCCAGAGCGCGAACGTCGCGTCGCGGATCCAGGCGTAGCGGTAGTCGTAGTTGCGGTTGCCGCCGGGCGTCTCCGGCAACGACGTGCTGCCGGCCGCCGTCACCGCGCCGGTGGGGGAGTAGGTGAGACCCTTGAGGGTCAGCGCGCTGCGCTGCAGATAGCTCCGCCACGGGTGGTCGGGGAACTTTCCGCGCGCCAGCCAGTGCTGCCAGTGATGGGCCGTCCAGACCAGCCGCGAGTAGGCGTCGTCGTACGTCGTCGGCGGCGCGGCACCGCCCCAGGACAACGCGACGAACCGGACCTCGCCCTCCTTCAGCAACGTGCGCGACCCGGCATGACCGCCCTCGAACCCGAGCAGCATGTCCGTGGTCAACGTCAGGCGGACGTCGCTGCCTCCGGTCGTCGACTCGGACATGGCGACGCCCTGGTGGTAGCTCTCGCCGGTGTACTGCCAGCTCGCCAGACCCCGCCCGTAGTCGAAGACCGGCTCGCAGTCCATCACGGTCTGCACCTCGCCCGACACGCACCGGATCGTGCGCAGCAGGATGTGCTCGGCCTCGTAGTCGTTGGGCGTGCGCCGGTAGGTCACGGAGCGGTCGGAGGTGTGGTGCCACGGCCCGATCAGCAGGACGTCGCGGATGATGATCCAGCCCGTCTGGGTGCCCCAGCTGGTCTCGAGGATCATGGTGCCGGGAAGGTAGCGGCGGCTCGACGGGACGCTGACGTCAAGAGGTGCGATCCGGAACCTCCCGGCCCGCGATCCCAGGATCGAGCCGAACACGCTCGGCGCGTCGAACCGGGGAACGCACATCCACGAGACCGAGCCGTCGGGCGCGAGCAGCGCCGAGACCTCGCCGTCGCTGAGGAACCCGTGGTCGCCGATCGGCACCGCGCGGGCGCGTCCGATCGCATCGGACAAGGCGGGGGCGGGGTCGGATTCGACCATGTCGGCAGGATCGACCCGGGGCCGGGGATGTGCAAGCCGGATCAGTCGGACTCGTGGGTCGGCGTACGACGGGAGCCGATCAGGCCGAGGGCGCCCAGGGCACCCCGGATGTCGCCGACCTCGAGCACGGTCATCCCGTCGACCGTGCGCCGGGCGGGCTGGGCCGTGCGGTCGCCCACGGGCACGACGGCGACGCGGAAGCCCAGCCTGGCGGCCTCGGCGATGCGCTGCGGCAGGTCGCGCACCTTGCGCACCTCACCCGCCAGGCTGATCTCGCCGAGGGCGACGACTCCCTGGGGCGGTGGCGCACCGGTCGCCGCGGAAGCGAGGGCGATCGCGACGGCGAGGTCGCTGGCCGGCTCGCTCAGCCGGGCTCCGCCGACGGTCGAGACGAACACGTCGTGGGCGCCGAGCGCGATCCGGCAGTGCTGCTCGAGCACGGCAAGGACCATCGCCACCCGCGGGAAGTCGAGGCCCGACGTCGTACGCCGCGGCCGCTCGAAGCTCTTGGTGACCAGCGCCTGCACCTCGGCGAGCATCGGCCGGCGTCCCTCCATGGTGACCGCGACGCACGTGCCGGGCACCCGCGACTGGTGGTTCTCGACGAAGAGTCCGGTCGGATCGGTGACCGCCGTGATGCCGTCGGCCCCGAGCTCGAAGCAGCCGACCTCGTCGACCGGGCCGAACCGGTTCTTCAGGGCGCGGACCATCCGGAACCGCGAGTTGCGGTCACCCTCGAAGTGGAGGACGACGTCGACGACGTGCTCCAGCACCCGCGGGCCGGCGATCGACCCGTCCTTGGTGACGTGGCCGACGAAGATCGTGGTGATGTTGCGGGTCTTCGCGACCCGGATCAGGGCGGCCGCGACCTCCTTGACCTGGGAGACACCGCCGGGCACGCCGTCCAGGCCCGAGGCGCCGATGGTCTGGATCGAGTCGACGACGACGACCTCGGGACGCACCTGCTCGATGTGCGTGAGGATCGCGCCGAGGTCGGTCTCGGCGGCGAGGTAGAGCTGGTCATGGACGCCGCCGGTGCGGTCGGCCCGCAGACGCACCTGCGAGGCGGACTCCTCGCCGGTGACGTAGAGGGTGCGCCGCTGGTAGCGCGACGTCTGGGCCGCGACCTCGAGCAGGAGCGTGCTCTTGCCGACGCCGGGCTCGCCGGCGAGCAGGATGGCGGCGCCGGGCACCAGGCCGCCGCCGAGCACCCGGTCGAGCTCAGGGACGCCGCTGCTGCGGAACGCGGAGGACTCGACGGAGACCTCGGCGATCGGCACTGCTGCGCTCGTCACCGGACCGGCCCCGGCACGGACGACGCGCGGTGCTGCCCGGATCATCAGGGCCTCCGCGACGGATCCCCACGCCTGACACTCGCCGCAGCGGCCGACCCACTTCGGCGAGGTCCACCCGCACTCCGAGCACTGGTAGGACGGGCGGACGCTCTTCGACATGCCCGGCACGCTAGACAGCCCCACCGACAACCCGCGACAACCGGTCGACAACGCGCGGTCGACGCCACCGGTCCGTCCCGGTCGTCGGCCGGCGGCGGAGGCTATCCTCGCCTTGGATCGATCAAGGGGGGTGCGCGGATGACGTGGTCCGGACGGCTGTCGCTCACGCCGCCGACCCTCGCCGACGTGGCCGAACGCGCCGGCGTCTCCCGGCAGACCGTGTCAAACGCCGTCAACAACCCCGAGCTGCTCCGGCCCGACACCCTGGCCCGCGTGCAGGACGCGATCTCCGAGCTCGGGTACTCGCCCAACCGCGCGGCGCGCAACCTGCGCACCCGCGCCTCGCACCTGATCGGGATGAAGTTCAACCCGGCTCAGGAGGGCACCGCGAACGCCGCGATGGACCGCTTCGTGCACTCGCTGGTGGAGACGGCGGGCGAGAGCGGCTACCACGTGCTGCTGTTCGCAGGGGATCCCGAGGATCCGCTCGGTGGGTACGACGACCTCCTGCGCTCGACCGCGGTCGACGCGTTCATCGTCACCGACACCTACCTCGGCAACCCCCAGGCCGCCTGGCTGACCTCGCGCCGGGCGCCGTTCGTCGCCTTCGGGCGGCCCTGGGACACCCCCGACGCGACCCACGCGTGGGTCGACGTCGACGGCGCGGCGGGTGCCGAGCTCGCCACCGACCACCTCCTCGACCAGGGCCACACCCGCGTCGCCTGGATCGGCTGGCGGAAGGACTCCTTCATCGGCGAGGACCGGCGTTCGGGCTGGACCCGCGCGATGCACGCCCGCGACCTGCCCACGACGGGCCTGGCGTCCCGGGTGGAGGACACGGTGGCGTCCGGTCGCGAGGCGGCGTCGGTCCTGCTCGACGAGGCGTCACCGTCGGCGTTCGTGTGCGCCTCCGACACCTTGGCCATGGGGGTCCTCCACGCCCTCGGCGACCGCGGCATCCATTGGGGACGCGACGTCGCTGTCGTCGGCTTCGACGACTCCCAGGTCGCCCAGGTCGTGCCCGGCGGGCTGACGTCGGTCCGCCAGCCGTTGGAACAGGTGGCCGTGGAGCTGGTGAAGGCCCTCGAGGGTCTGCTCTCGACGCCTCCGGTCGCGGGTCCCGGCGTCCTGCTCTCCCCGACCCTCGCCGTCCGACTGAGCTCGGGGTAGGGGTCTTCGTCGGTTCCCCACGTACGGGGAACCCGCGCTTCCTGGCCTCTCCAACGGCCGGTAGGCGAGGGTTCGGGCCAGGAACGTCGAGGGTCGCGGGGTCAGAACGTCTTCCAGAACAGGTTGACCGCGTAGTCGACGGTCGTCCCGGAGTGCTCGGCCAGGATCGAGGAGGCGGCCTCACGCGCGAACTCGATCCGTACGACGGCCTCGAGGTCGGCGCGGTCGTCGAAGCGCCACTCGAGGTCGAGCGGTAGCCGGGTCCATCCCCGGCACGCCCAGAATCGCTCGACGGCGGCCGGGTCGACCCCCGGGTACCCCCGTCGGAACCACCGTCCGAAGGTCGAACGCGTGGCGTCGTTGTCGATCACGAAGGCCGTGCCGCCACGGCGTACGACGCGAGCCAGCTCTCGCAGACCGGGTTCGCAGCCGGGGCCGAAGAAGTACGCCCACCGGGCGTGCGCGACGTCCACCGTGGCGTCGGGCAACGGCACCGCCTGTGCCGTCCCGGCGACGAGGGTCACGTTCGCCAGCGACCGGGTACGACGGGCCGCGAGCCGCAGCAGCGACGGATGCGGCTCGACGCCGTACACCTGCGACGCCGACGAGGCGAACCGCGGCAGATGGAACCCCGTCCCGCACCCGAGGTCGAGCACGTCCCGGCCGGACCACGGGGCGATCGACGACATGGCCGCCTCGATCACCCCGTCGCGATCGACCGCGCGGTTCTCGAGCTCGTACGTCGCGGGGTGCTCCCAGATGTTCGGGCTGCGGACGGTGCCCCGCGGGAGGTTCAGACCCGCACCAGCCCGTGGGGCGTCTGGAACTGCGCGGCGATGATCCCGGGCGTGCCGTGGGGGGCGACCCACTCGACCTTCACGTCCTCCAGCGGGGCCTCGACCGTCTCGCCGAGCCACTCGCTGACCCGCTGCGGGTCGCCGGCGATCTCGAGGCACGCCAGTGACCAGTCGTCGACGCCACCGGTCGAGGGGTGCAGGTCGTCGGGGCTGAGCCACTGCACGAAGAACGGCAGCTGCGGGTCGGAGATCAGGCCGTTGACGCCGATCTGCTTCCACAGCAGCTCGGTGCCGTCGGGCCGGCGCCGGTTGCCGGCGACCGACTCGCGGCCGAGTCGTTGCTCGAGCAGGCCGATGTCGTCGACCGCGACGACCCAGCCGAGCCAGCCGCCGCCGAGGGCGGAGCGGGCACGTACGGCCTGGCCGAACGGGGCCTTGTCGGAGGCGGGGTGGTCGAGCACCTCGACGACCTCGAGATAGGTGTGGTCGGCGAGCGGCAGCA
>JAICSK010000263.1 GCA_025936915.1 Nocardioides sp.
GCCCCGGCCCGCGTACGGGCCGGGGCGCAGTCCTGCGTCACGCTCAGCTGCCGACGCCGGCCGGCTCGGTCGCCGGCGCGGCCGGCGCCTCGTCCCGCACCGGGATGAGGCTGATCTTGCCGCGGTTGTCGATGTCGGTGATCTCGACCTGGAGCTTGTCGCCGACCTTGACCACGTCCTCGACCTTGCCGATCCGCTTGCCGTTGCCGAGCTTGCTGATGTGCACCAGCCCGTCGCGGCCGGGCAGCAGCGAGACGAACGCGCCGAACGCGGCGGTCTTCACCACCGTGCCGAGGAACCGCTCGCCGATCTTCGGCAGCTGCGGGTTGGCGATCGCGTTGATCCGGTCGACGGCCGCCTGCGCGGACGGCCCGTCGGCGGCACCGACGTAGATCGTGCCGTCGTCCTCGATCGAGATCTCGGCGCCGGTCTCGTCCTGGATCGCGTTGATGATCTTGCCCTTGGGGCCGATCACCTCGCCGATCTTGTCGACCGGGATCTTCACCGTGGTCACGCGGGGCGCGTACGGCGACATCTCGTCCGGCTCGTCGATGGCCTCGTTCATCACGTCGAGGATGTGCAGCCGCGCGTCCCGGGCCTGGGTCAGCGCCTGGGCCAGCACGTCGGACGGGATGCCGTCGAGCTTGGTGTCCAGCTGCAGCGCGGTGACGAACTGCCGGGTGCCGGCGACCTTGAAGTCCATGTCGCCGTACGCGTCCTCGGCGCCGAGGATGTCGGTCAGCGCCAGGTATTGCGTGCTGCCGTCGACCTCGTCGGAGACCAGGCCCATCGCGATGCCGGCGACCGGCGCCTTGACCGGGACGCCCGCGTTGAGCAGCGACAGCGTCGACGCGCACACCGAGCCCATCGAGGTCGACCCGTTGGAGCCGAGGGCCTCGGAGACCTGCCGGATCGCGTACGGGAACTCCTCGCGGGACGGCAGCACCGGGATCAGCGCCCGCTCGGCGAGCGCACCGTGGCCGATCTCGCGCCGCTTCGGCGAGCCGACCCGGCCGGTCTCACCGGTCGAGTAGGGCGGCATGTTGTAGTTGTGCATGTAGCGGCGGCTCTTCACCGGCGAGAGCGTGTCCAGCTTCTGCTCCATGCCGAGCATGTTCAGCGTGGTGACGCCGAGGATCTGCGTCTCCCCGCGCTCGAACAGCGCCGACCCGTGCGTCCGCGGCAGCACGTCGACCTCGGCCGACAGCTGCCGGATGTCCGTCGGGCCGCGCCCGTCGATGCGGACCTTGTCGCGCAGGATGCGCTGCCGCACCAGCTTCTTGGTCAGCGCCCGGAACGCCGCCGACGCCTCGCCCTCGCGGCCGGTGAACTCCTCGTTGCCGGCGACGGCCTCGACCGCCGCGGACTTGATCCGGTCGAGCTCGCCCTCGCGCTCCTGCTTGCCGGCGATGGTCAGCGCCTGCGCGAGCTCGGTGGCGACCGCCTGCTCGACCAGCGCGTACACGTCGTCGCCGTAGTCGACGAACGTCGGATATTCCGCGACCGGCTTGGCGGCCGCAGCGGCCAGCTCGGACTGGGCGCGGCACAGCTCCCGGATGAACGGCTTGGCCGCCTCCAGGCCCTGCGCGACGATCTCCTCGGTCGGCGCGGTGGCGCCGGCGGCGATCAGCTCGACGACCCTGTCGGTCGCCTCGGCCTCGACCATCATCACGGCAACGTCGTCGCCGACGACCCGGCCGGCCACGACCATGTCGAAGGTCGCGTCCTCGACCTGGGAATAGGTCGGGAAGCCGACCCACTGGCCCTCGATGAGCGCCACCCGGGTCGCGCCGATCGGGCCGGAGAACGGCAGGCCGGACAGCTGGGTGGACATCGACGCCGCGTTGATCGCGACCACGTCGTAGAGGTGGTCGGGGTGCAGCGACATGACCGTGATGACGACCTGCACCTCGTTGCGCAGGCCCTTGACGAACGTCGGCCGCAGCGGGCGGTCGATCAGCCGGTCGGTGAGGATCGCGTCCTCGCTCGGCCGGCCCTCCCGGCGGAAGAACGAACCGGGGATACGCCCCGCCGCGTACATCTTCTCCTCGACGTCGACCGTCAGGGGGAAGAAGTCGAGGTGCTCCTTCGGGTGCTTGGACGCCGTGGTGGCCGACAGCAGCATCGTCTCGTCGTCGAGGTATGCGACGGCGGACCCGGCGGCCTGCTTGGCCAGCCGGCCGGTCTCGAAGCGGATGCTGCGGGTGCCGAACTTGCCGTTGTCGATGGTGGCAACGGACTCATGAATGGTGCTTTCCGACACTTCTCGTGTGCCCTCTTTCTTGCTACGTCCGGGCCGGACGCGCGACGCGGTGGGAATCCCAGCCGGTCTTCGATGGGAGCGCCCGGGCTTGCTGTCCCGAGGGCCACTACCGAGGACCGACGTGTCGTTCTCACGCCGGCGTTCCGGCACGGAACTCTGGTCCCGTACGGCGGCCGCCGTACGAGGAAGGGGAGTGGCTTGGCGGCCACTCCCCTCTCGGTGCTACCGGCGCAGACCCAGTCGCTCGATCAGCGACCGGTAGCGGGTGATGTCTGTCTTCGCCAGGTATTGCAGCAGCCGGCGGCGACGGCCGACCAGCAGGAGCAGACCCCGGCGGCTGTGGTGGTCGTGCTTGTGGGTGCGCAGGTGTTCGGTCAGGTCCGCGATCCGGCGGGACAGCATGGCCACCTGGACCTCGGGAGATCCGGTGTCGCCCTCCGCCGTGGCGTAGTCCGCCATGATCTGCTTCTTCACGTCGCTGGCCAGGGCCAC
>JAICSK010000112.1 GCA_025936915.1 Nocardioides sp.
CCCGGATCCGTTGACCCCCGCACCCAACTGCAAAGGAATCAGCGCTGTGGCACACCCACGCCACAAGCGGGAAACCAATGCCCGCCGGCTCGTGTCCCTCACCGGGGCCCGGACCGCCAAGCTCGCTGTCGGCGCTGCCGCCGCGGTGACCCTCCCGGCCGTGGGGCTCGGTCTGGTGCACGCCGTCCCCACCGCCGCCGTCGACGCGAGCGGCGACCGGCCGCCGATCCAGCTCGACCCCCAGCGGTACGACGACACCCCGGTCTCGCGGAGCTTCGACCGCACCGCGGCCCGCAGCTTCCAGCAGGGCATCGCCGCCCAGCGCGCGACGGCTCGCGCGGTGAAGCAGGCGCACGTGAAGAAGTGGACGACCGTCGACCTCAACCTGTGGTCCAGCTCCTCCCAGGCCGCCCGGCAGCTCGGGGAGCTGTCGAGCGGCAAGCAGGTCCTGGTCACCGGTCGCGCCGCCGACGGCCGGATCGAGGTCGTGGTCAAGGGCCAGTCGCGCTGGGTCACCGCCGGCTACCTCGCCGACACCAAGCCCGACTCCGCCCTCGCCGTCGGCGCCGGGCTGTCGATGGCGCCGTGTCCCGACGGCTCCGTCGAGTACCGCCTCACGCCGGCCGCCGTCTACGTCTACCGCTCCGTGTGCCACGCCTTCCCGCAGATCACGTCGTACGGCGGCTGGGACGACCACGGCGAGCACGTCACCGGCAAGGCGCTCGACATCATGACCAGCGACGTGACCCTGGGCAACGAGATCGCGGCGTTCCTCCAGGCTCATGCCTCCGAGCTGCACATCTACGACATCCTGTGGCGTCAGCACATCTGGACGCCGGTGCGGGCGTCCGAGGGCTGGCGGCTGTTCGCCGACCGCGGCTCCCCGACGGCCAACCACATGGACCACGTCCACGTCTCGGTGTACTGAGCCTCGCTAGTCTCGGCACGATGTCCGGGACACCGCGGTACGACGAGGCCGCGCAGGCGCGCTGGGTGGCGGAGCCACCGAAGCGGGTGCCGGCGCCCGAACGCAAGCCGTTCGAGCGCGACCGCGCGCGTGTCGTGCACGCCGCCTCGTTCCGCCGGCTGGCGGCCAAGACGCAGGTGGTCGGTCCGCAGAGCGACGACTTCGTCCGCAACCGGCTGACCCACAGCCTGGAGGTCGCCCAGGTGGCCCGCGACCTGGCCCGAGCCCTCGGCACCGAGCCCGACCTGGTCGAGACCGCGGCACTGGCCCACGACCTCGGCCACCCGCCGTTCGGGCACAACGGCGAGCGCGTGCTCGCCGAGGCGGCGGCCGACTGCGGCGGGTTCGAGGGGAACGCCCAGACCCTGCGGCTGCTGACCCGGCTCGAGGCCAAGACGTTCGGGCCCGACGGCCGGTCGGCGGGGCTCAACTTGACCCGGGCCACGCTGGACGCCTGCACGAAGTACCCCTGGCCGCTCTCCGACGCCGACGTCCCGATCGGGGTCCACGCCGACGGCTCGCCGAAGGTCGTCCGCAAGTTCGGGGTGTACGACGACGACGGGCCGGTCTTCGACTGGCTGCGCGCCGGGGCTCCGGCGATGCGACAGTGCTTCGAGGCGCAGGTGATGGACCTGGCCGACGACATCGCGTACTCCGTCCACGACATCGAGGACGGGATCGTCGCCGGCCGGATCGACCTCACCGCCTTGGACACCGAGGTCGTCTGGGCCACCGTGCGCGACTGGTACCTCCCCGGCATCCCCGACTCCCGACTCCAGTCGGCGCTCGAGGCGCTGAAGGAGATCGCGACCTGGCCGACCGCGTCGTACGACGGGTCGCGGCGCCGGCAGGGGGCGTTGAAGAACCTCACCAGCGACCTGATCGGCCGGTTCTGCGCGGCGATCCAGGACGCGACGTTCCGAGCGGGGAGCGGGCCGTTCCTCCGGCATCAGGCGAGCGCCGTGGTGCCGCTCGACACGTCGGTGGAGATGGGGGTGCTGAAGGGGATCGCCGCCCACTACGTGATGCAGGCCGACGACCGGGTCCGCGCGATGGCTCGGCAGCGCGAGCTGCTCGCCGAGCTGGTCGAGGTGCTCGTCAAGACCGGCCCGGACCACCTCGAGCCGGCCTTCGCCGGAGACTGGGCGGACGCCGCCGATGACGCGGGGCGACTAC
This sequence comes from Nocardioides sp., assembly GCA_025936915.1. Lineage (GTDB taxonomy): Bacteria > Actinomycetota > Actinomycetes > Propionibacteriales > Nocardioidaceae > Nocardioides. Next base: position 2,144 of record JAICSK010000112.1, read on the forward strand.
GGGTCGTGATCGACCAGGTCGCGTCGCTCACCGACGCCAGCGCCCTGGCCTGGCACGCCCGCCTCCTCGGGCCGCGCGCCTGACGTGCCGTGCCGGCACCTCAGCCGGTGATCCGCACCCGAGTCGTCGGCCTACGGCAGGTCGCCCTGGGGCCCGGCCATGTGCGGCACGTGCCCGTTGGGCGGCTGGTCGTGACCGGTCACCTTCGACGCGGCCGCGGCAGCCGCGTGGGTGACCTTGTCGGCGACGACCGGCGCCTGGTCCTTGGCCAGGTCGACGGCCTGGTGGGCCTTCTCCTGCACCCGCGGGTCGTTCTTGACCCGGTCGACCAACCTCATGATCTGGTCGTAGCGCTCGCGCCCGGCTCGTGCTCCGAGCACGTAGCCGATCGCGAGTGCGGTCAGCAGCATCAACTTCTTCATCACGATCGCTCCTTCTCGTCGCTACGACGGTGGCTGCGGCTCCCTGACGCAGCCTCGTGGCGTTCTCGATCGGTCTCGGCGGACTCACGGATCGCCCGGCCACGGGCGATGTCCTTCTGCTCCAGCTTCTCGGCCTTGCGGATGCCCCGGGTGTCGCGGGGCGGCAGCTGCAGCTCACGCTCGGCCTTGATCCCGGCCTGCAGCTCGCGCCCGCGTTCCAGCTCCGAGTCGAGCTCGGCCCCGAAGAGCAGGGCGAGATTGGTGATCCACAGCCAGAGCAGGCCGGCGATGGCGCCGGCGAGCGAGCCGTAGGTCTTGTCGTAGCTCCCGAAGGTCGCGACGTAGAGCGCGAAGGCGACCGACGCGATGATCCAGACGACGATGGCCACGAAGGCACCCACGGACAACCAGCGGAACTTCGGCTGCTTCACGTTGGGGGTGGCGTAGTACAGCATCGCCACGATCAGGACGACGAAGATCGCGATCAAGGGCCACTTCGCGATGTTCCAGACCGTGACCGCCTGGGACCCCAGTCCGATGACGTTCCCGACGGAGTCCGCGAGGGGGCCGGAGACGATCAGCATCACCAGGACGCACGCCACCAGCACGATCGCGACCAGGGTCACCAGGATCGTCCACGGCCGTAGCTTCCAGAACGGGCGCCCCTCGTCGATCTCGTACACCCGGTTCATCGCCCGGCCGAAGGCGCTGACGTAGCCCGAGGCGGACCAGAGTGCGCCGAGGATGCCGACGACCAGTCCGATCCCGGCGCCCCGCGACGCGGCGATGTGGTCGAGCGCCGGCTTGACCGTGTTCAACGTGCTGCCCGAGACCAGCGGGCGCAGGATCTCGATCACCTTGTCCACGCTGGTCGTGCCCTGGCCGATCACCCCGAGCAGCGAGATCAGCGCGATCGCGGCCGGGAACAGCGAGAGCACGGCGTAGTAGGTGAGTCCGGCCGCGAGGTCGGTGCAGTGGTCGTGGCCGAACTCGCGATAGGTCTTGCGCAGCACGTACCCCCACGCACGACGGGTCAGGTCGGTGGGCGACTCGACCTTGCGCTCGTCCTCCGCGGCCGGGGCGTGCTCGCGTCGGGAGGCCGTCATCGCCGTCGCCACCACACGTACAGGCCGGCGAGCACGACGACGCCGGCGAGACCCGCGACCAGCGCGGGCCGTGGCTTGCCGTCCTCGGTGGTGGCGCTCTCCTTCAGCTGGGCGGCCCGTTCCCGGGCCTGGGCCTTCACGTCGAGCTTGTGGGCCAGCTGGTCCACCGTCTCGGCGAGGTGTTCGCGCTGCGCCTCGATCTCGGCCTCGAGCGCGCTCGTGCCGGTCGCCATGTGGCTCATCGGTGCTCCCCCTTCACCACCGCGATGTCCTCCTTCACTCCCTCGATCGCATGCTCCGGGGCCGGCGGCGTCGCCTGCGCCACCTCCTTCTTGCCCACGAGCGCCGCGATCCCCGCGCCGACGAGCAGCACGACCGCCACGATCAGCGCCGACAGCCAGTCGGGCAGGGCATGAGCGAGTCCCAGGATCGCGGTCGCGATCACGCAGCACAGGCCGAGGAAGCCCAGGAGACCGGCCGCGCTGAACATCCCGATGCCGATCCCGGCGCGCTTGCCCTTCTCGGTCATCTCCGCCTGGGCGAGCCGGAGCTCGGAGCGGATCAGATGCGGCACCTGCTGGGTGAGGTCGTGCACCAGGGCACCCAGGGTGGGGTCGTCGTGGATCGTGTGACGGGTCTTCCCCGGCGTCGACGTACTCATGCCGGATGCCGTACCCCACAGGTGCCCGGGTATCCGTCCGGGCGTGTCGGTCTCCCGCCGTAGACTCCCGGCGTGGCCGGACGGATTCGCGAGGAGGACATCGCGGAGGTACGTGAGAAGGCCGATCTCGAGGAGGTCATCGGCGACTACGTCACCCTCCGACCGGCCGGTGGGGGCTCGCTGAAGGGCCTGTGCCCCTTCCACGACGAGAAGTCCCCGTCGTTCAACGTCCGCCCCGACCGCGGCTGGCACTGCTTCGGCTGCGGCGAAGGTGGTGACGTCTACAAGTTCCTGATGAAGATCGACGGCCTCAGCTTCGCCGAGGCCGTCGAGCGGCTCGCCGACAAGGTGGGCGTGACGCTGCGGCGCGAGGAGGGCGACGTCCGCCAGGACCGTACGCGCGGACCCCAGCGGGGGCGGCTGATCGAGGCGCACAAGGTCGCCCAGGAGTTCTACGCCGACGCGCTCGGCACCCCGGACGCCCAGGCCGCGCGGCGGTTCCTGGGGGAGCGGGGCTTCGACCAGGCGGCGGCCGAACAGTTCGGCGTCGGCTTCGCCCCGCGCGACGGCGAGTCGCTGCTGCGTCACCTGCGGCAGCGCAGGTTCACCGACGAGGAGAGCATGGCCGCCGGGCTGGTGGCGATCGGCCGGTCGGCGTACGACCGGTTCCGCGGGCGCCTGCTCTGGCCGATCCGCGAGTCCAACGGCGACACCATCGGCTTCGGCGCGCGGCGGATCTTCGACGACGACCGGATCGAGGCGAAGTACCTCAACACCCCCGAGACGCCGATCTACAAGAAGAGCCAGGTGCTCTACGGCCTCGATCTCGCCCGGCGCGAGATCGCGCGCACCTCCAAGGCCGTCGTGGTCGAGGGCTACACCGACGTCATGGCCTGTCATCTCTCCGGCGTCGGCACGGCCGTCGCGACCTGCGGTACGGCGTTCGGCGACGACCACGCCCGGGTGCTCCGGCGGTTCCTCAACGACCACCTGGAGTTCCCCGGCGAGGTGATCTTCACCTTCGATGGCGACGCGGCAGGGCAGAAGGCCGCTCTCCGGGCGTTCGGTGGCGACCAGAACTTCGTCAGCCAGACCTACGTCGCGATCGAGCCGACCGGGCTCGACCCGTGCGACCTCCGGCTGCAGCAGGGCGACGCGGCCGTGCGCGAGCTGATCGCTCGCCGGCAGCCGCTCTACCGGTTCGTGCTCGCCAACGTGGTCAAGAAGTACGACCTCGACCGCGCCGAGGGTCGGGTCGGGGCCGTCCGCGAGGCGTCGGCGCTGGTGCACAGCAGTCGAGACACCGCGGTGGTGGCCAGCTCGTTCGCGCGCGAGATCGCGTCGTTGACGGGGATGGACCCGGCCGAGGTCCAGGTCGAGGTACGACGAGCGGCCGGCCGCCGCGGCGCCGATCCCCGGGGCACCTCCCGGCCGCCCACGTCCTCCGCGCCGGCGCCGTCTCCTGCTCAGTCCTCGGCGCAGTCCTCGGCACAGCAGCTCCCCGACCTGCGCGACCCGAGGTTCGTGCTCGAGCGCGAGACCCTCAAGCTGGTCGTCCAGGAGCCGGCGGCGGTCGCGCGCGCCGCCCAGGACCTCGGCTCCAACGACTTCACCCACCCGACCTATCGCGCCGTCTGGGAGCTGGTCGAGCACAACGGCGGGCTCGCGGCGGCCGACGCCGACTGGGCGGGCCGGCTGCGCGACCGGGCCGGTGACCCGGCCGTCGCGGCTGCGCTCTCAGCCCTGGCCGTCGAGCCGGTGCCGTCGAGGAAGGGCGCCGACGACGCCTTCGTCGCCAACACCGTCTATCGGCTGCAGGAGCTCACCGCCCAGCGCCGGATCGCCGAGGTCAAGTCGCGGCTCCAGCGCACCAACCCGGTGGAGCAGACGACTGAGTACAACCGGATGTTCGGCGAGCTCACCGCCCTCGAGCAGCACCGCCGGCAGCTGCGCGACCTGGCCCTGGGCGCCACGTGAGGTCGCTCCGGCGCACCCGCCCGCCCGTCGAGGTGGCTCCGGGGGAGCGGCTGCTGGCGTGGACGGCGCTCGGCGACGACGACTGGCTCGCCGGCACACGTGACGCTCTCTACCTGCCCGCGGGCCGGGTGCCGTGGGAACGGGTCGAGGCGGCCGACTGGGACCGCGACGAGGGCCGGCTGCGGGTCAGCGAGGTCGGCACGTGGGGAGAGCCTCGCCCGGTCCACGCGTTCGCCATCCCCGACTCCTCCGCCCGCGACGCCGACCGCCTGCTGCAGCTCCTCCGCGAGCGGGTGACCGCGAGCGTGCTGCTCTCGCGGCACGTCCCGGTGAGCGGTCGTCGCGGCGTACGCGTGGTGGCCCGGCGGGCGCCATCCGGGCGCTCACCGGTGACGTGGCTCTACGAGTACGACGAGGGCATCGACCCCGACGACCCCTTCGTCCGGGCCGCGGCCGAGACCGCCCTCGCGTCCGCCAAGTCCGACGTCGGCGTGCTCTGAGACCGTCGCGTGCCGATTCGCAGGCCTCCGAGACGCCTTGCTAACCTGTGCGGGCTCCACGATCCCCTGTAGCTCAACTGGCAGAGCATTCGGCTGTTAACCGAAGGGTTGTTGGTTCGAGTCCAACCGGGGGAGCCACCGGCCGGTGTCCGAGCGGCTCACGATGGCCAGAGCCGCCCTCAGCCTCTACGCTGCCTCCAAGATCCGTCCTGGGCCCCGGAGGCGGCCATGGTCTTCTACATCTTCCTCGGGACAGTTGTCCTTCTCGTCGTGTGGCTGATCGTCCGGTCGCCGCAGTTCCGGCAGCTGATGCGCGGCAGAGGCGCCGACGCCGGCCGGTTCGGCAGCCAGCTCGACCACTTCTTCGAGCAGCAGGGGGGCGGTCAGGGCTGGCGGGACGACGGTCGCGGGCTCCGTGAGTCGAAGATCCAGTCCAAGCACACGAGGCGGCTCGACCAGGCGCCGTAGCCCACACTGCTCAGCAACGAAGACCTGGTTGCACTCATTTCCATGAGTGACCCCAGGCACTGCGCCCCCTGGCGCGAGGGCCGTCTCGTGACACGAGCCGACTGTGCGCCCACCGGTGGATCGCTCTCCAGGACGACGCCTGTCGCAGTGCGCACCATCGCACCCATCCGTCGCTCAGCAGCTACCCGGCCGACGTCACCGGCCCCTCGTCGTCTCGCACCCGGCGCAAGGTCACGTGGGTCACGAGGGCCGTCGACCGCGACGACGCCACCTCGAACGACAACCCGGGCAGGTCGCGGAAGAGAGCCTCGCCCGACCCGAGCACGATCGGTGCGACGTGCAGGCGCAGCTCGTCGATGTGACCCGCCCGCAGGAACTGGTTGATCGTCGACGCCCCACCGGCGATCGAGATGGTCCGGTCGCCCGCCGCGTCGACGGCCCGCCGGAGTGCCTCCTCGAGACCCTCGGTGACGAAGTGGAACGTCGTACCGCCCTGCATCTCGAGCGGCTCACGCTCGTGATGGGTGAGCACGAACACCGGGGCGTGGTACGGCGGGTCGTCGCCCCACCAGCCGGTCCAGTCGAGGTCCCACTCGCCGCGTCCGGGGCTGAACATGTTGCGGCCCATGATGTACGCGCCGGCCGACGTGATCGCCTCGCGTTCCTCGGCATGCTGGTCGGGCTCCTCGAACATCCAGCGGTGCAGGTTCTCGCCGCCGACACCGAGCGGGGTCTCCAGACTCTGCTCGGGACCGGCGATGAGGCCGTCCAGGGAGATGGCGGGGTCGGAGGTGAGGGTGGGCATCAGTCCTCGTCCCACGTCATCGAGATGACCTCGAACGCGGTGGCGAAGGCGACGCCCATGCGCTGCCCGCTCTGTCGCCCGAAGCCCTCGAGGAACTCGCGCGGGTCCCAGTTCTCCCAGCCGAGACCATCGATGTAGGCCTTGTGCGCGGCGAGCGAGGCGACGCCGGCGTCGAAGGTGTCGGTGGTGTCGACACCGTGCTGGGCCTGCTCGGCACCGCCGACCCAGATCTGGCGTACGCCGCCCCAGGGCTCGAGCCCGCCCACGAGCTGGTCGTTGAACACCCAGCGGTTGCCGGCGTCGCGGACGGCGTCGAGCACGGCGCGACCGGTGGCGATGTGGTCGGCCTGGTTGAGCATCCGGCCGCCCCATCGGTCGTAGAAGTTGCCGGTGATCACGATCTCGGGACGGTGCTCGCGCACGACCGCGCAGATCTCGCGCCGTAACGGCACGCCGTACTCGAGGATGCCGTCGGGCTGGTGCAGGAACTCCACGGTGGAGACGCCGACGATGCGGGCCGACTCGATCTCCTCGGCCTCGCGGACGCGGCGGCACTCGTCGGGATCCAGCCCGTCGATCCCGGCCTCGCCCGAGGTCACCATGCAGTACACGACCTCCTTGCCCTGGCCGGTCCAGCGGGCGACGGCGGCCGCCGAGCCGAACTCCATGTCGTCGGGATGCGCGACGACGGCGAGCGCGCGGGTCCAGTCCTCGGGCAGCGGGGTCAGCGGTGGTGGAGTGTCCATGCCCCGAGCATGCCGTCAAAACCGGTGGCTCGACAGACCGGGGTCGGGTTGGGTGGGTGCCATGCCGGAGATCTCCGAGCTCGACGTGGAGGACGACCACGACCTCCAGGAGTTCCACGACGTCGAGCGGGCGGCGTACGGCGCGGACCACCCTCATGCAGTGGTCCGGTCCTACCAGAGCCTGGTCCAGCGCACCCGCAGACCGAGCCCCTACTACCGACTCAGCCTGCTGATGGCGCGCGAGGCCGGACGCATCGTCGGCACCGCCGAGCTGGGCCTCACGGTCGAGGACAACCTGCACCTGGCCGACGCCGCCGTACGCGTGCTCCCCGAAGCTCGCCGCAGGGGAGTCGGCGCCGCGCTCCACGAGGAGCTGGTCAGGCGAGCCCGCGACGGGGGCCGGACGACACTGCTGGGCGAGGTGAACCAGCCGCTCGAGGGCGCATCGCCGGCGTTCCGGTTCGCGACCGCGCTCGGGTACGACGTCGTGCACGAGCAGGACCACCACGTGCTGGACCTGCCGGTCCCGGCCGCACGGCTCGACCAGCTGGGGACGGTCGCCGAGGGATACGACGTGGTGTCCTGGGGCAACCGCGCTCCGGACGACGTGGTCGGGGCCTACGCCGCCATGCACACCCAGATGGGGCGCGACGCCCCGTCCGGCGAGGTCGACCACCAGCCCGTGGAGATCACCGTCGACCGCGTACGGGCAGGGGAACAGCGCACGGTCGAGGCGTACGACCAGGTCGTCGCCGTCGTTCGACGGACGGGTGACGGCGTCCTCGGTGGCTACACGCTGGTGTACCTGCCGCACGACGCCGACCACGTCGTGCAGGACGACACCCTCGTGATGCCCGACCACCGCGGGCACCGCCTCGGGACGGCGCTCAAGGTGGCGGTGCTCAGGATCCTGGCGGCGGACCATCCCGGACGCCGGATCGTGCACACCTGGAACGCCGTCGAGAACGACCCGATGCAACGCATCAACCGAGCCCTGGGGTTCCGGCCCGTCGAGCGCGAGCTCGAGATGCAGCGCCGGGTGTGACGCCGCCATGACGCAGGGCATGACCGCCTGGTACGACGCGCTGCCGGAGCGCGACACCTCTCGGTCGAGTCGTTGGGCGACCGACGAGTTCCGCGACGAGCTCCGCGAGTGGTGCGTCGGGATCCTCGGCCCGGTGACGGCGATGACCCAGCAGAAGCTGAGGGGGTGGGCGACCGTGTGGCGGGTCGAGACCGCCGACGGGGTGTGGTTCGCCAAGCAGAACTGCCCCGGGCAACAGGTCGAGGGGCCGTTGCTGGCCGCGCTCGCACGGCTCGTGCCCGACCGGGTCATCGCGGTGCGGGCGGTCGGCGACGGGTTCCTGCTGACACCCGACCAGGGCGAGACGTTCCACGAGACCGCCGGGGCCGAGCTCGAGAACTGGGTTCGCCTCGCGCGCGAGGCCGCCCTCCTCCAGCGCGAGCTCGTGCCGCACCACGCGGAGCTGATGGGGCTCGGAATGACCCAGCTGCGTCCCGAGGAGGCCGCCGACTACCTCGCCGCCCGGGTCGAGCAGTACGCCGAGCTGGCCGACGACGACCCGCGCCGGCTGTCCCCGGAGGTCACAGCCCGACTCGGCGCGCACCTGCCCGTCGTACGCCGGTGGGCCGAGCAGGTCGCGGCGCTCGGCCTGCCCATGACGCTGAACCACAACGACCTGCACGAGAAGAACGTCTTCGACGTCGGCGGGCGGCTGCGGTTCTTCGACTTCGGGGACGCCCTGGTCACCGAGCCGCTCGGCGTGCTGCTCGTCCCGCTCAACCTTCTGGGCGGCAAGCTCGCGGCTGAGGCGGACGACCGCCGGCTGTGGCGGGTGGCCGACGCCGCGATCGAGGTGTGGAGCGACCTCGTGCCGGCCTCCGAGCTGCGGGCGGCGTTGCCGGCTGCGCTCCAGCTCGGGAGGCTTGGCCGGGTCGAGGCCTGGGTGAGCTGCCAGCCGTCGCTGTCGGACGCCGAGCTCGCCGCGTGGGGCCCCGTCGCGGCCACCTGGCTGGGCACGCTCGACGCCGACCCGCCGGTCGGCGTACCGCTCTAGCAGGCGGCCTTGGGGTGCAAGCCGGCGTAGTTCAAGGGGCCGGCGACGACGGTGAGCATGGCACTTCCGATGAACGAGCAGTCGTGGTTGGCGCCGGCCTTGAAGTAGCCGCGGTCGTTCGCCGAGCTCGCCCCGAGGACGAACCAGATGATGACGAGGATGAATAGGACGTTCTTCACCGGACCCCTCCGTCGCGGCCGTGCGCTCGTGCGGATTCTAGGGGGTCGGCGCGGGCTCGCGGCGGGAACGCCACGAACCGAGGACGGTCAGCTTGCCCAGCTGCACCGCCACCCAGGCGAGGGCGATCCCGGCGATGTCGTCGACCGCGAAGTGCCAGCCGAGGTAGACGGTCGCGACGAGCGTGCCGGCCAGGAAGGCGGCCGCCGCCCACGAGAGGATCCGCAGGCCGTAGTAGCGGGCCATCAGGAAGATCAGGAAGGTCAACGCACAGTGCAGACTGGCGAACGCCGAGATCTGGGCGAAGGCGTCGTGGGCGTGCGGGTGCCGGAGGAGGTGGTCGCGCTGCTCGACGTACGTGGCCTGCGTGGTCTGGATCGAGGTGCGGGTGAGCCCGGCGAACTCCCCGGGCGCCTCGTGGAACGGGCCGAGCGAGGGGATCAGGTAGTAGGAGCCGACACCGATGATCCAGGCCCACATCGCCGAGACCACGAAGACGTACGCCGACCGCACCGTGGGAGTGAACGCCATCGCCGCGACCAGCGCGAGGCTGACGACGGTGGTGAAGGACTCGTACCAGTGGGTGAGGAACCGTGCCGCGAGGTCGCGGCCGAGGAGGTCGTGCAGGAGCACAGCCGGGGAGTGACCGAGGAACAGCCAGGTGTCCCAGCGCTGCAGCATGTGGTCCTGCGGGGCCCGGAAGACGTCCCAGCTCTTGAGGTTGCGGTAGCACAGGTAGACGACCTGGTAGGCCAGCAGCGAGGCGGCGATCATCACGATCCGGTACGGCGTCCAGCGGGCGCGCACGGTGCGCCACAGGGTCGAGCCCTGACGCCGGCCGCGGATCCAGCGGAACCCGATGTCGATCGCGACGAACAGCATCAGCAGCTCGGCGGTGCTCAGGATCTTGCGGGTGAACAGCTTGCCGTGGGGGTCGCGGAACGGCACGTCGACCTGGCGCGACCGGGCGACCGCGACCACCGCGAAGATGACGACGACGGCGAGCACGCGCAGCATCCAGACCCACTCACGAGGCTCCGAGCGGGCGCCGGGCTCCTCCGCCCGCGCCTGCGTCGTGCTCCCCGTGGCCGCGTCCATCGGGGGACATTCAACCTGTTCGACCCCGTGGACGCCGAACCGGGCACCTTCTGCCCGCGCTCGGACCGGCACAATGTCCGCGGGGCGGTAGCTCAGTCGGTCAGAGCAAGGGACTCATAATCCCTGGGTCGTGGGTTCGAGCCCCACCCGCCCCACCACCTGCCGGCCACACTCATACCGGCACGCGCCTTCAGGTCAGTTCGGCGGTGAGCGAGGCACCGTTTCCCGGGTGGGAAAGGTGCCCAGCTCACCGCTCGCGCGGATACGCGGACCGTCGCGGCACATCGACACGACCGTGCGATTCCTTCCC
>JAICSK010000200.1 GCA_025936915.1 Nocardioides sp.
ACGTGCGCCGTGCTGTCCGGTTGCTTCGGCTCGGGTGGCCAGGAGCCGACCGCCTCGCACCGCACGCGGCACCACCGGACGTCGGAGTCCCCGTCTCCCACCGACTCCCCGCCGATGTCGAGCCCGACGGGGTCGACGAGTCCGCCGGCGACGTCCCCTCTGGCGTTCAGCCCGAAGTCCGGTGGGAAGCACCTCGACGACTGCCAGACCCTGGCGACGGGCGACGATCCTGCCGAGTTCCTCTACTACCCGGTCCTGATCCGCGCCACGAGCGCGGTCAGCCTCGACTCGGTGGCCACCGAGCACACTCAAGGAGTCGTCGACGCACGCGCCTGGATCGCCCCCACCGGGCCGACGCCGGAGACCGGGACCTTCAAGGGCTGGCCCCCGGCCAGGATCGTCACCCACGACAGCAACCTCGAGTGGGGCCAGCGCGTGCCGGTCCAGGGGTTCACGCTGGCCGCCGGTCCGTCGTACAACGTGTTCCTACGGCTGCAGGTCGACCCCACTCCGGGGGACTCGAAGGTCACCGGTCTGGACTTCACCTACCACGACGCGAACGGCTCGCACACCGACACCTGGAAGGCCACGACCAGCTTCTCGATGAGCTGCTGACTCGGTCCGCCCGCTCCTCGCGGTCGAGTCGTGTGCCTCACACCGCGCCATGGAGCGTTCTCAGGCACACGACCTCGCGGGCGTCACCGAACGCGGCGTGGTGGTCTCGGGTGCAGCCTCCGACGAGTTGGAACTGTGCGTCCTTCTGCTCGTCTACGAGAGGGCGCCTGTGGGCTGGTCGGCGAGGTCGACGACCACCGGCGCGTGGTCGGAGGCGCCTTGACCCGCTCGCTCCTCGCGGTCGATGAAGGCGCCGGTCACCCGCGCCGCGAGCAGGGGTGTGGCGAGCACGAAGTCGATCTTGAGCCCGCGGTCGCGCTCGAAGCGCTGCCGGTAGTAGTCCCAGTAGGTGTAGCCGGGGGCGTAGCCACGGGTCACCTCGGCGTACCCGTCGTCGAGGAACGCCTGGAACGCCGCGCGCTCCGGCGGGGTGACGTGGGTGCTGAACCTGAACTGCTCGGGGTCGAACACGTCGTCGTCGGTCGGGCAGATGTTCCAGTCGCCGACGAGCGCCGTCTGCGTGGCGTCCAGCCACGGCCTCGCCGCGTCGCGGAGGCGGGCGAGCCAGTCGAGCTTGTAGACGTAGTGCGGGTCGTCGGGCTTACGGCCGTTGGGGACATAGAGCGACCAGATGCGTACGCCGCCGCAGGTGACCCCGATCGCCCGCGCCTCGGCGGCCAGAGGCTCGCCCCAGCCGGGCATGCCGTCGAAGCCCACCGTCACGTCGTCGAGGCCCACGCGGCTGATCACGGCGACGCCGTTCCACTGGTTGATCCCGGCCGCGGCCACGTCGTACCCCGCCGCCTGGAGCCCCATCAGCGGCAGCTGGTCCTCGCGCGCCTTGGTCTCCTGGACGGCGAGCACGTCGATGTCGTGGCGCTGGAGGAACGCCTCGACCCGGTCGATGCGGGAGCGGAGGGAGTTGACGTTCCAGGTGGCTATCCGCACCCGGGTCAGCCTAGGGGCGGTGGCCGACGGTCCTAGGACCACCGTCCGATGGCAACTCCGACCGGGATTCGGTGACCGTTGCTGCACCACGGAAACCACGGATCCTCTAGGAGCACACGATGAAGCGCATCACCATCCTCGCCGCCGCCGGCGCTCTCGTCGCCACCCCGGCGCTCGGGGCCTGGGCGGCGTTCGCCTCGACCGACGACCATCGGGCGAACGACGTCTCGCACGTCCGGATCGACGACCGCCGGGGCGAGCCCGAGCCGGGCGACGACCACGCAGGTCACCGCCACCACCATCACGGCGCCGACGACGCGGTCACCCGGACGCGGCACCGCGGCGAGGCGGAGCCGGGCGACGACCGCGGCCAGGTCGAGCCCGAGGCGGGCGACGACAACGGTGACCAGGCCGAGCCCGAGCCAGGCGACGACAACGGTGGTCAGGCCGAGCCCGAGCCCGGCGACGACCGGGGCGACGACCAGGGCGACGGCCGGGGCGACGACAGCGGCTCCAGCGGAAGCGACGACTCCGGTGACGGTGGCGGCCACCACGGCAGTGACGATGGCTCCGGTCACCGCTGACGTCGGCCAGATCGGCGTGTCACCGACCGCTGTAGCGCGACACGCCGTGCGGAAACCGGCGTGTCGCGCCACCACCGGTCGGTGACACGCACAGTTCGGCTGCTTGGATCAGCCCATGCGGCGCGTCGTGATCGTCATGCTGGTGATCGCGATCGCCCTGGACGCGGCGTACTGGTCGATCTGGTTCACGCAGCGCGACTGGATCGCCAGTGAGCACACGAAGGCCTACGACGACTTCGAGAACGCGTTCCCGCTCGCCGACCTGTGGCTCGGCCTGGCCTGTCTGCTCGCCCTGCTCACGCTGGTACGACGCCAGCCCAGCGCCCTGCTCTGGCTCGTCGCGACCGGCGCGGCGGGGCTCTACCTCGGCAGCATGGACCTGCTCTACGACCTCGAGCACGGCATCTTCGCCAAGGGCGTCGGCGGCGCGTTCGAGGCGGTGATCGTGGCAGTCACCTGGGCCTTCTCGATCACCGCTCTCCGCTTCGCCTGGGCCCGGCGCGGCGAGCTGCTCGGCGGCGGAGGTCAGGAGACGGGTCGGTAGCCGGAGCAGACGATCCGCAGGTAGCCGATCCGGTCGCCATCTGCGCGGAAGTAGGCCTGCTGCTCGATCAGGTGCGGACCGTCGGCGGTCGTGGTGCGGAAGCGGTACCCGACCCGGTCGGTGTCGACCACCCGGTCGGTGGTCACCTCCTCGACCGCGTCGATCGTCGTACCGTCGTCGAACCACGTGCCCAGGACGATGTCGACGACCTCGGCCGGGTTCGTCGCCTCCCACGCACGGCGCGGGGTCACGCCGCGGAAGTCGACGTCCTCGCTGAGAAGCCCGGTCAGGCCGGCCGCGTCACGACCCGCGATCGCACTCACCCAGCGTTCTCCGACACTGCTCATGGCGCGATCGTCCTCCTCGACGTCGTACGACGGAAGGGCAGGCGACGAATCGGGAACGGCCGTGCACCGCCCGTAGACTCGCCGCCCGTGGCTCTCACCATCGGCATCGTCGGCCTCCCCAACGCCGGCAAGTCCACGCTCTTCAACGCGCTGACCAAGAACCACGTCCTCGCGGCCAACTACCCCTTCGCCACGATCGAGCCCAACGTCGGTGTGGTCGGCGTCCCCGACGAGCGCCTGGAGCCGCTCGGAGAGCTGATGGAGTCGGCCCGGTTGGTGCCGGCCACCGTGGAGTTCGTCGACATCGCCGGCATCGTCCGCGGCGCGTCCGAGGGCGAGGGGCTCGGCAACAAGTTCCTCTCCCACATCCGCGAGTCGGCCGCGATCTGCCAGGTGACCCGGGTGTTCCGCGACGACGACGTCACCCACGTCGACGGCGAGGTGAACCCCGAGTCCGACCTCACCACCATCCAGACCGAGCTGATCCTGGCCGACCTGCAGACCCTCGAGAAGGCCATCCCGCGACTGGAGAAGGAGGCCCGCGGCAACAAGGCGCTCATGGCCAACCTCGACGCAGCCCGCGCGGCGCAGGCCGCGCTGGAGGGTGGGGCGCCCGTGATCGCCGCACAGGTCGACGCCCCGCTGCTGCGCGAGCTCTCGCTGCTGACCGCCAAGCCGTTCATCTACGTCTTCAACTGCGACGCCGACGAGCTCGCCGACGACGACCTCAAGAAGCGGATGCAGGACCTGGTCTCACCGTCCGAGGCGATCTTCCTCGACGCGAAGTTCGAGGCCGAGCTGGTCGAGCTCGACTCCGACGAGGAGGCCCACGAGATGCTCGCCGAGCTCGGCATCTCCGAGTCCGGACTCGACCAGCTCGCCCGCGTCGGCTTCGACACCCTCGGCCTGCAGACCTACCTCACCGCCGGTCCCAAGGAGACCCGCGCCTGGACGATCCGCCAGGGCGCGACCGCCCCCGAGGCCGCCGGAGTGATCCACACCGACTTCCAGCGCGGCTTCATCAAGGCCGAGATCGTGTCGTACGACGACCTGATGGCGGCCGGGTCCCTGCTGAAGGCCCGCGAGGCCGGCCGGGTCCGGATGGAGGGCAAGGACTACGTCATGCAGGACGGCGACGTCGTCGAGTTCCGCTTCAATGTTTAGCGTCCTGGGGATTCGCCAATAGGCGTTGAGGATTGCTGGCTGTTGGGTCGAGCCGGTCCGCAGAGAGTCCGCAAGCCCGTCGGCGCTCCAGCTTCCTTCGCCAGACCCTGCGCGTTCGCCAAGTGGCACGCTGGTGTGATGGCGCTTCCCGAGACTGACCTGCACTGCATCCGCCTCTGGGCGCGGGAGCGCGTGCCCGAGCACCTGTGGGACCAGGTCAAGGTCGAAGCCGACGTCTCCGACCGACACGTCGACATCGTCGAGGTGCGGCCGCCGTGGGACGGCGTCGGTGAGCACACCCGGTTCCCGATCGCTCGGCTGCGCTATACGAAGTCGACCGGCCTGTGGGCGATCTACTGGCGCGACCGCAACCTGAAGTTCCACGAGTACAAACGCAAGCGCCCGACCAAGAACGTGCAGGCTCTGCTCGACTACATCGAGACCGGCGGCGACCCGATCTTCTGGGGCTAGTGAGCTCGAGCCCAGAGCGTGTCTTCGGCGGCGCAGTGGGCTCCGCCATCCGGCTATACGAGTCGGTCGGACTAGGTGATGGCGACACGGTGGAGGCGACCGTGACACTGGGCTTCATCGCGCATGGACCGGATCGTCCGCGGGCACGGCCGACTTCGCACTGGGCTTGTGCGCTTGACCGAAAGATCGCGTTCAGTGTTTCCCATTATTGACTTGATGGTCCGAATGACTAGAATGAGAAACATGCCAGCAGCTAGCCCGTACACGAGTCCCGAGCAACAGGCGGACCTCGAACGCCTCGGCGCCAGGCTGCGCGAACGCCGAAAGGCCCTCGGTGTCACGGCAGTCGCCTGTGCCCAAGCTGCTGGCGTCTCGCGGGTCACCCTGCACAGGATCGAGGCAGGCAACCCCTCGGTCACGATCGGCGCCTACCTCAACGTTGCCGCCGCACTCGGACTTCATCTTGTCGTCCCGATCCTCGACGCTCCAGCAGCAGAACCGGCGACGATCACGGTCGGCGACTACCCCGGCCTGCGCACGCTGGCATGGCAGACCGACGCCGGCACCACCATCACCGAGACGGAGGCACTCAACCTCTACGAACGCGGTTGGCGACACCTCAACCAGGAAGCCCTCACCGATCACGAGAAGGCGTTCATCCAGCACCTCGCGGACACCTACAGCAACGGGAGGCTCCTTGTTTAGGCGTCTGCACCATCAACAGGTGGCCGAGGCGCTGTCGATGCTCGACGCACCGCTCCTGGCAGAG
>JAICSK010000279.1 GCA_025936915.1 Nocardioides sp.
CGTGGAGCTGCTCGAGGCGGTACGCCGGGTGGCGGCCGGCGACAGCGTGTTCACGCCGGGCCTGGCCGGGCTCGTGCTCGGCGAGTTCCGCCGGATGAACGAGGGCGGCGTGGACGAGCCCGCGAACGAGCTGACGACGCGCGAGACCGAGATCCTGAAGATGGTCGCCAAGGGGATGAGCTACAAGCAGATCGCCGACCGCCTCGTGCTGTCCCACCGCACCGTGCAGAACCATGTGCAGAACACCCTGCGCAAGCTCCAGATGCACAACCGGGTCGAGCTGACGCGCTACGCGATCGCCCGTGGCCTCGACGAGGACGACAGCGTTGACGGCGATGACGGCGACGAGTGAGGCAGTGTTCCGGCCGGCGACCGCGGCCGACGCCGACGCGCTGACGGCGCTCGAGCGCGACACCAACCTGGTCGCGCTGGCTCACGTCTTCCCCGACGTCGCCTACCCGTACGACGAGGTGCGAGCGCGGTGGTGGCAGCTGCTGGCCGATCCCGGGGTGCGCGTCGAGGTGGCCGGGCCGCCGGATCGGCTCGACGTCTACCTCGCACGGGACGACGAGCGGCTGCGCCACCTCGGCGTACGTCCGGAGCTGTGGGGTCACGGCCTGGCCCGGGCCGCCGTCGAGCGGGCCACCGGCGTACGACGGCTCTGGGTGCTGCGCGACAACGCCCGGGCTCGGGGCTTCTACGAACACCTCGGCTGGTCTCCGACCGGCCGGGAGCAGCAGGCGGAGTGGCCGCCGTACCCGGTCGAGCTGGAGTACGGCCGTGGCTGAGCTGCTGGAGATCGCCGATGAGCTCTACGCCCTCCCGCAGGAGGAGTTCACTCCCGCGCGGGATGCCAAGGCCCGCGAGCTCAAGGCCGACAAGGCTCTCGCGGCGGCGGTGAAGAGGCTGAAGAAGCCGTCGGTCGCCGCCTGGGTCGTCAACCTGTTCGTCCGGCGTGAGGCGGGGCAGGTGGAGCAGCTCGTCGGGGTCGGCGAGGCGCTGCGGGAGGCGCAGGCGGGGATGGACGGCGCCGAGCTGCGCGCGCTGACTCGGCAGCGGCGGCAGCTCACCTCGGCGGTCACCCAGCAGGCGCGCAGCCTGGCCAAGGACGAGGGGGTCAAGGTGACCCAGGCCGTGTCCGACCAGGTGGAGGCCACGCTCACCGCCGCGATGCTCGACCCGGAGTGCGCCAAAGCCGTGCGCAGCGGGCTGCTGACCGCGGCCCTCGCCGCGACCGGAGTCGACGCCGTCGACGTCGCGGCGGCGGTCGCCGTGCCGGAGGCTCTCGGGTTCACGGCGACGAGGACCACCGGCGAGGCGTCCGCGCCGCCGGAGCTGCACGTCGTACCGGGGGACGACGCGGAGCGGAAGCGCGAGGAGGCGGAGGCCGCCCTGGCCACCGCCCAGGAGACGGTCGACGAGACCGCATCGGCTCTTGCCGAGGCCGACCAGGCCGTCGAGGAGCTCCAGGCCCGGAGCCTGCAGCTCCAGTCGGAGATCGACGAGCTCCGCCGGCGGCTCTCCGAGGTCGAGTCGGCCGCCGAGGAGACCGACGAGGAGCTCGAGGAGGCCGAGGACGCGCAGGGCGAGGCCCGGGCGGCACACTCCGCCGCGGTCTCGACCCGCGATGCCGCGCAGAAGGCCCTGGACAGGCTGGCCTGACGCGAGCTGTCCGGTCAGTCCGAGGCCCAGGCGAGCGACCGGCGTACCGCCTCCTGCCAGCGGGCGTACGCCGCGTCGGCGGCAGCACGGACTCCGGGGTCGTCGGTCGGGTCGAAGCGGGCATCGAGCTGCCAGGTCTCGCGGAGGTCGTCGGCGGAGTCCCAGACACCCACGCCGAGCCCGGCCAGGAACGCCGCGCCGAGGCCGGTCGTCTCCACGATCTCGGGGCGCTCCACCGCGACCCCGAGCTGGTCCGCCTGGATCCGGCAGAGCAGGTCGTTGGCGGAGGCACCGCCGTCGACGCGGAGGGCC
>JAICSK010000120.1 GCA_025936915.1 Nocardioides sp.
CCCAAGATCGACCAGCACGACTACGAGACCAAGAAGGGTCACGTCGTGCGGTTCCTCAAGGCCGGCGACAAGGTCAAGATCACGATCATGTTCCGCGGTCGTGAGCAGCACCGCCCCGAGCTCGGCTTCCGGCTGCTGCAGCGGTTGGCCGAGGACGTCACGGAGCTGGGCTTCGTGGAGTCGGCGCCCAAGCAGGACGGCCGCAACATGATCATGGTGCTCGGGCCGCACAAGAAGAAGGCCGAGGCCAAGGTCGAGATGCAGGCCGCGAAGGCCGAGCGGGCCGCCGCGCGGGCCGCCGACGAGGCCGAGGAGCGCGCCGAGCGCACCGCGGCGAACGCCGGGCACGCCGTGGCCCAGAAGAAGGAACGTGGCCGGTCCGAGAACCTGGATCCCGAGATTGATGCCTGAACGAAGTTCAGGCGTCCATCGAGCAGAACGAGGACTCGGTCGCGTTCGCAGAGCAGCACCCGCTGACCGAACCGAGACAGCGGGCCGCTGACCAGCACGAAGCACCGGCCACCCAGAGTTTCGCGGAACAGTCCAGCCGACCGAGCCGCACGCAGCACGACGTAGGAAGAAGGAAGAGGAACCATGCCGAAGAACAAGACGCACTCCGGCGCGAGCAAGCGGTTCAAGGTGACCGGCACCGGCAAGCTGCGACGGATGCAGACCGGCCGGAAGTCCGGCGCTGCGTTCGCCTCGGCCCCGACCACGGGGAGCCGCAAGAAGCACCGTCAGAAGAGCGGGATGGTCGACGTCGCCCCCGCCGACCTCAAGGCCGCCAAGAAGCTCTTGGGTCGCTGAACCGCCCGACCACCCCGATCATCTGCAAGGAGTAACACGATGGCACGCGTCAAGCGGGCAGTGAACGCCCACAAGAAGCGCCGGACCACCCTGGAGCGCGCCAGCGGCTACCGCGGGCAGCGCTCGCGCCTCTACCGCAAGGCCAAGGAGCAGGTCACCCACTCGCTCGTCTACAGCTACCGCGACCGCAAGGCCCGCAAGGGCGACTTCCGCAGGCTGTGGATCCAGCGGATCAACGCCGCCGCCCGGGCCAACGGGATGACCTACAACCGGTTCATCCAGGGGCTCAACCTCGCCGGCGTCGAGGTCGACCGCAAGATCCTGGCCGACCTGGCCGTCAACGACGCCCCCGCGTTCGCCGCGCTCGTCGAGACCGCCAGGGCCGCGCTGCCCGAGGACGTCAACGCCCCCAAGGCCTCCTGAGGACTCGGTGGCCACCCTCCTGACCGCGGGGAACACCCGGGTCAAGGAGGCGCGCAAGCTCGGCCGCCGTTCGGGGCGCACCGAACGGCGGCTGTTCCTCGCCGACGGCCCGAAGGCCGTCGAGGGGGCGCTGGGCAGTGGCGTCGTGGTGGAGGTGTTCGCGACGCCCACCGCCGCCGAGCAGTACGACGCGCTGGTCGCGGCCGCACCCCGCACGTCGTACGTCGACGACCGGGCCCTCGCGTCGTTGAGTGACAGCGTGACTCCTGCGGGGATCGTCGCGGTCTGCTCGTTCCTCGACGTGCCCCTCCAGGAGGCCCTCGCCGTGGCCGGTGCTCCGGGTCTGGTGACCATCGCCGCCGATGTGCGCGACCCCGGTAACGCCGGCACCCTGATCCGCACCTCGGACGCACTCGGGGCCGACGCCGTCGTGCTGGCCGGGCGCTCGGTCGACCCCTACAACCCGAAGACGGTGCGGGCCAGCGTCGGCAGCCTGTTCCACCTGCCGCTCGCGCTCGACGCCGACCCGGCCTCCGCAGTGGCCGACGCACGTGCCGCCGGGCTGGTCGTGCTGGCGGCCGACGGTGACGGTGAGCTGGATCTCGACGACGCGGGCCGGCTGCTCACCGGTCCGACGGCGTGGCTGTTCGGCAACGAGGCCTGGGGACTGCCGGCCGAGCTCGCCGCCCTGGCCGACCACCGCGTGTCCATCCCGATACCCGGACGCGCCGAGAGCCTCAACCTCTCGACCGCCGCCGCCATCTGCCTGCACGAGAGCGCCCGAGCGCGGCGCGGTCGCTGATCGCACCACCGGCCGAGCGGAGCGCGGATCAGGTGCCGACGGGCTGCGGGCGCGCGGAGCCCGTGGCCACCTGGGCGTGGTGGTGCTCGTGGCCGAGCTGTCGCAGCAGCTCGAAGACCTGGCCGTAGACCACCGACCCGGTGACCATCTGCTCGAGCAGGTGGGAGCGCTCCGTGCTGTGGTCGACCAGGGCGATCTCGGCCCGGGCGAGCTGGTCGGCGACCCCGGCGTAGAACGTGAGCACCTCGACGTTCGCGGCGAGCGGACCGGGGCCGTTCAGCAGGGTGACCAGCGACGCCAGGCGTTGCCGGTCCAGCGACTCGGCGCGGATGCCGTCCCACCCCATCGCCGTGATCACTCGGTCGACGATCTCGAGCGCGACGGGGTCCTGGGTCTGGGGTCCGGGACCTGCCGAGATCACGTCGGCCACCAGCGTCATCGTGTCGTGCACCGCCAGGCCCTCGTCGTCGAGCGCTTCCACGACCTGGCGCAGGCTGGTCACCGGCACGCCGCCGACCTCGCGCAGCAGACGGAGCACCCGCAGCCGGCGCAGATGGGAGTCGTCGTACTCGGCCCGCCGCGGCCCGGTCGTCTCACCGGGCGTCAGCAGTCCCTCGCGCAGGTAGTACTTCACCGTGGCCAGAGGTACGTCGGCACGCTCCGCCAACTCGGACACGAGCATCGATGCACTCTTTCCAAAGCAAAGATTCGAAAATTCTTCGAAATCAGTTGTGCTGCGTGGATACCGGAACTATCTTACTACATGTTCGTGGTTCCCGAGACGCGGACGAACGGATGGGCCCCACGGGGGAGGGGCTGTCCACCCACGTTGTCGGTGCGGCCCCGCCGGGGGGAGGGGCCGCCCACAGCACCTCGTCCTCGCGAGCGCCGCCGCGGATGTCGAGCCTCGACCGTCGCCGCCGGGCACTAGGCTGCCGCCGTGGCCGTAGCCCGTGACGACCCCCGCGACGACGACGCCCGCACCGCCGCCGACGACGTCACCGCCCACATGGTCGTCGACGCCCGCGAGGCGGTCGACGCGCTTCCCGACGGGGTCGTGATCGCCGACGACCGCGGCGTGGTCCGACTGGTCAACGACCGCGCGGCGTCGCTGCTGGCGACCACGCGGCAGGCCGCCGAGGGGCGCCCACTCGCGGAGGTCGTCACGATCACCAACCAGGAGGGCGCGAGCTGGGTCGCCTGCACCAACCCGTACGACGGGCTGGTCACCCGCACCGGCGTACCCGAGCAGTCGTGGGTGACCCCGTCGGGCGAAGAGGTACTGGTCACCGCCCGCATCCACCGGGCTCCCGGTCACGGTCCGGTGACCGATGTCGCGGTCTCGATCAGGTCCGGGCGCGCCCGTGCCCGGCTCGACCGCGACCGGTCCGACCTGGTCGCGACGGTCGCGCACGAGCTGCGCTCACCGCTCACCGGCGTCAAGGGTTTCGTGCAGGCCCTGCTCAACCGATGGGACCGGCTCAACGACGAGCAGAAGAAGCTGATGCTCACCACCGTCCACGCCGACTCCGACCGGCTGAGCCGGTTGATCACCGAGCTGCTCGACGTCGCCCGGCTCGACACGGGACGGCTCTCGATGCACCAGCGGCCGTGCGACGTGCCGGTGCTCGCCAGGCGGGTCATCGAGAGCGTGCGGGCCGGGGCCCCCCACGACATCGAGTTCCACGCGCCGCAGGACCTGCCCGAGATCTGGGCCGACCCCGACAAGTTCACCCAGGTGCTCACCAACCTGATCGAGAACGCGATCCGGCACGGGTCCGACCCGGTGACGGTGACCGCGTCGAAGGAGGGCGCGCTGGTCGCGATCCAGGTCGACGACTCGGGCGACGGCATCCCGCCGGAGATCCGGCAGCGGGCGTTCACCAAGTTCTGGACCACCGGTCAGCGTGGAGGATCGGGCCTCGGTCTCTACCTCGTCAACGGCCTGGTCCGTGCCCACGGTGGCGCCACGACCATCGACGACGCACCCGACGGTGGGGCGCGGATCACCACCACCTGGCCGGCGTTCGCGGCCGACGACTAGCCCGGTCGCGACCGCGACCCGAAACCCCGTCGCCGCGCGCCGCGCGTCGTTCCTAGACTTGACCCGTCCGTCCGCACGCGCGACACCATGACCGCACCGCGAAAGGCACTCATGTCGGGCCCGAACAGCGACTACGACCCGGTCGAGGTCACCCCGCTCCAGGCGGAGCAGGTGGCGGGGGTGCGCGACGAGGCGCTCGCCGCGATCGCGGGCGCACGCGACCTCGCGGCGCTCAAGCAGGCCCGGCTCGACCACGCGGGGGACCGCTCGCCGCTCGCGCTGGCCAACCGCGAGATCGGCGCCCTGCCGCCTCAGGCCCGCAAGGAGGCCGGCCAACGGGTCGGCCAGGCCCGGGCTGCGGTGAACCACGCGCTGGCCGAACGCACCGCCGTGCTCGAGGCCGAGGCCGAGGAGCGGCTGCTGGTCGAGGAGTCCGTCGACGTCACCCTCCCGAGCGGACGCCGGCCACGCGGGGCGCGCCACCCGCTGACGCTGATGAGCGAGTACATCGCCGACCTCTTCGTGGCCATGGGCTGGGAGGTCGCCGAGGGCCCGGTGCTCGAGGCCGAGTGGCTGAACTTCGACGCGCTCAACCTCGGTCCCGACCATCCCGCGCGGACCATGCAGGACACCTTCTGGACCGAGCCCGCCGACGACCACCTGGTGCTGCGCACCCACACCTCACCCGTGCAGGCCCGGACCATGCTGGAGCGCACCCCGCCGATCTACGTGATCTGTCCCGGGCGGGTGTTCCGCACCGACCCCTTCGACGCCACCCACTCGCCGATGTTCCACCAGGTCGAGGGGCTCGTCGTCGACGAGGGCATCACCATGGCCCACCTCAAGGGCAGCCTCGACCACTTCGCCGAGCAGATGTTCGGTGAGGGCATCACGACGCGTTTCCGGCCGTCGTACTTCCCGTTCACCGAGCCGTCCGCCGAGGTCGACCTCGTGTGCTTCGTGTGTCGCGGCGTGGCCGGGGTCGTCGAGCACTGCCGCACCTGCAAGGGCGAGGGCTGGATCGAGTGGGGCGGCTGCGGCGTGGTCAACCCCCGGGTGCTCGCCGCGTGCGGCATCGACTCGGAGCGCTACCGCGGCTTCGCCTTCGGCATGGGCATCGACCGGTCGTTCATGTTCCGTAGCGGGGCGGAGGATCTCCGCGCCCTGTTCGAGGGCGACGTGCGATTCGCCTCGGCGTTCGGCACCGACTGGTGACCGGCGCCCCGCCTCCGCTCTAGCCTCCGTCCAACGTCATCGCGAAGGAACCCACATGCGCGCGCCCGTCTCCTGGATCCGCGAGTACGCCGAGCTGCCCCCGGACCTGCCCACGGAGGAGCTCGCCCGGAAGCTCACCATGCTGGGGCTCAAGCTCGAGGCGCTCGAGCGTCCGGGTGATCACATCCGCGGGCCGCTCGTCGTCGGCCGGGTCCTCACGGTGGAGGCGGAACCGCAGAAGAACGGCAAGACGATCAACTGGTGCACCGTCGACGTCGGTGACGCCAACGGCACCGGCGATCCGCAAGGGGTCGTCTGCGGCGCGCACAACTTCGCGGCCGGCGACCTGGTGGTCGTGGTCCTCCCGGGGGGAGTCCTGCCGGGGAACTTCGAGATCTCGGCGCGGCAGACATACGGCCACGTGTCGGCCGGGATGATCTGCTCGTCGCGGGAGCTGGGGATCGGCGACGACCACACCGGGATCATCGTGCTGGAGCCGGGTGCGGGGGAGCCCGGCGACGACGCGCGTCCGGTGCTCGGACTCGACGAGGAGGTCATCGAGTTCGAGATCAACCCCGACCGCGCCTACGCACTGTCCCTGCGCGGTGTCGCCCGCGAGGCGGCGATGGGATTCGGCTCGGCGTACGCGGACCCATGCCGGCGTGACGTGCCCGCCGCCAACGCCGACGGCTACCCGGTGCGGGTCGAGGACCCCGCGGGATGCCCGGTCTTCGTGGCGCGGACGGTGACGGGCCTCGATCCGACGGCCGAGTCGCCGGAGTGGCTGCGCACCCGCGTACGGCTGGCGGGGATGCGACCGATCTCGCTGGCGGTCGACGTCACCAACTACGTGATGCTGGAGACCGGCCGGCCGATCCACGGGTACGACGGCGACAGGCTGCAGGGGACCATCGTGGTCCGGCGGGCGACACCGGGTGAACGGCTGACCACCCTCGACGGCGCCGACCGCGAGCTGTCCACCGAGGACCTCGTGGTCTGCGACGACTCCGGCGCCATCGGTCTCGGCGGGGTGATGGGCGGCGAGACGACCGAGATGTCCGCTGCCACGACCACGGTCGTGATCGAGGCCGCCCACTGGGACCCGGTCTCGATGTTCCGCAGCGGCAAGCGGCACCGGCTCACCTCCGAGGCCGGACGCCGCAACGAGCGTGGGGTCGACCCGACGATCTGCGAGGTCGCCGCCGACCGGGTGGCCGAGCTGCTGACGACGTACGGCGGCGGCACGGTGTCACCGGGCGTGACCGTCGTCGGCACGCCGCCCGAGCCCGAGCCGATCCCCCTGCCGATCGGCCTGTCGTCGCAGGTGGCCGGCCTGCCGATCGCCGACGAGGTGGTCGTGGCCAACCTGCGCGCCATCGGGGCCGAGGTCACCGGTGACGCAGACCTCGCGGTGACGCCGCCGCCGTGGCGACCCGACCTCACCGACCCCTACGACCTGGTCGAGGAGGTCGTCCGGATCGTCGGATACGACCAGGTGCCGTCGGTGGTCCCGGTCCCGCCGGTCGGGCGTGGTCTGACCCGTCAGCAGCGGCTCCGGCGCCGGATCGGCCGCACCCTCGCCGGACTGGGGTGTGTGGAGGTGGTCAGCTTCCCGTTCGTGGGCGACGAGACCTTCGAGGCGCTCGGGTTGCCCGACGACGACGTGATCCGGCACGCCGTACGCCTGTCCAACCCGTTGTCGTCCGAGAAGCCGCTGTACGCGACCACCCTGCTCCCCGGCGTCCTCGACGCGGCGGCGCGCAACCTCGGCCGGGGCGCGACGGGCGTCGCGCTGTTCGAGACCGGCACGGTCGCCTTCCCGACCGACCGTGGCCCGGCCCCGGTGTACGGCGTGGAGTGGCGCCCCAGCGCGGCCGAGCTCGAGAAGCTCTTCGACGCGATCCCCGCGCAGCCGCTGTTCCTGGCAGCGGTCCTGGCGGGCGAGCGGGACCCGGACGGCTGGTGGGGCGAGGGGCGCGATGCCGACTGGTCCGACGCGCTCGAGATCGTCCGCGGGCTGGCCCGCGAGCTCGGGGTCGACGTCGAGATCCGGCAGGCGAGCCGGATGCCGTGGCACCCGAGCAGGTGCGGCCAGGTGTGGCTCGGCGACGTCGAGATCGGCCATGCCGGCGAGCTCCATCCGCGGGTGTGCCGGACCTACGGACTGCCCAGGGGCACCGCCGTGCTCGAGATCGACCTCGACGCCCTGATGGCACGCAGCCCGGAGATCCCGCCCGCTCCCGTGGTGTCGCACCAGCCGCTGGCCAAGGAGGACGTCTCACTCGTCGTCGACGACTCGGTCCCCGCATCGGCGGTCGAGGCGGCGCTGCGCGCCGGCGCCGGAGACCTGCTCGAGAGCATCCGGCTCTTCGACGTGTTCACCGGTCCCCAGGTCGGCGAGGGCAAGAAGTCCCTGGCCTTCGCCCTGCGTTTCCGGGCCCATGACCGCACGCTGACCGAGGCCGAGACCGCCGCGGCCCGCGACGCGGCCGTCTCCTCCGCCGCCCGCACCCTCGGCGCCCGACAGCGCTGACCCGGCAGAAGTGTCACGCCGTACGACGCTGACCCGGCAGAAGTGTCACGCCGTACGACGCTGACCCGGCAGAAGTGTCACGCCGACTCGTCGCCTGCCGACTCGGCGTCACCCGATCGGTACGGATGACCCAGGGTTGGCAGCGGCACCGCACGGGTAGCGTCCCCGGCGTGACCGATCTCCCCGCGCTGTCCATGCCCGCCGCCGATGCCGGGACCGACGCCTGGTCGTCGTGGCTGACGACCCGCACCTCCGCCCAGCTCGCCCGGGCGGGCGACCTGGTCGCAGGGCTGAAGCGCGAGCGGCCGCGGCGAGCAGCAGAGCTGCTCGACCGGTGGAACCAGATCCAGATCGCGGTCGACAACGCGCTCTCGACCTCTGAGCTGATCCGTGAGGTGCACCCCGACGGCGCGATCCGCGTGCAGGCCGAGGAGGCGCAGCTCGCGGCGGAGACCTTCCAGACGGATCTCTCGCTCGACCGCGAGGTCTACGACCTGATGGTGGTCGATGACGCCGAGGCACGCGTCTCGGGGCTCGACGACGACGCGGAACGGGTGCGCAACCTCGCGCTGCGCGACTTCCGGCGGGCCGGTGTCGACCGCGAGCCCGAGGTGCGCGACCGCATCCGTGCGATCAAGGAACGCCTGACCGAGCTCGGCCTGGCGTTCCAGCGCAACCTCCGTGAGGACGCCACCACCGTCCGACTCCGGCCCGAGCAGCTCGAGGGTCTGCCGCAGGACTGGATCGACGCGCACCCACCCGGGGACGGCGGGCTCGCCGAGGTGACGATGGACTACCCGGACATCCTGCCCCTGCTCACCTTCGCCACCGACCGTGAGGCGCGGGTGACCGCCGCCACCGCCTACGGCAACCGCTGCTGGCCGGTGAACGACGAGGTGCTGCTCGAGCTGCTCGCGCTGCGTCACGAGCTGGCGACGACGCTCGGGTACGACGGGTGGCCGTCGTACGACGCCGAGGTCAAGATGATCGAGACCGGCGATGCGATCGGGACGTTCATCGACAAGATCAGCAAGGCCGCCGAGGCCTCCGCCCTGCGCGACCGCGACACCCTCCTGGCCCGTATCCGGCAGGACCGGCCCGACGCCGATGCGATCGACGCGGCCGACTCCAACCGCTACGTCGAGGTCCTGCGTCGCGAGGAGCACGACGTCGACGCCCAGGAGGTGCGCCGGTACTTCAGCTTCGACGATGTCCGGCAGGGCCTGCTCGACGTCACCGCGCGGCTGTTCGGGCTCACCTACACACCGGTCGACGCGCCCACCTGGCACGAGGACGTCACGTCGTACGACGTGTCGCTCGGCGGTCGCGAGCTCGGCCGGATCCACCTCGATCTCCATCCGCGGCCCAACAAGTACGGTCACGCGGCGCAGTTCACCCTGACCAGCGGAGTCCTGGGTCAGCAGCTGCCCGAGGGCGTGCTGGTCTGCAACTTCAGTCGCGGACTGATGGAGCACAGCGAGGTCGTCGTGCTGTTCCACGAGTTCGGGCACCTGGTCCACCACGTGCTCGGCGGTCACCAGCGATGGGTGCGCCTGTCGGGGGTCGCGACGGAGTGGGACTTCGTCGAGGCGCCTTCACAGCTCGTCGAGGAGTGGGCCTGGGATGCCGACGTGCTGCGGAGCTTCGCCCGATCGGACGACGCACCGATCCCGGCGGAGCTCGTGGCCCGGATGCGAGACGCCCATGACTTCGCCAAGGGGTTCTTGACGCGGACCCAGATGTACTACGCCGCGGTGTCCTACCGCTTCCACGAGGACGTGCCTGCCGACGGGGAGGCGATGGCGGAGCTGGCCCGTCGCCTCCAGGCGACCTACTCGATGATCACGCCGCTGGACACGCACTTCTACGCGTCCTTCGGTCACCTCGACGGCTACAGCAGCGGCTACTACACCTACATGTGGTCGCTGGTGATCGCCAAGGACCTGTTCTCGGCGTTCGACCGCCAGGACATGTTCGAGCCCGGGATCGCCATCCGCTACCGCGACCGGATCCTCGCTGCAGGCGGCCGCCGCGACGCCGCCGACCTCGTGGAGGACTTCCTCGGTCGGCCGTTCGGGTTCGAGTCGTTCGCCGAGTGGCTCTCGACCTAGAGGATCGGCTGGTGGATCACTGCCCGGAAGCGGTCGACGATCTCGAGGCTGCCGGCGAGGTGCGTCTCGGCACCGTCGGCCCGCCGCCAGATCCGGGCGTTGACCGCCTCCGCCGTGCCGGAGATGACGGCGTCGGGCTCGACCCCGGGGTCGGCCACGACGTGGATGTCGTCCTCGTCGTGGGTGATGCCCTCGGGGTCGGTGCCGTGGAAGTGACCCAGCTGCACCCACACCCGGTCGCCGGTGTCGGTGAGGTCCACCCGGACGTAGTGGGGGAGCGGTGAGAACTCACCCCACGGCGGGCACCCGCCGTACATGACGTCGAGCACCTCGTCGACGCCGTCGGCCGCGAGATCGGCCGGGAACGGCGTCAGCGTGCCCGCCGCGAGCTCGGCGTCGCGGCGGTGGATCAGGGCCTCGTGCGCCTGCCGGCGCAGGATGAAGCCGACGGTGTGGTCCTGCGACCACGTCCACGCCTCGTCGGTGGCCTCGGCCGACCGGAGCGCGTCGACCAGCGCGACGTACTGCTGGTCGTGGAACGACAGCAGCCCGGCGTGGTCGCCGGGCCGCTCGGGCGCGTCGTACTCATCGGGGGCCTTCGGACGGTTGATCACCACCCACGTCCAGAAGTGCTGGACCTCGCCGAGGTGCCAGAGCAGGTCGTCGGCCTGCCAGTCGGGGCACGATGGCACCGGTGCGCCGGGATCGCACGCGGCGAGCACGTCGTGGAACCGTCGGGACTCGTCGTGGATGTAGCGGAGGTAGGTCGCCTGATCCAGTCTCGCCATGGAGCGAACCTAGTCGGCACCACCGACAGACGCGACCCCTCGTGCCGACCGGAACCGCCGCGGATGCCCGTCGGTCGCGGTGTCGCTCGATTAGCATGAACATGCGATGTCTTGTATGATCATGCGTATGCATTCGGTCAGGGTCGCGGTCGCCGGTGGCAGCGGGTACGCCGGGGGCGAGCTGCTGCGACTCCTCCTGGCGCACCCACTCGCCGAGATCGGAACGGTCACCGCGGCGAGCAACGCCGGGGAGAGGGTCGGGACGCTCCAGCCCCACCTGACCCCGCTGGCCGACGTGGTGCTCGCCGAGACCTCGGCCGCGACCCTGGCCGAGCACGACGTCGTCTTCCTGGCGCTCCCGCACGGCCAGTCTGGCGCGATCGCGGCGGCTTTGCCGGAGACGACGCTGGTCGTCGACTGCGGGGCGGACTTCCGGCTGGCGGACGCCGCGCAGTGGACCATGTTCTACGGCGGCGAGCACGCCGGCACGTGGCCCTACGGGCTCCCCGAGCTCCCCGGGCAGCGGGATGTCCTCCGCGGGGCTCGCCGGGTCGCGGTGCCCGGCTGCTACCCGACGGTCTCCACGCTCGCGCTCGCGCCGGGGGTTGCAGCCGGGCTGGTCCGGCCGGAGGTCGTCATCGTCGCTGCGTCCGGCACGAGCGGCGCCGGCAAGGCGCCCAAGCCCCACCTGCTCGGCAGCGAGGTGATCGGCATCGCCTCGGCGTACGGCGTCGGCGGGGGCCACCGCCACACGCCCGAGATCGTGCAGAGCCTGTCCGGCCTCATCGATGTCCCCGTGACC
>JAICSK010000252.1 GCA_025936915.1 Nocardioides sp.
CGACCCGGTCGAGACCCGGATGGGTCTGGTGTCGGGGATGGAGGGTCCCGAGCAGTTCCTGTGGCGGGGCCGGCTGTGGAAGGTCCGGGCGGTGATCGCCCACTGGGTGGAGACCGGGCCGTGGTGGCAGTCCGGCGGGGCCCGGGCGGTGATCGGCTCCGACGACCCGGTCACGGCCCGCGGCGTCGACCGCCGGTCGAGCCCGTCGAGGCCACCGGGCGCCGACCTGCTCGCCGAGCGTGAGCTGTGGCGGGTCGAGGCCGGCCGCGGTCCCGGCCGGCCTGTCCCGGTCGACGAGCACGGGGTCGCCGACGGGGTTGCCGACGGGGTGGACGGGGGCGGTGTCTTCGACCTCGCCTTCGACTGGAGCGACGGTCGCTGGGCGCTCGTCGGCTGCGCGGACTGAGGGGGAGTCCGCGATGCCCGTCACCACCCGACGCACCCGCACCGTCGTCCACGAGCCGTCCGGCCCGGCCGGCCCGTTCTCCCTGCCGGCCACCACCCACTCCTACCTCGCCCGATCGGCCGAGTCGTTGCGCGACGCGGTGGTCGCCGGCGACGTGCCGACGCGCTACGCCTGCGCCCACGTCGCCGCCCTCCGCGCCGCCGCGGCGTTGCTCGCCGCCCGCGCCCGGCCGACGGCCAGGGGCGGTCGGCGTCGTCCGCAGAAGAACGCCTGGGTCCTGCTCGCCGAGGTCGCGCCCGAGCTGGCCGAGTGGGCGACGTTCTTCGCCGCCGGTGCCGCCAAGCGGGCCGCCGCCGAGGCGGGCTCCACCCGGGCGGTGACCGAGCGTGAGGCCGACGACCTGGTCCGCGACGCCGATCGGTTCCTGGCCGTGGTCGAGCAGGTGCTGGGACTCACGCCCCACGCCTCGTCGCCGCAGCTGTGCGTCCTGGTCGACCCGACCGGTCGCACCCGCGCCGGCTGAGACCCGGGTCGACAAGGTCCGGCATGGATCCCTTCGTCCATCTGCACGTGGCGTCGGGCTACTCCCGTCAGTACGGCGCCTCCCACCCGCACGTGCTCGTCGAGCGAGCCGCCGAGCAGGAGATGGACACCCTCGCCCTCACCGACCGCGACGGCACCTACGGCGCGGTCAAGCATGCCAAGGCGTGCCTGGCCTACGGTCTTCGTCCGGTGCTCGGGGTCGATCTCGCCGTCCGGCCGTGTTCCCCGCCGGCCGAGGAGCGAGTGCAGCGAGACCAAGGCCCGCGCACGCCCGTGCGCGGCGGTGCGTTCCGCGACGACCGGCTGGTGCCGCGGGTGACCCTCCTCGCCGACGCCAGCCACACCGGTGGCCGGGCCGGGTGGGCGGCGGTGTGCCGGCTGATCTCCGCGGTCCAGCTCGCCGGTGAGCGCGGGACACCGGTGGGTGACCTGTCGGTGCTGGCACCCTGGCTCCAGGGCGGCGACGTCGTGGTGCTGCTCGGTCCGGCCTCCGAGGTCGGCGTGGCCGTGGCCCGCCGCCGCGACGACCTCGCCCGCGCGGCCCTGGCGCCCTGGCGCGAGATCGTCCCTGCGGAAAACCTCCTCATCGAGCTGGTCTCCCACCGGCTGCCCCAGACCGGCGGCAGCGTCTGGGGTCCGGGCACCACCCCGCATGCCGCCCGGATGGCGGGCTTCGCGCGTAGCGTCGGCGTCGACACCGTGCTGACCAACGCGGTGCGGTACGTCGACCGCCGCGACGCCCCGGTGGTCGACGTCCTCGACGCCTCCCGCCGGTTGGTCGCCCTCGACCGGCGTCATGTCGACCGGGCCAACGCCGAGGGCTTCCTCAAGTCCGGCAAGCAGATGCTCGAGGTGGCCGAGGAGATCGCCCGGCTGTCCGGGCTCGGCGAGACCGACACCGAGGCCCGTCGGCTGCTCGCCCGTACCCGGCAGGTCGCCGACCGGTGTGCCCTCGACCCGCGCGCCGACCTCGGGCTGGGTGAGGTGCACTTCCCGGAGTTCGAGGTCGTGCGTGACCCGAGCTCGCTCGGGGCCGGCCCGTCCTTCGTCAGCGGTTCCCCCGCCGACGACCAGCTCCGTGCTCGCTGCGAGGCAGCGATCGGGGGCCGCTACGGCTCGGCCCCGCGCCAGCGCATCTGGAAACGGCTCGACGACGAGCTGGAGATGATCCGCGGCCTGGGCTATGCGTCGTACTTCCTGACCGTCGGCGACGTCACCGACCTGATCCGGGAGATGGGGGTCCGCTGCGCCGGCCGCGGGTCGGGTGCCGGCTCCCTGGTCAACTACCTGCTCGGCATCTCCGGGGTCGACCCGATTCGGCACGGGCTGCTGATGGAGCGGTTCCTCTCGCCGCTGCGGGCCTCGCTGCCCGACATCGACATCGATGTCGAGTCCGCCCGGCGCGAGGACATCTACCGCGCGATCCTCGACCGCTACGGCGGCGAGCGCTGCGTGTGCGTCTCGATGATGGACACCTATCGCGTCCGGCACGCCGTCCGCGACGTCGGCGCCGCGCTCGGGATGCCGCCGGGCGAGACCGACGCGATCGCCAAGGCGTTCCCCCACATCCGGGCCCGCGACGCCCGGATGGCGATGCGCGACCTGCCCGAGCTCCGGGCGGCCGGGCTCGACCACGAGCGCCTCGACCTGTTCTTCGACCTCGTCGAGCGGCTCGACGGGCTGCCGCGACACATCGCCGTCCATCCGTGCGGGGTGCTGCTCTCCGACGCGACCCTGCTCGACCGGACTCCGATCGAGGCGAGCTTCGTCGGGTTCCCGATGAGCCAGTTCGACAAGGACGACGTCGAGGACCTCGGCCTGCTCAAGCTCGACGTGCTCGGCATCCGGATGCAGTCCTCGATGTCCCACGCCGTCGACCTGGTCCAGCAGACCGACGGCGTCACCATCGACCTCGACGACGAGGAGCAGGTGCCGTTCGACGATCCGGCGACGTTCCACATGATCAGCCAGGCCCGCACCCTCGGCGTGTTCCAGATCGAGTCGCCGGGTCAGCGGGAGCTGGTCGGCAAGTCCGGCATCGAGACCTTCGAGCACATCATCACCGACATCTCGTTGTTCCGGCCGGGGCCGGTCAAGAGCGACATGATCACGCCCTACCTCGAGGCCAAGCACGGCTGGTCGGAGGCGACGTACCTCCACGACGACCTGCGCCCGATCCTGCGCGAGACCAACGGCGTGGTGGTCTTCCACGAGCAGGTGATCGAGATGATCGC
>JAICSK010000141.1 GCA_025936915.1 Nocardioides sp.
ACAGCGCCACCGCAATCGCGACCGCTCGTCCGATGGAACGCGACCCGCCATGAGCCTGGCTCGCGGTGGACTGATGCGTGTCAAACTGACGCCGGATCCCGGCGGATTGGGCGCCGTGGCGGTCGATCTACTCGTCGGCGGTGACCCGGAACCCGACGTTCCCGGCGCTGCTGTCCGGGGTGTTCGCGCTGCGGGAGTCGACCCGGTAACGCCAGCAGTAGCTCTCGTGACACAGGTAGCTGCCCCCGCGCAGAACACGCGCGGTGCCCGTCTCCGGCCCGGCGGGATCCTCGACCGGGGATCGGCGGTAGAAGTCGGGGGCGAACCAGTCGGCACACCACTCCCAGACGTTGCCGGTCACCTCGTGGAGCCCGAAGGCGTTCGCCGGGAACGTGCCGACCGGGCAGGTGCCGACCCAGCCGTCGTCGCCGGTGTCGCGCTCGGGGAAGCGTCCCTGGAACACGTTCATCCGGTGCTGCCCACCCGGTTCCCGTTCGTCGCCCCAGGGGAAGTGGTGGCCCTCTTCCGGGCCGCGTGCGGCGCGCTCCCACTCGGCCTCGGTCGGCAGCCGGACCCCGGCCCACCGGCAGTACGCCAGCGCGTCGTACCAGCTGACGTGGACGACGGGATGATGTTCGCGGCCCGAGAGCGTCGACACGGGGCCTTCGGGTCGTCGCCACGTCGCGCCGGGTACCTCACGCCACCACGGCGCCGCCGCCACCGCGCGCGTGGGCGGGAAGCCCTCGGGCAGGAGCCCGACGAAGACGAACGACGAACCCAGCTCCTCGGCCGTCGTGCGATGGCCGGTCGCGGTCACGAACGTCGCGAACTCCGCGTTCGTCACGGTGTGCGCCGCGATGCGGTACGCCGAGACGGCCACGCGGTGCGCGGGACCTTCGCCGTCGGCGGCGTACCCGAGTGGGTCATCGGTCCCCATGATGAAATCTCCGCCCGGGATCGGCACCAGCTCGGTCGGCCGGCGGATCGCCGGGCCCGACACGGTCAGTTCGCCCGGGGCCGGCTCGACGAGGCGGCGCGAGCCCCCCGGACGGTCCGGCGAGCAGCACGAGGTCACGGCTGCGAGTCTGCCAGGCGTCACGAGACCCAGCTCAGCGTGCCTCCTGCCTCGGCAGGAACACCTCTTTGACCAGCAACAGGATGGACGCAGCCGTGGGGATCGCCAGCAGGGCGCCCACGACGCCGAGCAGGGTGCCGCCGACCAGGGCTGCGATCACGGTGAGCGCTCCGGGGATCTCCACCGACCGGGACATCACCCTCGGGTAGATCAGGTAGTTCTCCACTTGCTGGTAGGCGATGTAGAAGATCACCGCCACGACGCCGGTCTTCAGGTCGGTGGCGAACGCGATCGCGCAGACGATGACCGCGCCGATCGTGGCCCCGATCATCGGGATCACGTCGAGCATCGCGACCACCATCGCGAGCGCGACGGCGTAGCTCCCGAGCCCGACGATGAACAAGAAGATCAGGGTGCTCAGGCCGGCGCACATCGCCACCACGAACGCCCCCGACACGTA
The DNA here is from genome assembly GCA_025936915.1 of Nocardioides sp. Taxonomy (GTDB): domain Bacteria; phylum Actinomycetota; class Actinomycetes; order Propionibacteriales; family Nocardioidaceae; genus Nocardioides. The sequence continues at coordinate 1,536 of JAICSK010000141.1, forward strand.
GCCGCCGATGTTGCGCAGGATCCGGTCGCCGAGCAGTGACACGCGCTCGCGGCGCGAGGCGGGCGCGAGGGAGTACGCCGCCTGCTTCATGGAGGGCAGCGACGCCAGGAAGTAGAGGGTCAGCACCACGACCACGAACGCGTTGAGCAGGGCACCCAGGATCGCCAGCCCGACCCCGACCGCGCCCCCGAACGCCTTCTGCGCCCACGCCCCCGACTTGACGTAGTCCTCGACCTTGCTGGTGACGTCGTACTTGGCGTCGAACTTCCGGATCTGGCCGTTCCGCTGGAGCTTGTCGAACCACTGCGGCAGGTTGTCGCCGATCGCGGTCACCTGGTGGCTGATGATCGGGACCAGGATGACGAGGAAGCCGGCGAAGACCAGCAGGACGCCGGTGATCACGCAGAGCACGGCCCACGGCCGCTTCAGGCCCCGGTGCATCAGGAACTCGACGGCCGGGTTGAGCCCGACCGCCAGGAACAGCGCCACCACGATCAGGACCAGCACGCCGCGGATCGAGACGACCATCAGCGCGATCCACAGCGCGACCAGGGCGCCGAGGCCCCCGAAGAGGCCCCACATGAAGGGGCCGCGGCTCAACGGCCGTCCGGGCTCGCCCAGGTCGTCCGTGCGCTGGTCCGGATCGTGCAGGAAGCTGACGGCGTCACCCCCCTCGTGAGGGGCGGGCTCGTCCGGCGCATCCAGCGTCGTGTCGTGGTCGCCCCGGCCGGAGGTCTCGGTCATGCGCCGATTATGCGGGTCCGGGGACGGTCAGGCCTGCTCGTCCTCGCCGAAGCCCGCCATCATCTCGCGCAGCGACCCGAGCTGCGCGGAGATCGCCTCGCGCCGCTTGGTCATCCGATCGACCTCGGCCTTGAGCGCAGCAAGGTTGCGTTCCTGCTCGGCGTTGCCTGCGGAGGCGATCGCGTCGGCCTGGGTGCGGGCGGAGGCGACGATCTGCTCGGCCTCGCGTCGGGCCCGAGCCAGCTGCGCCTCGGCCTCCTTCTGCGCCTGCTGCCGGTGGGTGGTGGCCTGGGCGGTGGCCTCGCGCGCCCGCGCCTCCGCTGCGTCGGCCCGCTGCTCGGCCTCCTCGACGAGGCGGTTGGTCTCGGCGGTGGCGCTCGCGTGGTGGTCGCTCGCCTCCTTGGCGAGCCGCTCGCGCTCGACGGCGAGCGTGCGCCGCGCCTCCTGCACCTCCCGATCGGCGGCCGCCCGGATCTGCTCGGCCTCACGGGTCGCGGTCACCTTCAGGTCCTTGGTCTCCTGCTGGGCGGCCAGCCGGATCTGGTCGCTCTCGCGCTTGGCGGAGGCGCGGAGGTCCTCGGCCTCGGCCACCGCCAAGGCGCGCTCCTGCTCCGCATCGGCCGTGACCCGGGCCCGCATCTCGTCGAGCTCCTTGAGCTGCACGATCCGCATGTCGTCGGCCTCGCGCGTCGCCTCGGCCCGGATGTTCCTGGCGTCCCGGGTCGCCTGCTCGCGGATGTCGTCGGCGTCGCGCCGGCCGGCCTCGCGGATCTCGCTCGCCTCCTCCTCGGCCAGACGCAGCATCGCGCTCGCGCGACCGCCCAGGCCGGCGTACGTGGGGTTGGCGTTCTCGGCGAGCTCGTCCTGTGCCGACCGCAGCCGTTCCTCGAGCTCGGTGGCGCGCTGCTCGGACGTCATCAGCGCCGACGCCACGCCCGCCTTGTCCTGCAGCACCTGACGCAGGTAGACGTCGACCGCGGCCTTGTCGTAGCCACCCCGGCGGACCGTGGCGAACGACGGCACGGTCACCGGCTCGGCCGGGGACGGTGCGGCCGGAGCGGGTCGCGGCGCGGAGGGCGTGGGTGCCGCCGGTGCCCGCCCCGCGGGCGTGGGACCGGCCGCGGGCGTCGCCGGGACCTCTCGGGTCGGCTCCGGATCGGGTCCCTCGGCCTCGGCGACAGCCGACTCCCCGGCCGGCGGCGCTTCGGTCGTCACCGGGATCTTCGACCCTGCCCCCGTCTTCGCCCCGGTCTTCGCTCCTGACTTCGGCTGCCCCTTCGCCTCCGGATCGGCTGAGGCCTTCGCGGCCGGCTTGGCCGGGGGCTTCTCGTCCTTCCCCGGATCGCGCTGGGCCTCCATCACCGTGGTCGGCTGGTCGTCGTCACCGGTGGGACCGTCGGGGGTCTCCTCCGGCTCGTCGAAGATGGACAGGCCCTGGTCGCTCATGGTTAGGACATCCTCCCGGAGACTCGAATGACGACAGTCTGGCCGATGGGCGGAAACGACTTCCACCCCCGGCGACGCCCCCTCAGAGCGCGATGCTGCGACACGCCGACCTGACCTGGCGGGACGGGCGAGGAGTTCCGGGAAAACGCGGAAGAACTCGTCCGCGATGCGGGCGAGTCGCCGGATCCTTCCGCGTTTCCTCGGCCTCGGGCTCGGGCTAGACGCCGCGGAACGCGTTGATCGCGTCCAGATGACGGGCGCGCGTCTCCTCGTCGCGGACCCCGAGACCCTCCTCGGGAGCCAGGCAGAGCACCCCGACCTTGCCCTGGTGGAGGTTGTGGTGGACGTCGTACGCCGCCTGGCCGACCTCGTCGAGCGGGTAGCTGCGCGAGAGAGTCGGGTGGATCATCCCCTTCGCGATCAGCCGGTTGGCCTCCCACGACTCGCGGTAGTTGGCGAAGTGGGAGCCGATGATCCGCTTGAGGTTCATCCAGAGGTAGCGGTTGTCGTACTCGTGCAGGTAGCCGGTGGTCGACGCGCAGGTGACGATCGTGCCGCCCTTGCGCGCGGCGTACACGCTGGCGCCGAAGGTCTCCCGGCCCGGGTGCTCGAAGACGATGTCGACGTCCTCGCCGCCCGTGAGCTCGCGGATGTCGGAGCCGAACCGCCGCCACTCCTTCGGGTCCGCGGTCTGCTCGTCCTTCCAGAAGCGGTAGTCCTTCTCCGAACGGTTGATGATCAGCTCGGCGCCCATCCGCCGACAGATCTCCGCCTTCTCCTCGCTCGACACGACGCACACCGGCACCGCGCCGCCGTTCAGCGCGTACTGGGTCGCGAACCCCCCGAGTCCGCCGCTCGCCCCCCAGATCAGGACGTTGTCCCCCTGCTTCATCCCGGCGCCGTTACGGCTCACCAGCTGGCGGTACGCCGTGGAGTTCACCAGGCCGGGTGAGGCCGCCTCCTCCCAGGTCAGGTGCGCCGCCTTGGGCATCAGCTGGTTGGACTTCACCAGTGCGATCTCGGCCAGGCCGCCGAAGTTGGTCTCGAAGCCCCAGATGCGCTGCTCGGGATCCATCATCGTGTCGTTGTGGCCGTCGGGGCCTTCGAGCTCGACGGAGAGACAGTGCGCGACGACCTCGTCGCCCGGCTTCCAGGTGTGCACGCCGAGACCCGTCTTCAGCACCACGCCGGACAGGTCGGAGCCCACGATGTGGTAGGGCAGGTCGTGCCGCTTGGCCAGCGGACTGAGCCGGCCGTACCGCTGGAGGAACGCGAACGTCGGGAGGGGCTCGAAGATCGAGGTCCACACCGTGTTGTAGTTGATCGCGCTCGCCATCACGGCCACGAGCGCCTCGCCGGGACCCAGGTCCGGGAGGGGTACGTCGTCGACGTGCAGCGACTTGCGCGGGTCCTTCTCCTTGGACTCCATCCCGTCGAAGACGTCGACCTCGTCCTGGTGGACGGTCGCCGCGCGATAGCTGGCGGGCACCTCCAAAGCGGCGAAGTCCTCCGCCGTGGCGGTGCCGGACGTGATGGCCTCGAGAATGTGCTGCACGGGTCGTCTCCAGATGTCGGGGTCGACAGGGGCGTGCTCGGCACCCTAGTGGCGGCGACCGGACTGAGGACCGGTCTGTGACCCACGGCTCACGTGAGGTCCGTCCCGTGGACCCGGCGAGGCTCAGTCGGCGAGAGCACCCATGGGGTCCCAGGCGGGCAGCACGATGGGCTCCTGGTCGAGCGCGTCCCGGAGCTCCTGCGGCAGGGCGTCGCGAGGTACGGCGATCTCGAACACGTACTCGTCGAACCACGAGTCGTCCATCGTCCAGAAGCCCTTGTCGGCCTTCTCGGTGCCCCAGGAGTTCTCGACCCGCCACCGGGTGGGGACCTGGGCCTCGCCCGGGCCGTCGACCAGATTGACGCCGGTCAGCAGCATCGCGTGTGTCATGGCGGTGCCGTGGTGGTACAGCCGGTCGGACTTGGTGAGCGTCGTGCCGAGGTTTCCCGTCCCGTACAGCTCGTCGTAGTCGAAGAGACTCGCGTGCCACAGGCCGAGGTCACCGTCGAGCATCTGGCCGACGTCGCAGCCGAACCACACCGGCTCGGCGGGGCGGTCGGCGGAGCCCACCAGCGCCTCGGCCGCGAGCCGCTTCATCAGCGGCATCTCGATGTTGAGGTAGACCACCTGAGGCGCCCCGACGACGTTCCCGAGGTGCTCGACGGTGAACGTCCGCCCGTACGGGCTGCTGGGCCGCGGGTCGTGGACGACACACACGTAGTCGTCGATGGGCAGGGTGACGTAGCGCTCGACGAACTCGCGCGGGGTCAGCTCGCCGTCGCGGTGGAAGCCCTTGTCGGTGTCGCGCCACTGCCACACGAACGACGTGGGCGGCGTACCGAGATGCAGGCTGAGCATCCGGTGGACCGCCGCCAGCACCTCCTCCTTGGCCGCCGCGATCTCCTCCGGAGTGGCGCCGTCGGCGTGCCGCTGCCGGAGGTCGGCGGCCGAACGTCGCAGCAGGGAGGAGATGTCACGATTGAGCTTGGACGTCTTGGACGACGACTGGGTCTCGGGCATGACCTCCTTGGGGACCAACCCGTGCTTGGCGACCAGCGCGAGGAACATGTTCCACTGCCCGCCGTCCTCCGCCGGACTCGCCAGGAGGTGGGCGACCGTGCGGTCGTCGACGTCGCGGTCGGCCGTGGCGAGGATCGACTCGAGCCAGTGGTTGGCCTTCTCCAGCTTGTCCCAGAACTGCAGGTAGCTCTGGGAGAACTCGAACTCCTTGACCCCCAGGCGTTGCGCGACGCCCACCCGCAGCAGGTTCAGGCCGGCGAACATCCAGCACCGGCCCGACTGCTTCTGGTCGGTGGCCTCCCAGTCGTCGAGGTGGTGGCTCATCGAGCGCGGCACCGAGAGCATCCGCGCGTGGTCGAGGACCACCTTGTCGACGTCGGTGCCCGCGAGTGCGTTCTGCATCATCCGCGCGGCGGGGTCGGCGTCGACCCGCTTCGCGAAACGCTCCAACACATCCGGGGTCAAGGCATGGGTCATGAGCAGACGGTACCTCTGGGGGTTACTCGGGCGCGCGGGTCGGCGTGCCTCGCGTGCCCGGACCGTGGAGAGTCCGTGGAGGTTCGGTGACGAGCGGGGCCGGTGCGTCCCGGCCGCGGCACGATGGGCATCGTGTCCGACAACCCGCGCTGGTTCAGGTCGTCCGTCGTCGCGTCCGTGGTGCTCGCCGCCGTGTGCGAGGTGTTCCTCGTGCTGTGCACGCAGGACAAGGGTCTGATGGCGGTGACACCGTGGCAGGACGATCCGTTCCACGCCTGGGTGTCACTCGTGGTGTTCGCCCTGCCCATGCTCCTGGTGGTGATCGCTCTTCGGGCGGTCGCTGCCTGGCTGCCATGGGGCCGCTCCACCCCGACCGGCCGGCAGCGCGACCTGGTGAAGGCGGGGCTGGTGCTCACGGCGTTCGTCGCGGCGACCGTCCTGGACTGCTGGATCTCCGTCGTCCTGGGTCTGCACCGGCCGGTCTGGGACACACGCACCATGTGGCTCCTCGCCGCGCTGGCGGTGCTGGCCGTGGCATCGCCGGTCGTGACCCGGCTCGGGATCCGCGATCTACGGGCGCGCCCGCGTGAGCGGGGCGTCGACTGGGTCACCGATGTGCTCCCCGAACGCCTCGCCGCCGGGGTACGACGACACGACGTGGCCGTGTTCCTCTCGGCGAGCGTGCTGGCAGCGGTCGTCATCATCGGCGCGCTGGCGTACGGCGAGCGCTGGAGCGACCCGCTCCTGATCTCGTGGGCGCTCGCGGTCGAGATCACCTGCTACTACGCGTTCTGTGTCCTCACCAACGCAGTCCTCGGGTTCATCCAGCGGCCTGACCGCGATCGGCGGACCGAGCACGCGGTCGTGGTCGGCAGCCTGGCCTTCCAGGCGGCCGTGGCGATGCACGGCCAGCTCGAGCCGCTGGTCGGGTTCGGCTCACCGGACGGTGTCGGACGGTTGGTCCAGGTCACGTTCGGGCCGGCGGTGCTCGTGTTCGTGGTCGCGCTGGCGCTGATCCGCCTGGCCCCGGGCCTCAGGCCGGCATCGCCGGCTCGACCAGCTCGATGAGCACACCGCCGGCGTCCTTGGGGTGCACGAAGTTCACCAGGGACCCGGCCGTCCCGCGCTTCGCCACGTCGTACAGCAGGCGCAGGCCGCGGTCGCGCAGGACGGCCGCGACGGCCTCGACGTCGGTGACCCGGTACGCGAGCTGCTGGATCCCCGGCCCGTTGCGGTCGAGGAACGTCGCGATCGTGGAGGTGTCGTCGAGTGGGGCGAGCAGCTGGATGCACGACCCGGAGTCGCCGACCGCGACCATCGCCTCGCGCACCCCCTGCTCCACATTGGTCTCCTCGTGCACCGTCTCCATGCCGAAGGTGTCGCGGTAGAAAGCGATCGCGGCGTCGAGGTCGGGCACGGCGACACCGACGTGGTCGATCGCGGTGAAGAGGTGCTCGGGAACGTCCGGACTCATGACTCCATCGTCGTACGACCGAGAAGCCGTGTGGTGTGAGGTTTTCCTCAGCCTCGCGTGAGCTCGCGGCTCGCGGGCGGCGTACGACGCTGGGTATCGTCGAGAGGGAACGTTCATCTTGCTGGTGGGAGGCACTCTGATGTCCGGAAACGTCATCGTCGCCGGGGCGCGTACGCCGATCGGCCGACTGCTCGGCGGCCTGAAGTCGCTGTCCGCGGCCGAGCTCGGCGGTGTCGCGATCAAGGGTGCCCTCGACAAGGCCGGTGTCTCGGGCGACCAGGTCGACTACCTGATCATGGGCCAGGTCATCCAGGCCGGTGCCGGGCAGAACCCGGCGCGCACGGCGGGCATCCACGCCGGCCTCCCGCTGTCGCTGCCCTCGATCACGATCAACAAGGTCTGCCTCTCGGGGCTCAATGCGATCGCCACCGCCGACCAGCTGATCCGGGCCGGCGAGGCCGAGATCGTCGTGGCCGGCGGCATGGAGTCGATGACCAACGCCCCTCACCTGCTCCCGAAGTCGCGCGAGGGCTTCAAGTACGGCGACGTCACCCTGGTCGACTCGATGGCCTACGACGCGCTGTGGGACCAGGCCACCTCCCAGGCCATGGGCACCCTCACCGAGGACTACAACCAGGCTCACACCCGGCTGACCCGTGAGGAGCAGGACGCCTTCGCCGCCCGGTCGCACCAGCGAGCCGCTGAGGCGTGGAAGAACGGACTCTTCGACGACGAGGTCGTGCCGGTGTCGATCCCGCAGCGCAAGGGGGACCCGATCGTGGTCTCGCAGGACGAGGGCGTACGCGGCGACACGACGGTGGAGTCGCTGTCGGCGCTTCGCCCGGCGTTCGGCAAGGACGGCACCATCACCGCCGGCTCGGCGTCCCAGATCTCCGACGGCGCCGCGGCGGTGGTCGTGATGAGCAAGGCCAAGGCCGAGGAGCTCGGCCTCGAGTGGCTCGCCGAGATCGGCGCCCACGGCATGGTCGCCGGTCCCGACTCGACGCTGCAGATGCAACCGGCCAACGCCACCCAGAAGGCCTGCGACAAGGAGGGCATCAGCCCGTCCGACCTCGACCTGCTGGAGTTCAACGAGGCCTTCGCGGCGGTCGGGATCGACTCGACCCGCGCGCTCCGGCTCGACGAGGACAAGGTCAACGTCAACGGCGGCGCGATCGCGCTCGGCCACCCGGTCGGGATGTCCGGCACCCGGATCGTGCTGCACCTCGCCCTCGAGCTGAAGCGCCGCGGCGGCGGCGTCGGCTGCGCCGCTCTCTGCGGTGGCGGCGGCCAGGGCGACGCGCTGATCGTCCGCGTCCCCGCGTAGTCGGTGGTCGAGGAGCGAGCGCCTGCGAGTGGCTCGAGATCGCGGGGTTACCGCGGGGACGTCGGTGACCTGGTCTCGCGTGCTCGTGACGGCGACCCGCGCGCGGTCGCGCGGCTGATCTCGCTGGTC
>JAICSK010000019.1 GCA_025936915.1 Nocardioides sp.
CGGCACTCGACCCCGGGCGTCGGCCTGATCAGCCCGCCGCCGCACCACGACATCTACTCGATCGAGGACCTGGCGCAGCTGATCCACGACCTGAAGAACGCCAACCCGGCAGCGCGCGTCCATGTGAAGCTGGTCGCCGAGGTAGGGGTCGGGACCGTCGCCGCCGGGGTCTCGAAGGCACACGCCGACGTGGTGCTGATCTCCGGCCACGACGGCGGCACCGGTGCCGCCCCGCTCACCTCGCTCAAGCACGCCGGCGGACCCTGGGAGCTCGGGCTTGCCGAGACCCAGCAGACCCTGCTGCTCAACGGGCTGCGGGACCGGATCGTCGTCCAGACCGACGGGCAGCTGAAGACCGGTCGCGACGTCGTGATCGCCGCGCTGCTCGGAGCCGAGGAGTTCGGCTTCGCGACCGCCCCACTGGTGGTCAGCGGCTGCATCATGATGCGGGTCTGCCACCTCGACACCTGCCCGGTGGGGGTCGCCACGCAGAATCCCGTGCTCCGCGAACGCTTCACCGGCCGGCCGGAGTTCGTGGTGACGTTCTTCGAGTACGTCGCCGAGGAGGTGCGCGAGATCCTCGCCGAGCTCGGCTTCCGCACCCTCGAGGAGGCGATCGGCCAGGTGCAGACGCTCGACGTGACGCGGGCCGTCGACCACTGGAAGGCGAGCGGCCTCGACCTGACGCCGATCCTGCACGTCGCCGACGTGGGGGAGCAGTTCGCCGGTCAGGCGCTGCACCACACCCGCGCGCAGGACCACGGCCTCGACCGCGCGCTCGACAACGAGCTGATCCGGATCGCCCGTCCCGCACTGGAGGACGGCGAGCCGGTGCGCGCCAAGCTCGGCGTCCGCAACGTCAACCGCACCGTCGGGACGATGCTCGGCCACGAGGTCACCACGAGGTACGGCGGGGACGGGCTGCCGCCCGACACCATCGACCTCACCCTGGTCGGCTCGGCCGGGCAGTCGTTCGGGGCGTTCCTGCCTCGCGGGGTCACCCTGCGGCTCGAGGGCGACGCCAACGACTACGTCGGCAAGGGCCTTTCGGGTGGGCGGATCGTGATCCGTCCCGACCGGGCCGCGACGTTCGCCGCCCAGGAGCAGATCATCGCCGGCAACGTGATCTGCTACGGCGCGACATCGGGCGAGATCTTCGTCCGGGGAGGTGTGGGCGAGCGGTTCTGCGTGCGCAACTCCGGTGTGACCGCGGTCGTCGAGGGCGTCGGCGACCACGCGTGCGAGTACATGACCGGCGGCCGCGTGCTGGTGCTCGGCCCCACCGGACGCAACGTCGCCGCCGGCATGAGCGGCGGCACGGCGTACGTCCTCGACCTGCAGCAGCAGCGGGTCAACCGCGAGCTGGTCGACCTCGGCCCCGTCGCTCCCGACGTCGCCGAGGAGCTGCGAGAGCTCGTCGTACGCCATCACGAGGAGACCGGGTCGGACGTCGCGGCCGGACTCCTGACCGACTGGCCGGGCACCGTCGCGCGGCTGACCGAGGTGATGCCGCGCGACTACAGGCGGGTGCTCGAGGCGCGCCAGGCGGCCGAGCGCGACGGGCTCGACGGCGACGCCGTCGACCGCCGGATCATGGAGGTGCTCCATGGCTGATCCACGAGGATTCCTCAAGCACGGCCGCGAGGTCGCCGAGCGGCGCCCCGTCGAGGAGCGCATCCACGACTGGCAGGAGGTCTACCCGGGCGGGCCCGGGCGTGCCCTGCTCCCGATCATCACCACGCAGGCGTCGCGATGCATGGACTGCGGCATCCCGTTCTGCCACCAGGGCTGCCCGCTGGGCAACCTGATCCCGGAGTGGAACGACCTGGTCTACCGCGACGACTGGGACGGCGCGATGGACCGGCTGCACGCGACCAACAACTTCCCCGAGTTCACCGGCCGGCTGTGCCCGGCGCCCTGCGAGACAGCCTGCGTGCTGGGGATCAACCAGGATCCGGTGACGATCAAGAACGTCGAGGTCGCGATCATCGACCGGGCCTGGGACTCCGGCTACGTCCGGCCCCGGCCGCCCGAGTGGCTCTCGGGCCGGACGGTCGCGGTGGTCGGCTCCGGGCCGGCCGGTCTGGCCGCCGCCCAGCAGCTGACCCGAGCAGGCCACACCGTCGCCGTGTACGAGCGCGCGGACAGGATCGGCGGGTTGCTGCGATACGGCATCCCCGAGTTCAAGATGCAGAAGGCCGTCCTGGACCGGCGGCTCGACCAGATGCGGCGCGAGGGAACCGTGTTCCGCGCCGGCGTCGAGGTGGGCGCCGAGGGCTCGGGACTCACCGGCGACAAGCTGCGCGAGCGGTACGACGCCGTGGTGCTGGCGATCGGCTCGACCGTCGCTCGGGACCTGCCGGTGCTGGGACGAGAGCTGGCCGGCGTGCTCCAGGCGATGGAGTACCTCCCGCCCTCCAACCTGGCGTCGCTCGGCCAGGACCCGGTGCCGGCGGGGGAGGGCGACCAGGTCACGGCCGAGGGCAAGGACGTCGTCATCATCGGAGGCGGGGACACCGGCGCCGACTGCCTCGGTACGGCGATCCGTCAGGGCGCGCGCTCGGTGACCCAGCTCGAGATCCTGGCCCAACCGCCGGTGGCCCGGCCGGGGCACCAGCCGTGGCCGACCTACCCGATGATCTTCCGGGTGTCGTCGGCGCACGAGGAGGCGGGCGACCGCGTGTACGCCGTGTCGACGCAGGAGTTCCTCGGCGACGACGACGGGGCGGTCCGGGCGCTCCGACTGGTCGAGGTCGACGCGACGTTCCAGCCCCTCGAGGGCACCGAGCGGGAGATCCCGGCACAGCTGGTGCTGCTGGCGATGGGCTTCATCGGGCCGCAGCGCGACGGTCTGGTCGAGCAGCTCGGCGTCGACCTCGACGAGCGCGGCAACGTCCGCCGGGACGCGTCGTACGCCACGAGCGTCGACGGCGTCTTCGTCGCGGGTGACGCGGGCCGGGGTCAGTCGCTGATCGTCTGGGCCATCGCCGAGGGCCGTTCCGCCGCGGCCGCCGTCGACCGCTACCTCACCGGCCGGACGAGCCTGCCGTCGCCGATCCCGCCGACCGAGCGCCCGCTGGTGGTCTGAGCAGCCCGGCGAGGCGTGATCAGGAGCCGTTCAGGTACGCCCCCTAGCGTCGTCGGTGGACCTGTCGGCGACCTGAGGAGTGTGGGCACCCGTGCCGAGCATCCGTCGCTCGCTCGTGGCGGTGCTCGCGACGCTGCTCGCGACCGGCGTGGCACTGGCCGGGTGTGGGGGAGGCGGAGCGCCGTCGGCGGGTCCCCACACCACGCCGCCCGCGACTCACGGAGCCGCCGTGACCGGCCAGCAGAAGAAGTCCCGGGTGGCCGCGCCGTTCCGGCACCGGATCCCCGGGATGCCGCCGGTGATCGGTAACGACGTCTACTCGCAGACCCGGGTGGGGATGCTCGCGCCGCAGGTGGCCCACGACCCGTCGCTGCTGTACGTGCCCGACTCGCAGGGCTCGCGGGTGACCGTGATCAGCCAGCGCACGCACCGGATCGTCCGGGTGATCCCCACCGGCTTCCTCGACCAGCACGTGGTGCCGTCGTACGACCTGAGGACGCTGTACACCAACTCCAGCTACGCCGACCAGCTCGTCGCGATCAACCCACGCACGGGATTGAAGACGCGCACGATCTCGATGCCGCGGCCCTACAACCTCTACTTCACCCCCGACGGCAAGCAGGCCGTGGTGATGATCGAGCAGGACAACACGATCCGGTTCGCCGACCCGCACACCTGGCGCACGATCAAGGACGTGAGGTACCCGGGGTGTCTGGGTCCCAACCACGCCGACTTCTCGGGGAACGGCCGCTTCTTCGTGGTCACCTGCGAGTTCTCCGGTGAGCTGCTGAAGATCGGCACGCTCTCGCACCGGGTCGAGGGGGTTCTCCGGCTCGACCCGCATCCGACCGCGGCTCACGCCGACCCGATGACGATGGGTCGGAGCGTCCCGCAGGACGTCCGGATCTCGCCGGACGGCCGGACGTTCTACGTCGCCGACATGGGCACCAACGAGCTCCGGCTCATCGACGCCGCGACGTTCCGGCAGCGGCGCGTGATCGGGATGCCGCGGATGCCGCACGGCCTCTACCCCAGCCGTGACGGAAAGCGTCTCTACATCTCCGACCGCGGGGCGGGGAAGGTGAGTGTGCTGAGCTTCCGGACCAACCGGATCGTGGACACCTGGACGATCCCGGGCGGCGGCAGCCCCGACATGGGCGGGGTGTCCGCCGACGGCCGGACCCTGTGGCTGTCCGGCCGCACCGACGGCGTGGTCTACGGCTTCGACACCCGCACCGGCCGGCTGATCGCCAAGATCCCGGTCGGTGGGAGCCCGCACGGGATCTGCGTGTGGCCGCAGCCGGGCCGGTACTCCCTCGGTCACACCGGGAACATGCGGTGAGGCCGCTGCTCCTCCTGGTCGCCTGCCTGCTGCTGACCGGGTGCGGTGGTCACCACGCGGCAGCCCCGTCGCGGGCCGGCTCCGGGCAGCCCTCCTCGAGGCCCACGCACGCGGCGTCCGTGCCTCACGTGGCGATCGCGCGCACGGCGTCGTGGACGCTGCCGGTCGCCAGCGCTCGCCAGGCCGTCGTACCGCTGGGTCACGGGCGGGTGCTCGTGGCGGGCGGCCTCGTCGCCGGTGACGCGTCGACCGGCCGGGTGAGCGAGGTCGACCTCGCGTCGGGACGCGCCCGGGCGATGCCGGAACTGGCGGTCCCGGTCCACGACGTCGCCGGCGCGCTGGCCGGTGGGATCCCGCTCGTCATCGGCGGTGGCAACGCGACCGAGCAGGACGTGGTCCAGGCGCTGCGCGGACGTGCCTGGCAGGTCGTCGGGCACCTGCCGACCACCCGCTCCGACCTCGCCGCGGTGAGCTACGGCACCGACGCCCTCGTCATCGGCGGCTACGACGGTGTCGGCACGCCGACCACCGTCCTCCGTGTCTCCGCGGACGGGTCCGTCCATCCCGAGGGACGGCTCGTCCGCGGTCTTCGCTACGCCGCGGCCGCGGTCGCCGGCCGCACGGCGTACCTCTTCGGAGGCGAGGTGCTGGGCCGCGAGCTGGACGTCGTGCAGGCGGTGGACCTGCGCACGGGCCGGACCAGGGTCGCTGGACGCCTGCCGGTGCCGATCGGCCACGCGATGGCCGCGGCCGTGGGCGGGCGCATCCTGCTGATGGGTGGCCGGACGTCGCCGGACCGGCAGACCGCCGCGATGTGGTGGTTCGACCCGGCGTCCGCGGGCTTCTCCCGGGCCGGGACGCTGCCCGTGCCGGTCAGTGATGCCGCGGTCGGCACCGAGGGTCGCCGGGTGTGGCTGCTCGGGGGAGAGGACGCCTCGGTGACCGATCACGTGGTGTTTGTCAACGTTCGGTGAGAATCCTTGGAACGATCCAACAGGCGCTAGGTTGAAGCCCGTGCGTAGAGCCAAGATCGTCTGCACGCTCGGTCCTGCGGTCGACTCCCCGGACGCCATCCGCCGCTTGGTCGAGGCCGGGATGGACGTCGCCCGGCTGAACATGAGCCACGGCACCCACGACGAGCACCGCCGTCGCTACGACCGCGTGCGCCAGGCCTCGGACTCCACCGGGCACGGGGTCGGCATCGTGGCCGACCTCCAGGGCCCGAAGATCCGGTTGGAGACGTTCGCCGACGGCAAGGCGAAGCTGACGCAGGGCGACGAGTTCGTGATCACCACCCGCGACGTGGTGGGCGACGCGTCCGTGTGCGGCACGACGTACAAGGGCTTGCCGGGCGACGTCGCCGAGGGTGACCCGATCCTCGTCGACGACGGCAGGCTGCGGCTGCGGGTCGTGAAGGTCGAGGGACCGGACGTCACGACCCGGGTGGAGCTCGGCGGCAGGATCAGCGACCACAAGGGACTCAACCTCCCCGGCGTCGCGGTCAGCGTGCCGGCGCTGTCGGACAAGGACGTCGACGACCTGCGCTGGGCGCTGCGGACATCGGTGGACTACATCGCACTGTCGTTCGTGCGCTCGGCGGCCGACGTCGACGACGTACGCCGGATCATGCGCGAGGAGGGCGTCACGCTGCCCGTGATCGCGAAGATCGAGAAGCCACAGGCGATCGACCACCTCGACGAGGTGGTCGAGGCGTTCGACGCGTTCATGGTGGCCCGCGGCGACCTCGGCGTGGAGTGCCCCCTGGAGGACGTGCCGTTCCTGCAGAAGCGGGTCATCGACAAGGCCAGGCGCAACGCCAAGCCGGTGATCGTCGCGACCCAGATGCTGGAGTCGATGATCAGCAACCCCGCGCCGACCCGGGCCGAGGCCTCCGACGTCGCCAACGCGGTGCTCGACGGCGCCGACGCGGTGATGCTGTCGGGCGAGACCAGCGTGGGGGACTACCCGATCGAGACCGTCGAGACGATGGCCCGGATCATCGCGTCGACCGAAGCCCACGAGCTCGCCTCCATGGCCGCCATCGACTGGCAGCCGCTCACCCGCGGTGGGGTGATCGCCAAGGCAGCCGCCGAGGTCGCCGACCGGGTGAACGCGCGCTACCTGGTCGCTTTCACCCAGTCGGGCGACTCGGCCCGCCGCGCCTCCCGCTACCGCGGCCGCATCCCGGTCCTGGCCTTCACCCCCGAGGCGAAGGTCCGCTCCCAGCTCTCGATGACCTGGGGCGTGGAGACGTTCCTGACCAAGCCGGTCGAGCACACCGACGAGATGGTCCGCCAGGTGGACGAGGCGCTCCTCGAGATCGGCCGGGTCCAGCAGGGCGACCTGGTCGTGATCATCGCGGGCTCCCCGCCGGGCATCCCGGGCTCCACCAACGCCCTGCGGATCCATCGGATGGGCGACGCGATCAACGAGGTCGCACCGGCGTACCGACGGGCCTGAGTGCGGGCGACCGCCGGGGGGCGGTTCATCACGCTGAGTGGACGAACCCGTCCTGGGCCAGCGGAGTTCACCTGGCCCGGTGCCGCTTCACCTACTCAGCGTGATGAACCGCCCGGTGCCGCTTCACCCACTCAGCGTGATGAACCGTCCGTTGCAGCAGCACCCACCCGAGCGTGCCGGGTGTGGGAGTCGAACCCACACGTCCTTGCGGACAGTGGTGTTTGAGACCACCGCGTCTGCCATTCCGCCAACCCGGCCGGCGACCGCCCAACCTACCGGACCGGTCCGGCCCGGAAGCCGCCCGGTTAGCCTGGCCCGGTGACCAGCCCGGAGCCGCGCCGCGTCGTCATCGCCGAGGACGAGGCGCTGATCCGGATGGACCTCGCCGAGATGCTGGCCGAGGAGGGGTACGACGTGGTGGGCCAGGCCGCCGACGGGGCGGCGGCCGTCGACCTCGTCGAGCAGGAGCGGCCCGACCTGGTGATCCTCGACGTGAAGATGCCGGTGCTGGACGGCATCGCGGCTGCCGAGCGGATCGCCCAGGCCCGGATCGCGCCGGTCGTGATCCTGACGGCGTTCTCCCAGCGCGACCTGGTGGAGCGCGCTCGCGATGCCGGCGCGATGGCCTACCTGGTCAAGCCCTTCACCCGGTCCGACCTGGTGCCGGCGATCGAGATCGCCGTCAGCCGGTTCACCGAGCTCGATGAGCTCGAGCGGGAGGTCACCGACCTCGGCGACCAGCTGGCGGCGCGCAAGGCGGTCGACCGGGCCAAGGGCATCTTGCAGAAGGACCTCGGGCTGACCGAGCCGGAGGCGTTCCGGTGGATCCAGAAGACGGCCATGGACCTGCGCCGCTCGATGCGCGAGGTGGCCGAGGGCGTCGTCGAGCACGGGGTCGGGTAGGGCCATGCGATCCCGCCGACAGGTTCGTCGCCCCGCGCTCGGCGGCGCCCGGGTGCCGAGAACGTCGCAATCCTGCAAATAAGCCATGTCGAGGGGCGAGACGGACCCCACGGAGGTGCTAGGTTCCCCAGGCATCTCGACAACGCCGCGCGACCTCGCGCGGCCGTGCCCTGACGGAGGAAAAGTGGGGATCAAGCCCAATCTGCGCGTCGCGGCAGTGTTCGCGGTCGCCGGACTCGCGCTCACTGCTTGCGGGAGCAACAACAGCAGCAGCACCGCCACGGGCGGATCAAGCGGTGCCCCGTGCGGTAACTACAAGATCGGCTACCTGGGCGCGACCACCGGCCCGTACGGCGCGCTCGGTCAGAACATGGTCGGTGGGATCAAGCTCGCGCTCGACACGTACAACAAGGCCCACAGCGACTGCAAGGTCAGCGTGCAGGTCTTCGACTCGCAGGGTGACCCGACCAAGGCCACTCCGCTGGCGACCCAGATCGTCCAGGACAGCTCGATCGTCGCTCTGGTCGGCCCCGGCTTCTCCGGTGAGTCGCTGGCCACCGGCAAGACCTTCGCGGCCGCAGGGCTGCCGGTCATCTCGCCGTCGGCGACCAACGTGACGATCACCCAGCAGGGGTGGACGACCTGGCACCGCGTCATCGGCAACGACTCGGCGCAGGGCGCCGCAGACGCGCAGTACATCCAGAACACCGCCAAGGCGTCCAAGACCTACGTCATCGACGACGGCTCCGACTACGGCAAGGGCCTGGCGACGTACGTCAAGCAGGGCCTGGGGTCCGGCGTCATCGGCACGGACACGGTGCAGACCGGCCAGACCGACTTCAGCGCCACCGTGACGAAGGTGACCGGCTCGGGCGCCGACGCCGTCTTCTACGGCGGCTACTACGCCGAGGCGGGCCTGCTGGTCAAGCAGCTGCGCCAGGCCGGCTACAAGGGACTGTTCATGTCCGGCGACGGCTCGGAGGACCCGCACTTCGTGAGTACGGCGGGCGCCCAGGCCGCCGACGGTGCGATCCTGTCGGCCCCGGCGGGTCCGGCCCCGGCGAGCTTCAACGCCAAGTACAAGGCCGTCAACCACAGTGACTCGGGTCTGTACTCCACCCAGGCCTACGACGCCACCAACATCATCCTGGCCGGTCTCGACGCAGGCAAGACGAGTCACTCCGACCTCAACTCGTTCATCGGCAGCTACACCGGTACCGGGGTGAGCGGACCGATCTCGTTCGACAGCAAGGGTGACATCAAGACGTCGACGATCTACGCCTACAAGGTCACCGGCGGCAAGCTGGACGTCAACAACCCGACGCCGATCCAGTAGTCGAAGACGAGCTAGGGCACGAGCAGGGGCTGTGGCCGGGTTAGCCCGGCCACAGCCCCTGCGCCGAGCCCGCGCGATAGGACTGCCGTGGACCTTTCGACCCTCCTGAACACGCCCCAGCTGCTCACGGTCAGTGACCTGTACCACAGCTTCGCGGCGTACACGATCACGGGGCTGGCGCTCGGGGCCATCTACGCGCTCGTCGCACTCGGCTACACGATGGTGTACGGCGTCCTCCAGCTGATCAACTTCGCCCATTCCGAGGTCTTCATGTACGGGACCTTCGCCATGGCCTGGGTGGTCACCTACTTCCACGGCACCGCCTCCAGTGGGCAGAGTCTCGGTAGCACGCTCGGCCTCCTGGGCGTCTGTCTCGTGGCGGCGATGATCACCTCGGCGCTTGTCGCGCTGCTCGTCGAACGCGTGGCCTACCGTCCTCTGATCAGGCGCGGGTCGCCGAAGCTGGTCATCTTGATCTCGGCGATCGGGGCGTCGTTCTCGCTCGCGGAGGTGATGGGTCTGCGCGACCGCATCGCCGGCTGGTTCGGGCTGGACGGCAAGCTGAGCAACTACGTCTCCCAGGCCCGCAACGTCTACTCGTCGCCGATCACGATCAACCCGCACAAGGTCTTCGAGCTCGGAGGGTACGGCGTCACCGACGTCGACCTCACCGTGATCTTCGCGGCGCTGCTGATGATGGTCGCCCTCGACGTCTTCGTGAACCGATCCCGCCTGGGACGCGGCATCCGGGCGGTCGCCCAGGACCCGGAGGCGGCCGCGCTGATGGGCGTGAACTCGACCCGCGTGATCCGCACGACGTTCCTGATCGGCGGCATCATGGCCGGTGTGGCCGCCACGCTCTACATGATCCGGATCGGGTCGACTCGCAACGACGCGGGTTTCATCATCGGCATCAAGGCGTTCACGGCCGCGGTCATGGGCGGCATCGGCAACCTGCGCGGTGCCCTCGTGGGAGGCCTGTTCCTCGGGGTGATGGAGAACTGGGGGTCGGCGGTCTTCGGCACCCAGTGGAAGGACGTGTTCACCTTCGTGCTCCTCGTGGTGATCCTGCTGATCCGGCCCACCGGCATCCTCGGTGAGTCCCTCGGAAAGGCGCGCGCATGAGCGGGACCGTCCCAGCCTCCGCCCGAGCGTCGCGGCGTGGACGCCCGCTCCAGATCCCGCTGCCGGCCTTCCTGCGCTCGCGCCAGACCCGCCTCGTCATGATCGTGGTCGGCTTGGTGCTGGCCTACGCCCTCCCGATCATCCGGCCCCCGTTCCTCACGACCACCGACTCCGACTTCGGTGGCGTCATGGTCGGGGCGGCGTCGTACGCACTGGTCGCGGTCGGGCTCAACATCGTGATCGGGTACGCCGGTCTCCTCGACCTCGGTTACGTCGGCTTCTACGCCACGGGTGCGTACACCACAGGCGTGCTGACCTCGCAGCACGCGCACTGGCCGTTCTTCCTGGCCCTGCCCGTCGCGATCGCGGTCACGATGGTCAGTGGGGTGCTCCTCGGTGGGCCGGCGATCCGGGTCCGGGGCGACTACCTCGCGATCGTGACCCTCGGCTTCGGCGAGATCATCAGCATCGCCGCGCGGAACTCCAGCTGGCTGGGAGCGGCCGCCGGCATCAAGGACATCCCGCCGCCGCCGAGCATCGGGCCCAACCCGATCATCCAGGCGGACGCCGGACTGTTCCAGATCCCGCACCTGACGTGGAACGGCCTGGTGCCCTCGGTCGACAACCTGCACAAGACGCCGTTCCTCACCTTCGGCGTGATCGACGCCATCCCCTACTACTGGCTCATCCTCACCGTGATCGTCCTCGTGCTGGTGGCGGACATGCTGATCAAGGACAGCCGAGTCGGTCGTGCGTGGGAGGCCACGCGTGAGGACGAGGACGCGGCCGAGCTGATGGGCGTGCCGACGTTCCGCTACAAGCTGCTCGCGTTCGCGCTCGGCGCGGCGATCGGTGGCCTGGCCGGCTCGATGCTGGCCGCCGGACAGGGCGGCTTCATCAGTCCCGACAGCTTCCTGCTCCCCCTGTCGATGTTGTTCGTGGCGTCCGTCCTCATCGGTGGCGCCGGCAACCGGTGGGGGGCGTTGCTCGGGGGTGTCCTGGTCGCCTACCTCCCGGAGCGGTTCCGTGGGCTGAGCGACTGGCGGCTGCTGATCTTCGGTCTGTCCCTGATGCTGATCGTCACCTTCCGGCCGCAAGGACTGGTGCCGCCCAGACGAACCAAACGGGCGCTCCGCGTGCAGGCGGAGATCGAGGAGCTGGAAGGGGAGGGCGTCGATGTCTGACAGGGAGACCCCACAGAACCCAGGAACGCCGGAGACCCAGGGCTTCGACCGGCGCGCCTCGCTGCTCGAGGTCGACCACGTCACGATGAGGTTCGGCGGGGTGACCGCCCTCGACGAGGTCGACTTCGACATCAAGGAGGGCGAGATCCTGGGACTGATCGGGCCCAACGGAGCCGGCAAGACCACGTGCTTCAACGTGATGACGGGCGTCTACCAGGCGACCAGCGGGCAGATCCGTTTCGACGGCCGGCCCCTGGCCAAGATGAAGCGGCACAAGATCACCAAGCTCGGGATCGCCCGCACGTTCCAGAACATCCGGCTGTTCAAGTCGATGACGGCGCTGGAGAACGTGATGGTCGGCGCCGACGCGAACAGCAAGGTCGGTCTGCTGAACGCGCTCTTCCGTACGCCGCTGCACCGCCGCACCGAGTCCGCCACCGTCGAGGAGGCCTATCGCCTGCTCGACTTCGTCGGGGTCGGCGTGCGACGTGCCGAGGAGCTCGCCGCCAACCTCTCCTACGGTGACCAGCGACGCCTGGAGATCGCGCGCGCGATGGCGACCAAACCCAAGCTACTCTGCCTCGACGAGCCCGCCGCGGGCTTCAACCCGGCGGAGAAGCAGCGGCTGATGGACCTGATTCGCAAGGTCCGCGACGAGGGCTACACGGTGCTCCTGATCGAGCACGACATGCGGCTCGTGATGGGAGTGACCGACCGGATCGTGGTGCTCGAGTTCGGGCGGAAGATCGCCGAGGGGTCACCCGCCGAGATCCGCGACAACCCGGCCGTGATCGCGGCCTACCTGGGAGTGGACGAAGAAGATGCTTCTTGAGGTCGAGGACCTGTGCGTCAACTACGGACACATCGAGGCGATCCGCAACATCTCCTTCAGCGTCGCCGAGGGCGAGATCACCACGCTGATCGGCGCCAACGGTGCCGGCAAGACGACGACGCTGAAGACGATCTCGGGGCTGCGCAAGGTGCGCGAGGGCAAGGTCGTCTTCGACGGCACGGACATCACCCACCTGCCGCCGTACGCGCGGGTGAAGATGGGGATCAGCCAGTCACCCGAGGGCCGTGGCTGCTTCCCCGGCATGACGGTGCGGGAGAACCTCGACATGGGTGCCTTCGTGCGCAGAGACCGCAAGTCCGCGGCGTACCGCGAGGACATCGAGCGGGTCTTCCAGCTCTTCCCGCGGCTCCAGGAGCGGTTCAACCAGTCGGCCGGCACCATGTCCGGCGGCGAGCAGCAGATGCTCGCGATCGGCCGCGCCCTGATGGCCCGGCCACGACTGGTGCTCCTCGACGAGCCCTCGATGGGGCTCGCCCCAAGGCTGATCCAGCAGATCTTCTCGATCATCACCGAGATCAACCAACAGGGCACCACGGTGCTCCTGGTCGAGCAGAACGCCGCTCAGGCGCTTCGCCGCGCCCACCAGGCCCACGTGCTCGAGACCGGCGAGATCGTCCGCTCCGGCACCGGCGCCGAGCTCTCGGGCGACGAGTCGGTCAAGGCGGCCTACCTGGGGGGCGATCTGTAGCTCAGCGGAACGCCGCCACCAGCCCCACCAGCAACGGCGCGACGGCGAGGCCCGGAAGCAGGTCGGCGACGGCGATCTCCCGGATGCGCAGCAACCGGAACGCGACACCGACGAGCATCAGCCCGCCGGCCGCGGTGATCGCGGCCAGCTGCGCGTCGGGGAGCACGTCGCCCAGCGCGGCGCCGAGGGCGGTGATCGCGCCCTGCACGACCAGGACCGTCAGCGCGCTGGCGGTGACGCCCCAGCCGAACGACGCGGCGAACGCGATCGCCGCGAACCCGTCGAGGGTGGCCTTGAGGTACAGCTGGTCGGCCCCGTGGCCGAGCCCGTCGGACAGCGAGCCGAGGATCGTCAGCGGTCCGGTGCAGAAGACCAGCGACGCGGTCACGAAGCCTTCGATGAACCGAGCCCGTTCGGCGGAGTCGGTCTCGCCCGCGAGGCGCCGCTGCAGGCGACCACCGAGCCCCTCCACGCGCTGCTCGAGCCGGAGCAGCGAGCCGACGATGCCACCGATCACGAGTGACCCGAGCACGATCAGCAACGGCGCGTGCGGCCCGACCTCGGCCGCGAACGCCGGATCGTTCACGGCGACCGCGGAGAGTCCGGCGATCAGCAGCGTCACCAGGCCCAGAGCGTCGGTGACCAGGTCGCGCGTGCGCGCCGGAAGACGGTTGCCGGCCAGCACCCCGACCGACGATCCCCCCAGCACGGTGAGCACGTTCACGGCGGTGCCTGAACCGACGATCAACCTGACTCCTGGGACCCGGGGACAAAGCGGGGTGACTGAGCGTAGTCTGCCCGTGCGGCGCCGACGGGGGGACCGGAAGGTGCCGCTCCTTCGTCGACCCGGAGGTCAACGGATGACAACGCCCCGAACTCGTTCGTCGTACCTCGGAATCCGTGGGAGGGCTGGATGAGCCGCTCCCTGCTGAGCCTGCGTGACGCCACTCTTGCCGACGCCGAACGTCTGGCCGAGCTGTGGCAGCCGTTCCTCCGTCGTGGCTCCGACGAGCAGCTGCACGACCTGGCCACCGCCATCGAGCAGCTCGGCGACCGGCCCGGTGAGCGACTGGTCGTCGCGGAGTACGACGGGGAGTTCGCCGGCGCGGCGTTCTTCAAGGCCGCGACCTACTCCCCGGTGAACCCCGAGCCGGTCCTCCAGGTGCACAACGCCGCCGTCGCACCGGCGTTCCGCCGCCGTGGTGTCGGCCGCGCGCTGGTCGAGTCGGCGGTGACCTGGGCCGAGGAGCTCGGCATCGGCCACGTCGGCACGGCGACGTCGTCGGGCTCGCGCGAGGCCAACCGGTTCATGGCCCGGCTCGCCCTCGCCCCACAGGCGATGCTCCGGATGGCGCCGACGCCGGCCGTGCGGTCCAAGCTCGCGGCCCGTCACCCGGCCGCTCGCCAGGTCACCCAGGTGCTCGCCGTACGCCGCAGCCTGCGGCACGCACGCTCGGTCTCCCGGTCGGTCAGCGCTGATCTCTGAGCCGAGTCGGCCGAGTCGCTAGCCCCGGTCCTTCGGGAGCAGGGCGCAGGTGATCCGGCAGGTGCACACCCGCCGGTCCTGGTCGTCGGTGATGACGACCTCGTACGACGCCATGCTGCGGCCGAGGTGCAACGGCGTCGCCACGCCCGTCACCAGCCCGCTGGTCGCGGCACGGTGGTGGGTGGCGTTGATGTCGACGCCGACCGAGTAGCGGTCGGGATGGGCATGGATGGCCGAGCCGAGCGATCCCAGGCTCTCCGCGAGCACGACCGAGGCGCCGCCGTGCAGGAGACCGTAGGGCTGGGTGTTGCCCTCGACCGGCATCGTCGCCACGACCCGCTGGGCCGAGGCCTCGAGGATCTTCACGCCCATCTTGTGGTTGAGCGCCCCCATGCCCTCGTCGTCACCGGCGATGAACGCCGTGAGCAACCGGTCGTCGTCCGTGGCCTCGTGCATACCGCCATCCTGCCGGATCGCGGGCGTCAGGCTGTCGGTGGCTCTGGATAGAGTCGGCAGGTGCCCGACGTACCCCCGCAGACCCGTCCGCGGCTGCTGCTGCTCGACGGTCATTCGCTGGCCTACCGCGCGTTCTTCGCGCTCCCGGTCGAGAACTTCTCGACCACGACGGGCCAGCACACCAATGCCGTGTTCGGGTTCACCTCGATGCTGATCAACGTGCTGCGCGACGAGCAGCCGACCCACATCGCGGTCGCGTTCGACAAGTCGCGACAGACGTTCCGGCTGCAGGAGTACGCCGAGTACAAGGCCAAGCGCAACAAGACGCCCGAGGAGTTCTCCAGCCAGCTTCCGCTGATCAACGAGGTGCTCGACGCCCTGCGGATCAAGCACCTCGCCAAGGACGGCTACGAGGCCGACGACATCATCGCCACCCTGGTCACCCAAGGGCTCGCCGAGGGCTACGAGGTGCTGGTCCTCAGTGGTGACCGCGACGCGTTCCAGCTGGTCACCGACGACGCCACCGTGCTCTACCCGATGCGCGGGGTGTCCGAGCTCGCCCGGATGACGCCGGACGCCGTCGAGGAGCGCTACGGCGTACGGCCCGAGCGCTATCCCGACCTCGCCGCGATCGTGGGGGAGTCGTCCGACAACCTGCCCGGCGTGCCCGGTGTCGGGCCGGGATTCGCCGCCCGCTGGCTCAAGGAGTACGACGGGCTCGACGGGGTGATCGCCCACGCCGACCTGATCACCGGCAAGAAGGGCGAGGCCCTCCGCGAGCACCTCGGTGACGTCATCCGCAACCGCCGCCTCAACGAGCTGGTCCGCGACCTCGACCTCGAGCTCGCCCCGGCCGACCTCGAGGCCCAGTCGTGGGACCGGCAGCTCGTGCACACGCTCTTCGACTCCCTGGAGTTCCGGGTGCTGCGCGAACGGCTGCTCGAGTCGTGGGACGTCCAGCACGACGACATCGACGAGTCCGGCTTCGAGCTGTCCGGCGCGACGCTCGGTGGCGGCGAGGTCGCCGGCTGGCTCGACGAGCACGCCGGGCCCGACACCCGCACCGGCATCACCGTGCACGGGGGATGGGGCGCCGGCACCGGCGAGGTGCGCGGGGTCGCGCTGGCAGCGGCCGACGGGCAGGCGGCCTGGGTCGACGCCGGTGACGTGACGCCTGACGACGACGCGGCGATCATGACCTGGCTCGGCGACCCGAGCCGGGCCAAGGTGCTCCACGACGCCAAGGGCCCGATGCTGGCGCTCGCCGCGCGCGGCTGGCCGTTGCGCGGGCTGGTCAGCGACACCGCGCTGGCGGCCTACCTCGTGCGTCCCGACCAGCGCTCCTACGACCTCGCCGACCTGACCCTGCGCTACCTCAAGCGCGAGCTCAAACAGGGCTCGTCCGACGGCTCGGACACGGGGCAGGAGGAGCTGCTCTTCGAGGACGAGATCACCGCCGGCGGCATCGCCGAGACCGCGATGCTGCACGCCCGCGCGGTGCTCGACCTGGCCGACACCCTCGACGGCGAGATCGAGCAGACCGGCGGAGCCCGACTGCTGGCCGAGGTGGAGCTGCCGCTCGTCGACCTGCTCGCCTCGATGGAGCAGACCGGCATCGCGGTCGACATCGACCACCTCGAGTCGCTCGAGAGCCACTTCGGCACCGAGGTGCGCGATGCGGCGGCCGAGGCCTTCCGGGTGATCGGCAAGGAGATCAACCTCGGCTCGCCCAAGCAGCTGCAGGTCGTGCTGTTCGACGAGCTCGGCATGCCGAAGACCAAGCGCACCAAGACCGGCTACACCACCGACGCCGACGCGCTGCAGGGACTGTTCGAGAAGACCGAGCATCCGTTCCTGATGGCGCTGCTGCGCCATCGTGACGTGAGCCGGCTCCGGCAGACGATCGAGGGATTGCTCAAGACGGTCCAGTCCGACGGCCGCATCCACACGACGTTCAACCAGACGATCGCCGCGACCGGCCGGCTCTCCAGCACCGACCCCAACCTGCAGAACATCCCGATCCGCACCGAGGAGGGCCGACGCATCCGGCAGGGCTTCGTCGTGGGCAAGGGCTTCGACTGCCTGATGACCGCCGACTACAGCCAGGTCGAGATGCGGATCATGGCCCACCTCTCCGAGGACGCCGGGCTGATCGCGGCGTTCAAGTCCGGCCAGGACTTCCACTCGATCACGGCGTCGCGGGTGTTCGGCGTCCCGGCCCCGGACGTCACGCCCGGGCAGCGCGCCAAGATCAAGGCCATGAACTACGGCCTCGCCTACGGTCTCTCGGCGTTCGGCCTGGGCCAGCAGCTGCGGATCGACCCCAGTGAAGCCCGCGAGCTGATGGACGAGTACTTCCAGACCTTCGGTGGCGTGCGCGACTATCTCTCGGGAGTGGTCGACGACGCGCGACGCACCGGCTTCACCGAGACGCTGTGGGGTCGCCGGCGCTACCTGCCCGACCTCAGCAGCGACATCCGGCAGCGGCGTGAGATGGCCGAGCGGATGGCGCTGAACGCGCCGATCCAGGGCTCAGCGGCCGACCTGATCAAGGTCGCGATGCTCCATGTCGACACCGCGATCCGCGACGCGGGACTGGGGTCACGGATGCTGCTGCAGGTGCACGACGAGCTCGTGTTCGAGGTGGCCGAGGGCGAGCGCGACGCGCTCGAGGACGTCGTACGCCGTGAGATGGGTGGCGCGGCGGACCTGGCCGTGCCGCTCGACGTGTCGGTCGGCACCGGCCGGTCGTGGCACGACGCGGCCCATTGACGACACTAGTGGTCCCAACCGGCCGGGTATGACTCCACCGGCGGCGCCTCGCGTGAGGGCGTCGCCGTGGTCAGCTGGTGGGCGACGAGCAGGACGAGCACCAGCACCGCGTCGACGGCGATCACGACGGTGAGCATCCCGGAGACGGAGTGCACCGTGAGCCCGATCGCGATGATGCCGGCGAGGGCGAGCCAGGTGAGGTAGACGCTGCGCGACCCGCCCCGGGCGATCAGGCCGTACACCGCCATCATCAGGATGGCCAGCAACGTGCCGAGCACGGCGAAGATCCAGAGCTTCGAGCGGACGTCGTCATACTGCGAGCCGCCGACGAAGATCAGCGCGAGACCGGGAAGCAGCGCCGTGGCGAGGGTGGCGAGTGCCCCGAGCCCGACGACCGAGAGCACGGCCGCGATGAACGTCCGCGAGCTGTCATCCGCCGCCATCGACGGGAACGCGACGATGGAGACGAACTGCGGCAGGAACAGCACGGCCTTGGCCAGGATGAGCCCGGCGGCGTAGAGCCCGGCGTCGTGCTCGTCCAGCGTGTGCCGGGCGACGATCAGGTCCACGTTGCTGACCGCGAAGAACGCCAGGAGCGCCTGCGAGTTGTGGAGGAGCTCTCGCATCAGCGAGCCGAGCCCGGCCGCGTCGCGGCTGCTGGGACGCAACGTCCGGTCGCGCAAGGCGAACAGGGCAACGGCGACCGGCACCAGCAGCGTGACCGCCACGGACAGGGCCGCCCAGCGCGGGTCCGGACGCCAGGCGGTCAGGGCCACGCCGAGGATCAGCCGAGGTGCGCCGATGCAGATGTAGACCGCGGAGAGGGCGCCCCAGCGACGTTCGCCCTGGAGGATCCCGGACAGCCCGCCGGTGATGGTGAGAGGTACGACGGAGAGCCCGAGCAGGGCGGCCATGAACCAGTCGTCGAGCTGCAGCGTGGTGTCGATGACCGGGGTGAGGACGATCAGGGCTGCCCCGAGGACGAACGACGTGACCAACGTGAGCCGCACGAGGTGTGGCTCGACGTCGTCCAGGGCGTGCTCGCCCGACGACAGCCGCCGGGCGGCGGTCGCCTGGAGGCCGAGGAAGCCGACGTTCACGACGAGGAGCACGTTCATCCACGCCGCGAGGGCGCCGTAGTCGGTCGGGCCCAGGATGTGCGCGCAGGCGATCGTGAAGCCGTACGTGGTCACGTTCATGACCAGCACCCCGGCGGCGACCCCACCGCCGCCGCGGAGCTTGGAGGCAGCGTCCGACGACCCCGCTGCCGATGACATGGCTGGCAGCCTAATCGAGCGCTTCTCGCGCACGAGATCTGAGGTGACGTGCAGGTGGCACCGTGATCATGTGGTTCTCGGATCGATCGATCGTCGGCAGAGCGCAGACCGGACCCCACCGAAACCAGGCAGCTTCTGACCGGTCGACGTGCGTCCTCAGCCGGTGGGGACGACAGGTCGGGACCCAGCAGGCACCGCCGACCAGCCACAGATCTCGGTCAGGAGAACCGGGCGTTCGTCCACGGTGGCGGGGTGCGTCGCACCGGCCGCGCGTCCCAGCAGGCGTCGCCGGCCGCGTTCGTCGACCGGCGCACCCGAGACGGCCCACCGGACGAGGTCCGGTGGGCCGTCCTCGCGCGTGGTCAGCCGGCCTGAGCAGCCAGGCAGCTGTCCAGGCGAGCCGTCGCGTGAGCGAGGCGCTGCACCTGGGCCTTCTTGGCCTTCAGGTTCTTCTGCGTCGGGTGCGCGGCGAACCTGGCGGTGACGTCCGCGAGCTTGGCGGTGGCCTTGTCGACGTGGGCCTGCTGCGTCGCACATGCATCCGGCTTCGCGGCGAACGCCGCCGGGACGGTCGCTGCCGCGAACGACCCGAGGGCGAGGGTGGAGACGAGTGCGACGGCGGTGGTGCGTAACCGATTCATGGTGGTTGTCCTCTGGAACTGATGGCTTCGGAACGGTCGGACGAGCGCTCCGCGGGGGGTGGAACAGTCCGGTGGTCCGCGGACGGGATGCCGCTGACCGGGACACGAGGTCGAAGCGACCTCACTCAGGCAGCGTCGAGGGCGCCGGAATCGTCACGCCGAACCGAGAAGTTTTACCCGGGCGCCGGGCTCAGAACGGATCGTGGACGTCGTGATGGCGGAGCAGCCGTGCCACCGGTCGCAGGCGCAGTCGGAGCAGCACCTTGACCAGCAGGTTGCGCCCGAACCACGGCAGCTCACGCAGGTAGCGCAGGCGATCGCCGACGCCGGGCCGTCGCACCGAGAGCCGGGCGAGCGATCCGGTGCGTCCGGCATAGGCCAGCCGCGAGGAGATCGGCAGGGTGCGGAGGAGTGCGAGCGTCACGCCGAGTGAGGAGAAGGCATCATGGACGAGGACGACTCCGCCGTCCACGACGAACGACGCCCAGCGGAGGTCGTCGCGAACGGTCCGACAGTCGTGCTTGCCGTCGACGTAGAGCAGTGCGACCGCACCGGTGTACGACGTGCGGGCTGCGCGCGAGGTCGTCGCGAGCACCTCGACCCGGTCGGCGACCCCGGCCGCCGCCAGGTGGGCCAGCAACAGCTCGCGGGTGTCCGGGCCGCCGTACCGCCACCCGGGGTCGAACGGGTCGACGGCCAGCAGACGCGATGAGTCGGGTAGCGCGGAGGCGAGGACGATCGTCGACCGCCCGTGGTGGCTGCCGATCTCGACGACGGTCCCGCCCGGCGGCAGGGCATGGACGGCGTCGTACAGAACGCGGGCCTGCTGTCGGGTCAGCCATCCCTCGATCGGGTCGGCCTGTGCCCACACGGCATCGAAGCCGGGGCGGGCGTCGTCCACGCGGAGGGTCCTCTCGGGATCGCTAGGCTGACCGGCGGCCAGGATAGGGGCGATCGGAGGTCGGATGGCCCGCGCGCGGGGGGTGCTGCTCGGTCTCTGGCCGCTGGCGCTCTCCCTGGTGCTGCTGGCGCCCCTCCGTCACCCCGGGCACCTGCTCTCGCGCGACCTCGTCTTCGTCCCTCACGAGCCGCTCACCGACGCCGCCCTCGGCCTCGGCGGCGCCGCGCCGAGGTCGGTGCCGCTCGACGCGGTCGTGGCCCTGCTCACCAGCGTGGCGGACGGCGGGGTGCTCGGCCGAGGGCTCCTGCTCGCGTCACTGTCGTTGGCCGGTTGGGGTGTCCTGCGTCTGACCGACGGGCTCGGCACCACCGCACGCCTGGCCGCGTCGGGGTTCGCGGTCTGGAACCCGTTCGTGATCGAGCGGATGGCGCTCGGGCAGTGGGCGTTGGTGCTGGGATACGCCGCCCTGCCGTGGATCCTGCACGCCGCCGCGACCCACCGGCGTACCGGCTCGGTCCGCGCGGGGGCGCTCGCCGTGCTCTGGTCGGCGGTCGCCTCGCTGACCCCGACCGGTGGCGTGTTCGCGCTCGCGACCACGGTGGCCGGTGGCGCCTCGCGGCGACCGCGTTCCTGGTGGCCGCTGGGGGTGGTCGCCCTCGAGCAGCTGCCGTGGATCGTGCCGTCACTGGTCGGGGGCGCGACGCGCACCTCGGACCCGACCGGTGTCGCGGTCTTCGCGCCCGGGTCGGACGCCAGCGGTCATCCCGCCCTGGCCCTGCTCGGTCTGGGCGGCATCTGGGACGGCCTGAGCGTGCCCGACTCGCGGCACACGTTCCTCGCCGTCGCCGCGATCGCCGTGGTCGCGATCTCCGCCATCCTCGGGGTACGCCGGTGGGCCGTGCTCGCGCCCGATCTCGCCCTACGCCTGGCGGCCCTCGGCGTCACCGGGCTGCTGGCGGCCCTCGTCCTCACCACGGGGCCGGGTCAGGACGCCCTGCGCCACCTGGTCGCTGACGTCCCCGGTGCCGGGCTGGGCCGCGACGGCCAGAAGCTCCTCGCGCCGTTCGTCCTCCTCGTCGCCTGTCTCTTCGGGGCAGCGGTCGACGTGGTCGCTCGCCGGCTCGCCCGGCACGGCGTCGAGGTGGTCGCCTCCGTCGGCCTGCTGCTCGTGCTCGTCCCGGTGGGCCTCGTCCCGGACGGTGCCGGCACGGTGTGGCGCACGGTCCGCCCTGTGCGCTTCCCGGACGCGTTGACCTCCGCGGCCACGAAGATCGACGGCGGGCCACCCGACCGGGCAGTCGTCACCCTGCCGTGGCGCGCCTACCGCAACGTCCGCTGGGGCACCGGCTATCCCTCGTCCGACCCCTTGGTGCGGATGGTCGACCGTCCCGTGTTCACCTCCGGCGACCTCGTGGTCGGCGACCGGACGGTGCGTGGCGAGAGCGAGACCGCGGCCAGCATCGGTTCCGCACTGGCCCACGGCCGACCCGCGGACGTGCTGCCGGCGTACGGCATCGGCTGGGTCGTGGTGTACGCCGACGACCCGGCCGCCGGCCAGGTCGACGTGACCGGGCTCCGGCGGGTGCTGGCCTCCCCTGAGCTCACGGTGTACGCCGTGCCGGGCGCGCAGGCAGCCCCGGAGCCGGAGTCCTGGCGACGTCTGACCGTGATCGCGGCCGACCTGCTCGCCCTGTTCGTGGTGCTCGGGGCGGCCGTCACCGCGATGCTAGAGTCGCGACACTCGTCGAAGGAGTCGTAGATGGTCCGCGTGCTCGTGCCCGCCCTGGTGGGCGTGGTGCTGGCCGTCGTGATCGCGTTCCTGATGGTCTATCTGCAGAACAAGGCTCCCAGCGCCAACCCGGCCAACGCCCCGATCCTGGCCTACGGCACCCCCGCGACCTGATCGCGGCCGGCCAGCAGGGCCTCGACCGAGGCTGCGGCCTCGTCCCACTCGAACGACAGCGCCCAGTCGCGGCACGCGCGCGAGAGTCGTCCCTGCAATCCGGCGTCGGTGACCAACCGTTCCGCCGCTGCCTCGAGCTCGGCGGGGGAGTCCACCAACAGACCGGTCTCGTCGTGTCGCACCGACTCCGCGACACCCCCGGCCGAGCGGTACCCGATCGTCGGGGTGCCCTGGAGTGCCGCCTCGATCACCGCCAGGCCCCAGCCCTCACGCACCGAGGGCAGCAGCATCGCCGCGGAGGACGCCAGCACGCGGTCGCGTTCGTCCGCGTCGAGTCGGCCGAGCAGCTCGACCAGGTGAGCGGCGCCGGTCGACGCGACGTACCGACGCAGCTCGGCTTCCCACCAGCCCGCACCGATCACCCGCAGCCGGACGCCGGGATGCCTCGCGGCCAGCGCGACGACCACGTCCACCGCCTGCTCGAGCCGCTTGTGCGGCACGAGCCGGCTCAGGGTGCACAGGGTCAGTGGCTCCCGGACGGCGTCCTGGACCGGCCGCCGCTCCGCGCCGTTCGGCACCACGAGCACCGAGGCGACGCCGAGCGCCCCGAGGTCGTGGGCCGTGGCGCGGGAGACGGTCAGAAAGGGGAGCCGCCGGTAGGCGTGGATGGCCGACCGCTCGACCAGCCAGCCGAGTCGACCGCCCCAGCCGGGGTAGATCATCCGCCACTGCTCGCGGTGGAGGTGGTGCACCAGCGGCACGGTGGTACGACGGCGAACCAGGCCGAGCCCGAACGGGATCCCGTTCACCACCTCGACCACCGCGTCGCAGCGGCGTCCGGCCCCGGTGAAGGCCCAGAGCAGCCCGCGCGGGTAGACGGTCAGCCGGTGTCCACGGCGGACGAACCGCACCCCGCGCCGTACCTCGTCGCCGGCGGCCCCGTCGTAGACGGCGCACCGGATCGTGACGTCGTGACCGCGGGCGGCGAGCCGCTCCGCGACGTGCTCGATGTACTCCTCCGACCCGCCGCCGTCGGGGTGGCCGGTGTCGCGCCAGGAGAGGAAGGCGATCCGCATGCCGATCAGCCCCGGCCCACGTCGATGCCCGCCTCACGGGCCAGCTCGTCGCACAGCGGCATGGGCAGGCCGGGCAGCTCGGTCATCCTGAGGCCGAGACTGGCCAGGCCGGCCGCCGAGTTTGTCAGGGTGAGGAGCGCGGGGAGGCTGTTCTGGTCGCGGTCGAAGTAGACCGACGGCAGGAAGCCGACCGGGCCGCCGGGCGTGGCGACGAACTGGAAGAAGCCGATCCCGATCTGGTTGCGGATGCCGAGGCGTACGCCGCCGGTGGTCGGCAGGTCGAACCACGACGTCGTCGCCAGGGCGTCGCCGTACTGCGCGACGAAGCGCAGCTGCTGGTGGTGGCTCACCTCGACCCGCACGCTCTGCGGGACGGTGCCGGTGACAGTCAGCAGCGTGATCCGGCCCGGACGCAGCCGCTGACCGGTGGCCGACACCTCGAGCACGCGGTCGCGTTCCTCGACCGGGATCCACGGCTGGTACCTGTCGCCGGTGTTGAGGTAGAGGCTCTGGCAGTCGCCGCGGATCGCGAGGTCGTCGGTGTTGCCGCCGGTCGGAAGACCCGAGACCTGCGAGACCAACCGGGCCTGGGCTCCCGGGCTGACGTCGTGCTGCCACTGCACGTATCGCTGGAGCGGCTCGCCGCGATGGATGAAGGCGGCCATGGTCGTGCCGATCGCCATCTGCGCGACGATCGAGAACGCGGCGCCGACGGCCAGCACGGCAACCGCCGGCGCCTGCCACCCCCGCCGTCGGCGTACGGCGCCCGCCAGCAGCGAGGTGCACACGGCACCGCCGAGCACCATCGCGGGCACGAACTCGCTGGCGTAACGCGCCGAGTAGTAGCCGTAGCCCATCACGCCGCCGGTGACCAGGACCGAGACCAGCAGCGGAAGCCGCAGCAGCGCCAGCTGGCGCCGCGCACGCGGCCGGGCGACCGCGACGAGCGAGACCAGGAACATCACCATCAGCATCGGCATGAACGACGTCACGCTCCCGGTCCGGTAGGTCTGGTCGACGAAGGCACCGCCGTACGCCGGAGCCGCGTGCGCGGGCAGCGTGATGAACGGGAAGTAGCCGACGAACCGGATACCGTCGAGCCGCAGGTACGCCATGAACGACGTCGTGAAGAACTGCGGCCCGGTCAGCCCGCCGCCGTTGGCGGCAAGCGCCTCGCGCCGGTGCTCGTTGAGGAACGTCCAGACCTGGTCCTGCAACGGGAAGATGTAGACGGTGCCGAACTTGTACTCGTTGAGCGCGATCGACAGCGCGAGGGGGACGGCGCCCGCGAGGACGACGCGCCACCACAGCGGGTTCGTCGCGGTACGACGCGGCCACCATCGCC
The DNA here is from genome assembly GCA_025936915.1 of Nocardioides sp. Classification (GTDB taxonomy): domain Bacteria; phylum Actinomycetota; class Actinomycetes; order Propionibacteriales; family Nocardioidaceae; genus Nocardioides. The sequence goes on from JAICSK010000019.1 coordinate 24,837, forward strand.
ACCACACGCCCAGCGCGATCGCCGCCAGCGAGATCGCCCAGCCCTCGGTCGCCCGGCTGCCGACGCTCAGCAGCGCGAACACGAACAGCCACCATGTCGCGTGCCGGGTCGGCTCGTACAGCAGCCTCGTCAGCCAGTAGATGCCGCCGAACACCGAGGCGATCGCCCAGACGTACGCCTCGTGGTAGACCCACGGCTGCCCCGCGTCGAAGGTGAGGAACGACCCGCCGGTCGCCGCGGCCAGGAACAGCGCGACCAGCACCGCGGTCCCGCCCGTCACCTCGTCGACCCCGCTGAGCCGGGGCAGCAGCAGCCATACCAGCTTGGTCACCATCACCGCGAAGACGATCCACGCGAGCGCCATGGACAGCAGCGTGAGCCGCCCGTCGTACTCGTGGGTGGTGAGCAGCACCGGCAGCCGCAGGATCGCGGGCCACGGCGGGAAGTACATGAACGTCCGGCCGTCGTGGACGAAGCCCTCGATGCCGAGGCTGTTCGCGGGCACGTCCACGTGCCCGGCGAGGAGCGCCCGACCCTGCTCGTCGTAGAACGCCGAGAACAGGCCGCCCTGCAGAGCGGTCCGAGTGAGGTTCGTGCCGTAGTCCAGCAGCGTCAGGACGTAGGCGAGTCCCCCGAGGACGAGCCCTGTCGTCGTGGCGACGAGTCGGTTGCGTTCCGTGCCAGGTGCCGGGATCACATCACTTCCAGGCGGTACAGGAACTGGTACCCGAACAGACGGGGCCAGACCCGCGTCGCCACCCGGTCCCCGCGTGCAGCCCCGGAGACCACCCGCGTCCGCATCCGCGAGCTGCCGCTGGCCAGCATGTCGAACGGCGTGCCGACCGTCTCCCGGTCGAGGATCCGCAGGCCGCAGTTGGCGATCAGGGCCTCGATCGAGTCGCGGGTGAAGAAGCGGAGGTGCCCGCGGTCCAGCGGCCCGCGCTGGTCGTAGTCGAACCTGCCCAGCGCCGTGCGGCCACGGGGGTACCAGTGCCCGAAGTTCGGCACCGACACCAGGATCTCGCCCCCGGGACGCAGGGCGCCGGCCAGGTCGCTGAGCAGGGAGTGCGGCTCGACAACGTGCTCGAGGATGTCGCCGGCGATGACGACGTCGAATGCCGCGGACAGCGTGCGCGGGAGCGGGTCGTTCAGGTCGGCCTCGATGAAGGCGTCGACGCGCTGCGCCACGCCGTCCAGCTTCTGCCGGTCGAGGCCGGTCACGTGGTGGCCCTGCTCGCGGGCGAGGTCGGCGAAGCGGCCGTCGAAGCAGCCCGCGTCGAGCACGCGGGACGGCGACCGGGTGGCCAGCCAGCGCAGCAGCACGGCGTGCGAGCCGTACTCCTCCTTCAAGTCATAGGTGTCGGTCTCGGTCGAGGAGACACCGCCGCCGAAACCGCGTGTGTTCGCCCAGTGCCGCACGACGTCCATCGAGACGTCCCGCGCATAGGCGATCCCGTTGACGTAGCAGATCTCGTCGCCGTAGTACGTCGGGATCGGCACCTCGGCGATCCGCTTCTCGGCGGCGAGCAGCCCCAGGATGATCTCTGTGTCGAAGTCGAACCCGTCGGAGTACGACGCCAGCGGCAGGTCGGTCAGCGCGTCGACCCGGTAGGCGCGGTAGCCGCTGTGCCACTCCGAAAGCCGCGCGCCGGTGAGCCGGTTCTGGAACGACGTGAGGATCCGGTTGCCGACGTACTTGTACGCCGGCATGCCGCCGGCGCGCGCCTGGCCGCGGACCATCATCCGCGAGCCGAAGACCGCGTCCGCGGTGCCGGACGTGAGCGGGTCGACCAGTCGCTCGATCTCCTCCGGGGCGTACTGGCCGTCCGCGTGCAGCAGCACCACGATGTCCAGCCCGTGCTCGATGGCCCAGGCGTAGCCGGCTTTCTGGTTCCCGCCGTACCCGAGGTTGCGCGCGCGGCGCACGACCGTGATGGGGAGCCGCGAGTCCTCCTTGACCGCGAGGCCGACCTGGTAGGTCTCGTCGGTGCTGGCATCGTCGCAGACCATCACGTGGTCGACCTTCGCGGCGAAGGCCTCGGGCAGCCTGGCCAGGGTGTGAGCCAGGGTCGCGGCCGCGTTGTAGGCGACGACGAGCACGCCGACCCGTGGGGTCGGCGCATCGCCCACGCGGTCGGTCGGATCGAGCACCCTGACGTCTCCCTCGCTCGAGTTGGCAGGAGTGTAGCCACAGCCGCCCGGGGCCCGATGGGGCTCGACGAGCTCGACGGGGGGCGGCGGACATGCGTGGCATCATGCGCGCATGACCGACCTGCAGCTCGTCGACCTGGCGCGGCTGCGCACCGGCCTCGACGTGGCGGCCAAGGAGTACGCCGCAGCCGAGCCGTTCCCGCACCTCGTGCTCGACGACGTCCTGCTGCCGGCCGCGTTCCGCTCGGCCGTCGCCGACTTCCCGGGCACCGACGACGAGTTCTGGAAGGGCTACCTGCACGTCAACGAGACGAAGTACTGCAACGTCCACCCCGACACCTGGGCCCCCAGCCTGCGTGAGATCGCCCGCGAGCTCACGTCGCCGGACTTCGTCCGCTACCTCGAGGAGCTCACCGGGATCGCGGACCTGATCCCCGACTGGTCGATGGACGGCGGTGGTCTCCACCAGACCCTGCGCGGCGGACACCTCAACATCCACGCCGACTTCACCACCCACCACGTCCACGAGACCTGGGCCCGACGGGTCAACATCCTGCTGTACCTCAACGAGGAGTGGCACGACGAGTGGGGCGGCCGGCTGGAGCTGTGGGACAAGGACGTGCGGGAGTGCCGGGCGAGCGTGACGCCCCGGGGCAACCGGATGCTGGTGTTCACCACGTCGTTCGACAGCTTCCACGGTCATCCCGACGGCCTGACCTGCCCACCGGGTGAGGCTCGACGGTCGCTGGCGCTCTACTACTTCACCGAGGAGGTGGCTCCGGTCCGCCGGGCCACCCACTACCGGGCCCGGCCCGAGGAGAGCGCCGTACGACGCGCCGCGATCGCCGCCGACCGCGTCCTGCTCGACGTCTACGACCGCGTCAAGCGCCGTCTCGGCATCACCGACGACGCCGCCCACCGCGTCCTGCACCGGCTCGACCGGCTGCGCGGACGGGGCCGGTGACGACGCTGCGGGCGAGGCTGACGGAGTCGCGGCTCCTGCTCGCGGCACTCGTCGCGGGCGCGGTCGTCCAGACAGTGGTGGTGCTGCGACTGGTCCGCACCAGCTGGTTCGGCGTCGACGCGCTCTACTACGTCTCGACCCGCGGTCCGGTGCCGAGCGCGGACCTCGGCCTGTTCCGCCCGTACGGCGGTCACTGGCAGACGATCCCGCTGTTGGTCTACCGCGGCCTGTTCGCGGTCTTCGGACTGCGCTCCTACTACCCGTACGTCGGCGCCGCGCTGCTGCTGCACCTGGTGGTCGTGTTCGTGCTGTTCGCGCTGCTGCGCAGCGTCGGCGCCCATGTACGCACCGCGGCGGTCACCTGCGGTGTCGTGTTGTTCTACGGCGGGGGAGCCGAGGCGTTCATGTGGGACGCCCCGATGGTGCTGACGTCGGGACTGCTCCTCGGCCTGGTCGCGGTCTTGGTCCTGGTCAGGTCCGGATTCTCCACCCGCAGCCGGGTGATCGCCGCCGTCCTCCTGCTGGCGGCGGTGATGTGTTCCGGC
>JAICSK010000097.1 GCA_025936915.1 Nocardioides sp.
CCGGGCACCCGGGTGATGGTCGCGGACCTGGGGGTCGCCAAGGCGATGCTCCACGCCAGCGGACTCACCCACGTCGTGGGCACGCCGGCCTACATGGCACCCGAGCAGGCGACAGGCGGCGGCGTCGACGCGCGGGCCGACGTGTACGCCCTCGCGGCGGTCGCCTACCACGTGCTCACCGGACGGCTGGCGCACACCGGCACGATCGCCGACCTGGCTCACCTCGACCCGCCGACGCCGCCGTCCGAGCTGGTGGACGTGCCGCGTGCTGTCGACGACGTCGTCCTGCGAGCCCTCGCCCCGGAACGGGACGAGCGGTGGCCCGATGTGCGGTCGTTCGTCGACGCGTTCCAGGCGACGACGCCCGAGCGCGCCCACACCCTGCTCGTCGTATCGCCGGAGCTGTCGTCACGCGCGGCACGGGACGGGTCGCGACCGGCCGGGTCGCGGATGCTCCTGGCGCTGCTCTGCCTGGCGGTGTTCGTCGCCTGCTTCGTCGGAGCGCTGCTCGTGACCCTGCAGCTGCACTGATCGGTCCGATCGGTGCCCGGGCCACGGCCTGGGCGCACTACTCTGGAAGCGGGCCACGCCACCCCTGTGGCCCACCTGGATCGCCACCCACCCGCAGTGGCAACGACCGAAAGCGAGCACGTGATGTCCGCCGATCTCACCGGCCCCGTCGACGTCTTCGAGCAGGGCAGCGAGCACGAGCAGGTGGTCTTCTGCAACGACCCCTCGACCGGGCTCCGCGCGATCGTGGCGATCCACTCCACCGCCCTCGGTCCCGGCCTCGGCGGCACCCGCTTCTACCCCTACGCCTCGACCGACGATGCGGTCCACGACGTGCTGAACCTCTCGCGCGGCATGTCCTACAAGAACGCGCTCGCCGGTCTGGACCTCGGTGGCGGGAAGGCCGTCATCATCGGCGACCCGGCCAAGGACAAGAGCGAGGCACTGCTGCGCGCCTACGGCCGCTTCGTCCAGTCGCTCAACGGTCGCTACATCACCGCCTGTGACGTCGGCACCTACTCCGTCGACATGGACGTCGTGGCCCGCGAGTGCGACTACGTGACCGGCCGCACGCTCGCCCACGGCGGCGCCGGCGACTCGTCGGTGCTCACGGCGTACGGCGTCTTCCAGGGCATGCGCGCCAGCGCCGAGGCGGTCTGGGGTGCGCCGACGTTGTCAGGTCGCACGGTCGGGATCGCGGGCGTCGGCAAGGTGGGCCACCACCTCGTCCGGCACCTCGTCGACGACGGGGCCAGGGTCGTGGTGACCGATGTCAACCCGGCCGCCGTCGACGCGATGGTCACCAAGTACGGCGCGACCGCGGCCGCCGACACCGACGCGCTGGTGCGCTCAGACATCGACGTCTACGCCCCGTGCGCCCTGGGCGGGGCGCTCACCGACGCGGTGGTCGACGTCCTCCGGGCCGCGATCGTGTGCGGCGCTGCGAACAACCAGCTGGAGCACGCGGGGATCGAGAAGGCGCTGGCCGACCGCGGCATCCTGTACGCGCCCGACTTCTGCGTGAACTCCGGCGGGGTGATCCAGGTGGCCGACGAGCTGGAGGGGTTCAGCTTCGAGCGCGCCGAGCAGCGTGCGAGCAAGATCTTCGAGACCACGCAGTCGGTGTTCGCGCTGGCCAAGGCCGACTCGGTGACCCCGGCCGAGGCCGCCGACCGGCTGGCCGAGCGCCGGATGCGCGACGTCGGGCGCCTCCGGGGGATCTATCTGCCTGGCCGCTGACCTCGGGGAGGCTGGCTGAGTCAGGGGTGGGACGGTCGATCAGTCGCGGGACTGCTCGGCGTAGTCGGACCAGTCGTCGTACTCGTCCGACGCGTCGTCCGACTCGGTGTCGCTGCCCGTCTCGGTGTCACTGTCGCCGTGCAGCTCGCGTGCCAGCGCCCCGAAGTCCGTCTCGTGAGTGCGGTACTTCAGGTCGCGGGCGACCTTCGTCTGCTTGGCCTTAGCTCGGCCGCGCCCCATAGGGTCGACCCCCTCGCACGCTTGGCCGGGGCCGCGGGAGGACTCACCGAGGCGCACCGGTCTGTTCGGTCTTCTGTCGTGGTGCCAACGCTACCGAATGGGTGGCTGTTCCCGCACACCCAGTCCGGAAACACGCGGACTTTCCTTCCGGACTACCAGCCCGGATGCTGCCCGACCATCGTCACCACGCCACCCAGGCGGTGGTCGAGGGCCACCTCGCCCGCCACCCACGCATCCACCCCGAAGCCGGCGAGCGTCTCGATCGCGCGGTCCACGTCGTCAGGCGGAAGCAGCGCGACCATGCCGACGCCGCAGTTCAGGGTCGCCTCGACGTCGTCCTGCGACAACGCCCCGGCCCGTCGTACGACGTCGAAGACGGGGGCGGGTGTCCAGGTGGCGCGGTCGAGGGTCACCGAGACCTCTTCGGGTACGACGCGGGCGAGGTTGGCGGCGAGTCCACCGCCGGTCACGTGGGCCATCGCGTGGACGTCGGTGGTCTCGGCGAGGGCCAGGCAGGCCCGCGCGTAGATGCGGGTGGGCTCGAGCAGCTCCTCCCCGAGGGTGCGGCCGAGCTCGGGCACGTCGCGGTCGAGCGCCCACCTTGCCTGCTCGAGCAGCACGTGGCGGACCAGGGAGTAGCCGTTGGAGTGCAGCCCGCTCGACGCCATCGCCACCGCGACGTCACCGGGGCGGACCCGGGCCGGCCCGAGCAGTCGTGCGGCCTCGACGACGCCGGTCGCGGCCCCGGCGACGTCGTACACCTCGGGCTCCATGAGTCCTGGATGCTCGGCGGTCTCGCCGCCGACCAGCGCGCAGCCGGCCTCGACGCAGGCCTCGGCGATCCCCTTGACGATCGCCGCGATCCGTTCGGGGACGACCCGGCCGCAGGCGATGTAGTCGGTCATGAAGAGCGGCTCGGCTCCGCAGACCACGAGGTCGTCGACGACCATGCCGACCAGGTCGAACCCGATGGTGTCGTGGACGTCCATCGCCTGGGCGATCGCGACCTTCGTCCCGGCGCCGTCGGTGGACGTCGCCAGGATCGGCTTCCGGTAGCGCGAGAGCGCCGAGGCGTCGAACAACCCGGCGAACCCGCCGAGCGTGCCGATCACCTCGGGCCGGTCGGTCTTCGCGACCCAGCTCTTCATCAGGTCGACGGCCTTGTCGGCCGCCTGGATGTCGACACCGGCGGCGGCGTACGCACCGGTGGCCGTCGGGCCCTGCTGCTTTCCGGGCTCGGTCACGGGGCTTCTCCGGCTCAGGGGTTGTTGAGGACGGGCAGGGCGCGGTCGACCGGGGAGGACAGGCTGACCTCGAGCAGGTGCTTGCCGAGCAGGCTCTCGTCGGGCAGCGGCACCGGGTACTCGCCGGTGAAGCACGCCAGGCAGAGTGAACCGGGTCGCTGGCCGGTGGCCTCGATCATCCCCTCCAGGGAGATGTAGCCGAGGCTGTCGGCCCCGACGCTCGAGGCGATCTCGTCGACGTCGAGGCCGTTGGCGATCAGCTCGGCACGGGTCGCGAAGTCGATGCCGTAGAAGCAGGGCCACTTCACCGGCGGGCTGCTGATCCGGATGTGCACCTCGGCCGCGCCCGCCTCGCGCAGCATCCGCACCTGGGCACGCTGGGTGTTGCCGCGCACGATCGAGTCGTCGACGACGACGAGGCGCCGGCCCCTGACCATGTGCTCGAGGGCGTTGAGCTTCAACCGGATGCCGAGCTGGCGCAGGGTCTGGCTGGGCTGGATGAACGTGCGGCCGACGTAGGCGTTCTTGACGAAGCCCTGGCCGAACGGAATGCCTGACTCCTCGGCGTACCCGGACGCGGCCGGGGTGCCGGACTCGGGGACCGGCATGACGAGGTCGGCGTCCACCGGGAACTCGCGGGCGAGCTGACGGCCCATCTCGAGTCGCGCCTGGTGGACGCTGCGACCGCTGATGGTGGCATCGGGTCTGGCCAGGTAGACGTACTCGAAGACGCAGCCCTTGGGCTCGGGCTCGGCGAACCGATGGGCGCGCAGGCCGTTCTCGTCGATCACGATCAGCTCGCCCGGCTCGACCTCACGGACGATGCTCGCGCCGACGGTGGCCAGGGCGGCGTCCTCGCTGGCGACGACCCAGCCGCGGTCGAGACGGCCGAGGACGAGGGGCCGGATGCCCTGCGGGTCGCGGGCGGCGTACAACGTGTGTTCGTTCATCCAGACGAACGAGAAGGCGCCGCGCAGCATCGGCAGCACCTCGAGGGCGCGCTGCTCGAGGGTGCTGTCGGGGTGGTGCGCGAGCAGCGCGGTGACGAGGGAGGTGTCGTTGGTCGCCTCCTCGAGACCGCGGCCGTGGAGCTCCAGCTCGCCGGTGGGGCCCGGGAGGCTCCCGACCATCTCACGGAGCTCGTGGGCGTTGATCAGGTTGCCGTTGTGGCCGAGCGCGATCGAGCCGTCGTCGGTCGGGCGGAACGTCGGCTGCGCGTTCTGCCAGGTGCTCGCGCCGGTGGTCGAGTAGCGCGCGTGACCGATCGCCAGGTGACCTCTGAGCGACTCGAGAGTGGCGTCGTCGAAGACCTGGGAGACCAGACCCATGTCCTTGTAGACCAGGATCTGGCGCCCGTTGCTGACCGCGATGCCGGCCGACTCCTGGCCGCGGTGCTGCAGCGCGTACAGGCCGAAGTAGACGAGCTTGGCGACCTCTTCACCCGGTGCCCAGACTCCGAACACCCCGCAGGCGTCCTGGGGACCCTGGTCGAACGGGTCGAGGGCCGCGGTGAGCCGACCGTCGCCGCCCCGACGGCTCTGGGAGGGGGTCACGTCGCGAGTCTAGGTGAGGCCGCCCGTCGTACCGGCATCGGCGCACGCGAGCTGCTGCGTCGTGAGCCGTCCGTCGACGTGTCCGATTTCCGCCGGACATGCGGACATCACTGCGACATCGTGGAGGCATGACGACGACCACCACGACCAGCACGCTCGTCGTGCACGCCATCGAACCGGCCCGGTTGGACGCCGCACGCCGAGCGCGAGCGGACGGCTGGGGGAACGCGTTCACGCCGTTCTCCGCCGCCGGTGAGGGCGAGCCGCTGCGGTGCTGCCTGCGGTTCGCGCGGGCCGGCGAGCCGATCGCGCTGATCTCGTTCGCTCCCTTCGTCGAGCCCTCGGTGTGGCGCGAGGTCGGGCCCGTGTACATCCACGCCGACCGCTGCGCCGGCTACGCCGACGGCGGCCTTCCGCCCGAGCTGCGGCGCGGGCCGCGGGTGCTGCGCGCCTACCGGGCCGACGGATCGATGAACTACGACCACAACACGCTGGTCGGGGAAGAGGACCTCGAACCCGTCATCGACCGGCTGCTCGACGAGCCGGACGTCGCGACGGTGCACGTGCGGACAGTGCTGCCGCAGTGCTTCCTGTACGCCGTGACGCGCTGACGGGGCTGCCTGGTCGCTTAGGCGTGAGGACGGTTCATCACGCTGGGCAGGCGAATCCGACCTCGGCCAGCGGAGTTCACCTGGCCCAGCACCGGTTCGACCACTCAGCGTGATGAACCGGTCGGAGCCGGCTACAGCTCGCCGAGCTTCTGGAGCAGCAGGGCCTCGGCGTGGATGACCCGCTCGAACTCCGCGAGGTGCAGGCCCTCGTTGGCGCCGTGCGCGCGGGTGTCGGGGTCCTCGACGCCGGTGACCAGCACACTGGCGGCCGGGAACGCGTCGAGGAACTCCGCGATGAACGGGATCGAGCCACCGACGCCCATGTCGATCGGGGCGGTGCCGTCCCACGCCTCGGTGAACGCGGCGCGTGCGGCGTCGTACGCCGGTCCGGTCGCGTCGATCCGGGTCGGCTCGCCACTGTCGACCGGGGTGATGGTCAGCTCGGCGCCCCAGGGCGCGTGCTTCTCGAGGTGGCGGATGAGGGCGTCGCGGGCGTTCTCGACGGAGTCTCCGGGGGCGATGCGCAGGCTCAACCGGGCCTTCGCGGACGGGACGAGCGTGTTGCTCGAGCCTTCGGCCTTGGGTGCGGTGAGGCCGATCACGGACAGAGAGGGTCTGGTCCACAGCCGCTCGACGGTGGACCCCGATCCGATCCACTGCACCCCTGGGAGCACGCCGGACTCGGCGCGAAGGCGTTCCTCCGGGTAGTCGACGTCGGCCGCGGGGCCGGCGTACAGACCCTCGACGGCGACGTTGCCGTCGTCATCGTGGCAGCCGGCGATCAGGCGCGCGAGCGCCATCAGCGCGTCGGGAACGAGCCCGCCCCACATGCCGGAGTGGACGGCGTGGTCGAGGGTGCGGACCTCGACGTCGAGACGGACCAGGCCGCGCAGGCTGGTGGTGAGGGCGGGGACGCCGATGTCCCAGTTGCCGCTGTCGGCGATCACGATCACGTCGGCGCGGAGGTCGTCGAGGTGCTCCTGGAGGAACGCCGACAGGCTGGGGGAGCCGACCTCCTCCTCGCCCTCGACGAACATCACGACGTTGACCGGCAGGTCGTCGCCGTGGATGCGGACCGCCCCCAGGTGAGCGGCGATGCCGGCCTTGTCGTCCGCGGCGCCGCGGGCGTAGAGGCGTGGCCCGTCGGCGGAGTCGCGCTCGGTCGGCTCGAACGGTGGAGAGTCCCAGTCGGCGTGGTCGTTCTCGGGCTGGACGTCGTGGTGGGCGTACAGGAGGACGGTCTGTGCGTTCGGGTTCGGGCTGCGCTTGCGCCCGATGACGGCCGGACGACCCCCGTCGGCGCTGGCGATCGCGACCTCGAATCCTTCGGCGGCGAACAGGTCGCGCACCGCCTCGGCACTGCGCTGTACCTGATCGGCACGCTCGGGATCGGCACTCACCGACTCGATCCGGACCAGCGCGTCGAGATCACGTCGTACGCCGGGAAGGACGTCGCGCACCCGGGCGCGGAGATCGTCAGTCATGTCGCGAACCTACCGACGGTCGGGGTAGTCCGTGACAAACGCGTCCCCTGGGGGCCGTTCGGGGGGCGATTTCGTCACGGAGTATCCCGAAACACCCCAAAATTGTCTGACAATCATTTGGTGAACCGGGTGGCCGTGCGCGACCATGGGAGAGCGTCCCCGCACCATCCTCTGGCCAGCGTGCCTCGCCCGAAAGCAGCGCCTCATGACCGACACCGACTCGCGTACCGCCCACCACATCGAGCTCACCGAGACCTACGCCGCGCACAACTACCATCCGCTGCCGGTGGTCCTCGCGTCCGGGGACGGCGCGTGGGTGACCGACGTCGACGGGCGGCGCTACCTGGACTGCCTGGCCGGGTACTCGGCGCTCAACTTCGGCCACGCCCACCCGCGCCTCGTCGAGGTCGCCCGGCAGCAGCTCGGCACGTTGACCCTGACCAGCCGGGCGTTCTACAACGACCAGCTCGGCCCGTTCTCGCAGGCGCTGGCGGACCTCACCGGCAAGGAGATGATCCTGCCGATGAACTCCGGCGCCGAGGCCGTCGAGACCGCGATCAAGGTGAGCCGCAAGTGGGGCTACCAGGTCAAGGGCGTGCCCGAGAGCCGCGCGACGATCGTGGCGATGGAGGGTAACTTCCACGGACGTACGACGACGATCGTGTCCTTCTCGACCGACCCCGACGCGACGTTGGGCTACGCGCCGTACACCCCGGGCTTCCGGCTCGTGCCGTACGGCGACCTCGAGGCGCTCACAGCGGCGATCGACGACACCACCGTGGCCGTGCTGCTCGAGCCGGTACAGGGGGAGGCCGGTGTCGTCATCCCGCGAGACGGCTTCCTCCAGGACGTGCGCACCGTGTGCCGCGACCAGAACGTGCTGATGGTCGCCGACGAGATCCAGTCGGGTCTCGCCCGCACCGGCCGCACCTTCGCCTGCGACCACGAGGACGTCGTCCCGGACATGTACATCCTGGGCAAGGCCCTCGGCGGCGGCCTCTACCCGGTCTCCGCCGTTGCCGCCAACCGCGACGTGCTGGGCGTGATCACGCCCGGCACGCACGGCTCGACGTTCGGGGGCAACCCGCTCGCCGCCGCGATCGGCCGCGAGGTGATCGCGATGCTGCAGACCGGTGAGTTCCAGGAGCGCGCGGCCAAGCTCGGCGAGCAGCTGTACGACGGCATGGCCGGTCTCGTCGGGCACGGCATCGACGCCGTCCGTGCCCGCGGCCTGTGGGCGGGCATCGACATCGCCGCCGACAAGATGACGGGTCGGGAGTTCACCGAGGCCCTGCTCGGACAGGGGATCCTGGCCAAGGAGGCGCACGGCCAGACCGTCCGTCTCGCCCCTCCGATCGTCGCCTCCGAGTCCGACATCGACCTCTTGGTCTCGTCGTTCCGCGAGGTCATCACCGCCTGAGACGCCGACCGCGACGGTCGAGTTTGCGGCGTGTAACCGACCGTTGGCGGAAGACGCTCGGCGTGTCGCACCGGCGTGTCGTCTCTCAACGGTCGGTTACACGTCCCCGTCTCACCTCAGCGCGGGACGAGGTTGAGCAGCGGCTGACCGTCGCGGAGGCGGATGAGCTGGTCTCGGACCAGGGTCGCGATCCTGGGGAGCATCGCGGTGGTGCCGCCGGCGATGTGCGGGGTGATCAGGACGCCCGGAGCGGTCCAGAGCGGGTGGCCGTCGGGCAGCGGCTCCGGGTCGGTCACGTCGAGGGCGAACCGCAGACGACCGGCCTCCGCGAGCACCGCGTCGGTGTCGAGCAGGGCACCGCGGCCGACGTTCACGAGCAGGGTCTGATCGCTGAGTCGGGCCAGGAAGGCCGCGTCGACCGCGTGGCGCGTCGTCTCCGTCAGCGGGAGTACCACGACGACGACGTCCTGCGCGGCCCAGTCGACGTCGTCCACGGTCAGGACCCGCCCGACCAGGTCGTCGTCGCGCGAGGTGGTCGCGACACCGGTCACCACGGCGCGGCAGGCCAGCACCCGGCCGGCGACCGCCCGGCCGATCGAGCCGTAGCCCAGGATCGCCACCCGGCTGTCGGCCAGGCTGCGACGGCTGGTGTCCTGGCGCCAGTGCCCGTGCTCGCGTACGGCGACGTCGATCCCGCGCAACGACGCGATCGTGAGACCCAGGGCCAGCTCCGCCGTCGCGTCGTCGTGTACGCCGCGCGCGCTGAGCAGGTCGATTCCCGGAGGCACGAGGTCGATGACGGCGTCGTACCCCGCCGTCTGCAGCTGTACGGCACGGAGCCGCGGGAGCGCGGTGAGCAGTCGAGCGGCCGCCCGGGCACGGATGTAGTCGGGCACCAGGAACTCGATCTCGTCGGCACGCGCAGGCCGGTCCTCACCCCGCGGCCACACGAGCAGCTCGACGCCCTCGACGTCACCGACGGCGTCGGCCAGCTCCTGCGACTGCACCGCGGCGACGATCACGACGCCTCGTCCCACAGCGGCAGCAGCGGCGACAGGTCGGCCCTCTCGCCGCTGGCCCGCACCCGTCCGTCGCGCTCGGCGTCGGTCCAGGCCAACGCACCGACGGAGAGCGCGATCCAGGTATCGGCGTCGAGCTCCACGACAGCCGGCGGTGTCCCGCGCGTGTGCCGGACGCCCGCGACCGCCTGCACAGCTGCGTACGGCGGGACCCGCACCTCCACCGACGCCCCGGGTGCGCGTTCGGCCAGCACGGCGAGGAAGTGCTTGACCAGCAGCCTGGTCTGGTCCGGCGTCGGCGGTGAGGCTGCGAGCGCGTCGTGCACGTCGCCGGGCGAGGCGGGCCGGAGTCGTGCGGGCACGACTCCATCGAATCACGAGTCCGACTCGGCCTCGGGGTAGGGCTGCACGATCGAGTAGAACAGGTAGGTACGCCGCTCGGGCGCGCGACCACGGGTGCGCTCGGACCAGCGGGCCAGCACCTCGTCGACCTCGCCGATGAAGTCGGCGGCCTCGTCCTTGGTCAGCTTCAGCGGCTGGTCGATGATCGCCTGGAACGTGTCCTTCTGCTTGGTGAAGGCGAACACCTGGTCGACCAGCCGGTGGGCCCAGGCGGCCTGCGTGCGCTGGAACGCCGACAGCGCGGCCTTGCCACCGGGCTCGGCCGAGATGTCCTCGACGTCGAGCGAGAACCCTCGCTCGTTCGGGAGCCGCCAGACCCGGTCGCGCCGGTCGCGAGCGGCCTCGGGGGCGGGCTCGATCAGCCCGTACTTCGCCAGCTGCCGCAGGTGGAAGCTCGCCTGGTTGGCCGGGATGCCCAACGCCTCGCCGACGTCCGCGGCCCGCATCGGGCCACTGGCACCGAGCTCGTCCAGGATCCGTCCCCGCGTCGGATGGGCCAGCGCGCGCAGGACCCGAGGGTCGTGGGTGCGCTTCGGTTGGTAGGCCATGCGGAGGATCCTAGCAAGTTGCGCACGTAGTCTTGCGCAATGAAAGTTGCGCAATATATGTTGCGCAATATGGCCGGCTATCGACAACTCGCCCGCAACCGCGACTTCACGATCCTCTGGGTCGGCGAGACCGTCAGTGAGCTCGGGTCCACGATGTCGTTGTTCGTGTTCCCGCTGCTCGGCTACCACCTGACGGGCTCCACCGCGGTCGCCGCGCTCCTCGAGGGCGCCGGGCTGCTCGGGACGGTCGCGATGCTGTTGCCGGCCGGGCTGCTCGCCGACCGCTGTGACCGGCGCGCCCTGATGCTGCTGGCCAGCGCCACGGGCGCGCTGCTCTACGGGAGCCTGGTACTGGCCGGTTCGCTCGGCATCCTGACCGTCGCCCACCTCGCGGTCGTCGCCCTCCTCACGGGTGTGGCTCAAGGTGTCTTCCGGCCCGCCCAGCTGGCGGCGGTCCGCACCGTCGTCCTCACCGAGGACCTCGCCACCGCGCTCAGCCAGAACCAGGCGCGCCACCACATCGCGGAGCTGCTCGGCGGCCCCCTCGGCGGCGCGCTGTACGCCGTCCGCGCGTGGGCGCCGTTCGCGGTCGACGCCGTGTCCTACGGCGTCTCCTGCCTGACCCTGAGCCGCATCCGGACCGACCTGCGTCCCCACCCGCGCGAGGGCGCGCCGACCCGCCCGATGCAGCAGATCCGCGAGGGCTACAGGTTCATCCGGCACCAGCCGTTCTTCCGGACCCTGATGGTCTGGTCGACGATCAACAACCTCGTCGTCAACGCCTGCTTCTTCGTCGTGATGATGCGGCTGGTGCGCGACGGCGTGCAGCCCGCGCAGATCGGCCTGGTCTCCACCTCAGCCGGCATCGGCGGGATCCTCGGCGCCCTCGCCGCGCCGTACGTCATCGACCGGTGGCGCACCGGCACCCTGACCGTGGCGGTCGGCTGGATGTGCGTGCTCCCACTGGTGCCGCTGATGTGGTGGTCGACCACGTGGGCGGCGTGCGCGTCGGTGTTCGCGATCCTGCTGCTCAACCCGGCCGGGAACGCCGGGATCGGTGCCTACCGCGCGGCGATGACGCCAGACGAGCTGCAGGGCCGGGTCGGATCGGCGCTCGGGTTCGTGTCGATGGGCTCGATGCCGGTCGCGCCGGTGCTCGGTGGGTTCCTGCTCGCCAGCGTCGGTGGAACGGCGGCGATCGCCGGCCTGGCCGCGGCTTCCGCCCTCAGTGCCATGATCCCCACCTGCAGCCGGTCGATGAACTCGGTACCGCGGCCGGCAGACTGGCCGCGTCCCGCGGAGCCCACCGGGCCCGCGTTGGCGCCGACGGCCCAGATGCACACCTAGAGCCGGCCGAGCAGCGGCCGCAGGCGCTTCAGCTCGGCCAGGTGTACGGCGGTCAGCTCACGGAGGACCCGCTCCCCGTCGGAGGTGAGGCGCAGCCGTACCCGGCGGTGATCGGTGTCGTCCCTCTCCCGCGTGACGAGACCCGCGCCTGCCAGCCGGTCGGCCAGCTCACCCGCGGTGTGCGGGCGGACGAGCAGAGCCTCGGCGACCTCCCCGACCGGCGGACCGCCCGGCGTCGCCGAACCACGGATGGCGAGGAGGAACTGGTGCTGGGCATGGGTGAGACCGTGCTCGGCGGCCGCGTCCCGACTCCACTGGTCGAAGCGGCGCAGCTGGACGCGGAACTCGAGGAGCTGGCGGTACTGCCGATCAGTGGGCATCCGGGGCCTCGTATCTCTTCGATGCTCCCGAGCATTCTGTTCCATCCAGCCCCCCAGCGATACGACCCCAGGAGATCAGGGGGCGCGATATCCGCGGGTGGTCAGTCCCAGCGCCCACGCCTCCCCTGCTTGGTCTCGGCACGGCGTCGCTTCGCGTCCAGCCGGCGCTGGTCGGCGGCCCGGGAGGGCTTGGTCGGGCGGCGCGGCCGCGGGGGTGGCGCCGCGGCCTCGGTGAGCAGAGCGGCGAGCCGCTCGCGGGCCGCGCGCCTGTTGGCCCGCTGGGCGCGATGCTCGGACGCCGTGACCGTGACGACGCCGTCGACCAGCCGGCCCTCGAGCCGTGCCAGCATCCGGGACCGGGTGGTCTCCGGCAGCGCAGTCGAGCGAGCGACGTCGAAGGAGAGCTCGACGCGAGAGTCGGTGGTGTTGACACCCTGGCCCCCGGGCCCCGATGACCGGGAGAAGCGCTCGGACAGCTCTCGTTCGGGTACGACGATCGCGCGGCCGATCCGGAGACCCTCGGACTCCATCAGAGGTCCCCGAGGACCTCGAGGGTCCGCCGCCACACGTCGGAGTCGGCGTCGATGACCACGAAGTGGTCGCCGTCCACCTCGGTCAGCCCGGCGCGAGCCCCTGCAGCGGTCGCGGCCGCGACGTACGCGCGCGACTGCTCGACCGGCACGGTGTCGTCGTCGACGGCGTGGACGCAGTGCACCGGGACGTCGAGAGGGATCTGCCGGAACGGGTCGGCCGGGTCGTCGTCGCGCCCCGGCGGGTGACCCAGGAAGGCCCCGACCGCGCCCGCACCCAGCCGTTCGTCGTACGCCGACCGCAGGTCGAGCACGCCGGCCTGCGCGACGACGCCGGACACGTCCACGTCGGCCGGCCAGCGCTCGTACCGCCCACGGGAGGCCGCCCAGGTCGCCAGGTGCCCGCCCGCGGAGTGGCCGATCGTGACGACCCGGCCCAGGTCGAGGTCGACGTCGAGGGCGAGGCCCGCCAGTGCGTCGATCGCGGCCGCGACGTCGTCCAACGTCGCAGGAACGCCGCCGCCGTTGCCGACGCGGCGGTACTCGATGTTCCACGCGGCCCACCCGTGCGAGACCAGGTCGGCGGCGAGCGGCCGGCCCAGGGACAGGTCGTAGCGAGCCCGCCAGAAGCCGCCGTGGATGACGACCGCGACTCCTCGCGGCGTCCCCTCGGGCAGCGAGAGCTCGCCGAACTGGTTGGGGTCCGCGCCGTATCGCACGGTCCGCGGCCCGCTCACGCGGCTAGCCCCCGAAGACGGCGCGCAGCGTCTCGCGCCACGCGGCACCGAGCTCGTCGAGCGGGATCTCGAAGCGGTCGCTGACGGCGAGCGCGGACCCACCGGTGCGACCGATCGGACCGGCCGGTACGCCGAGCGAGGCGGCCATGGTGAGGAAGGAGTCGACCCGGTCGTCGGGGACCGTCACGATCGCCCGCGCAGCCGACTCCGAGAACAGACCCACGAACGGGTCACCCATCAGCGAGACGGTCGCGCCGACGCCGTGGCGCAGGCACGACTCGACCAGGGCCTGGGACAGGCCGCCCTCGCTCATGTCGTGGGCGCTGGTGAGGTAGCCACCGCGCGCGGCCTCGACCAGGAGCCGCGCCAGGTTGGCCTCGTCGCGCAGGTCGAGCACCGGCGGCCGACCCCCCAGGTGGCCGTGCACGACGTGGGCCCACTCCGACCCGCTGAGCTCCTCGCGGGTCTGGCCGAGGTGGATGATCACCTCGTGGGGCGCGACGAACCCGGTCGGGGTACGCCGTCGTACGTCGTCGATCACGCCGAGCACCGCCACCACCGGGGTCGGCAGGATCGGGGCCTCGCCGGTCTGGTTGTAGAGCGAGACGTTGCCTCCGGTCACCGGGACGCCGAGCGCCGCGCACGCGTCCTTCAGCCCGCGACAGGCCTCGGCGAACTGCCACATCACGGCCGGGTCCTCCGGCGAGCCGAAGTTGAGACAGTCGGAGACGGCCAGCGGCATCGCCCCGCCACAGGCGACGTTGCGGTAGGCCTCGGCCAGGGCGAGCTGCGCCCCGGTGTAGGGATCGAGCTTGCAGAAGCGGCCGTTGCCGTCGGTGGCCACGGCGACCCCGAGGTGGGTGCCCTCGTCGACCCGCACCATGCCGGTGTCGGACGGCTGGGCGAGGACGGTGTTGCCCTGGACGTAGCGGTCGTACTGGTCGGTGATCCACGACTTGTCGCAGAGGTTGGGCGACCCGG
>JAICSK010000018.1 GCA_025936915.1 Nocardioides sp.
GGCGGACGTAGCCGTCGACGGATCCGTGGTCTCGCACCTTGTCCCACGCCAGGTACAGCTTCGCGAACGACGTCTGGACCAGGTCCTCGGCGTCGTGCCGGTTGCCGGTGAGGAGGTACGCCGTGCGCAGCAGGCTGGGCTGGCGCGCGGCCAGGTACGCCGCGAAGTCGGCGTCGCGTCGGTCGCGAGCGCTGCGGCGATCGGCCCCTGGCAGCACCCGGGTCGCCCCCGTCCGGTCGTCGGGCGGTCGGTCCATGCCCCCTCCTCACCTGGTTGCGTCCAAGACGCGAGCGGGAGGGGAAAGGTTGCCATCGTGCCAGAGGCGAGGCCTTCAGGGGCGGGTGGCGAGGCGGAAGACGTCGACGGACGCGTTCTCCTGCTGGCGTACCGGCGTCGCGCGCGTGACCTGGCCGTCCAGGCCGAACCGCACGATCGCGGTGTGACCCGACCCGTCGTCGACCACCGCCAGCAGGGTGTCGTTGAAGTCCCAGGCGACCTGGGTGATCCACCCGGAGGTCGCCAGCGGGAGCTCGGCGACCTTCCGACCGGTCACCGCGTCGAAGACCGCGTAGGTGTCGCCTGCGCTGGAGAGCCCCACGACGTACCTCCCGTCGGTCGAGAACTGCCCGAGCTGCCAGTCGGTCCGCCACACCACCGACCCGGTGGTGGCGTCGACCACCGCGCTCTCGCCCACCTGGCTGACGGGCTGCCCGGCGAGCTCGCCGGAGACGACGCGGTGGTTCTCGTCGGAGCCGCTGACGACCCGCAGGGCGGAAAGCGGGGTGGCCGCGCCGGTGCCGATGTCGATCAGCTCGGCGGTGGGGTCCTGGCCGTGCCAGGCGTTGACGACGACGGCTTCGGTCTGGAGGCCGACGGGGTCGATCAGCACGCCCGCCGGAGTGCGGACGAACCCGGGGCCACCTTCGCCCATGGTGTTGTCCGTCCCCTCGTACAGCCTGCCCGCACTGCCGGGGCTGCAGGAGTCCGTCACCCAGTACGCCGACACCACGCCGTCGTCCGACATCGCGAAGCGGTCCCGGCCGCAGCCCAGCCGCTGATCGCCGTTCGTCGTGTGGACCCACAGGTCGGCGAGGCCCGGGTCGGCTCTCGGCACGGCGAACAGCAGCCCGTCCCGGACCGGTGTCGCCGACGTGGCGGTGGTCAGGGCCGGATCCTGGATGCGGCCGCCGTTCATGTCGAGGTAGGTGTGGCCGTCGAGGTAGTCGATGCCGGGCGCGCGACCGAACGGCAGGTCGGCCAATGAGGTCGGGAGGCTGGTCGAGGCGGTGGGGGATGACGTCGCCGTGCTCGGCGCCACCGTCGGCCCGGACGACGTGCCCGGTGAGCGGTTCAGCCGGACGGCGGCGGGAGCCACGACCACGGCGACGGCCGCGGCCGCGGCGAGGGCCGTCGTACGACGTCGGCGTCCGCGCACGACGCCTGCCCGCCGTACCACGGTTGCGAGCGGAGTGGTCGGATAGTCGGTGTGCTCGGTGACCTCGTGCAGCGATCGGGTCAGCTGGTCCTCGGTCGTCATCGCTCGGTCTCCTCTCCCGAGATCTCGGGGTGGTCGGGGAGCTGGGCGCGCAGGGTCGCGATGGCCCGGCTGCTCTGGGACTTCACCGTGCCGATCGAGATGCCCATGAGGTCGGCGATCTCGGCCTCGGTCAGCTCCTCGTAGAAGCGCAGCACCACCACGGCCCTCTGCTTGGGCGGCAGGGAGCACACGAAGCGCCACACGGCCTCGTGGCTCCCGTCGTACGCCGGGGGCTCGGGTGCGGGCACGTCCGGCACCAGCTCGACGACCTTCTCGGCCCGACGGAGGGGCCGCCGCCACGCCGTGCGGTACTCGTTGACCAGGACCTTGCGCGCGTAGGCGTCGACGTTGCCCGCGTTCCTGACGTGCTCCCACTTCAGGTAGAGCTTGGCGAGCGTGGTCTGCACGAGGTCCTGCGCGGAGTGGACGTCACCGGTGAGCAGGTGCGCGGTGCGCTGGAGCGCGGGCTCGCGCGCCGTCAACCACGACGTGAACTCGAGGTCGCGGGTCGAGCGGGACGGTGTGGTCATCACGTCTCCCGTCACCATCGCGTGCCCCATGCGCCCACCATCCTCGTCCGGTCTCACCTCGACGACGAGATCGACGCCCCGAGGGTTGCATCGCTGGGTCATTGCTCGGACCGGTCCCGGCCCCGCCTTCTCCCGTTCGGGGGCCGCCTCTAGGCTGCCTGCACCGTCGCTGCACAGTCGTTCAAGGGAGCAATGCGCATGCACCAGGTCCAGGGGGTCGTCGCCCGCGCGAAGGGCGAGCCGGTCGGCATCGAGACGATCAACGTCCCCGATCCGGGCCCGGGTGAGGCGCTGGTGCAGGTGCAGGCCTGCGGCGTCTGCCACACCGACCTGCACTACCGCGAGGGCGGCATCAACGACGACTTCCCCTTCCTGCTGGGGCACGAGGCCGCGGGCGTGGTCGAGGCTGTCGGCGACGACGTGACCTCGGTGGCGCCCGGCGACTTCGTGATCCTCAACTGGCGGGCCGTCTGCGGCAACTGCCGGGCGTGCAACCGGGGCGAGCCGTGGTACTGCTTCGCCACCCACAACGCCACCCAGAGGATGACGCTGGCCGACGGTACCGAGCTCTCTCCGGCTCTCGGCATCGGGGCGTTCGCCGAGAAGACCCTGGTTGCGGCCGGCCAGTGCACCAAGGTCGACGCGTCGGCCCGGGCGGCGGCGGTCGGACTGCTCGGCTGCGGCGTGATGGCGGGGCTCGGTGCCGCGATCAACACCGGCAACGTCTCCCGCGGCACGAGCGTCGCCGTGATCGGCTGCGGCGGCGTCGGCACGGCCGCGGTCGCCGGCTCCGCCCTGGCCGGAGCCGAGACGATCATCGCCGTCGACATCGACGACCGGAAGCTGGAGGGCGCGCGTCGGATGGGGGCGACGCACACGGTGAACAGCAAGGACACCGACCCGGTACCGGCGATCCAGGAGCTGACCGGCGGCAACGGTGCCGACGTCGTGATCGACGCCGTCGGCCGTCCCGAGACCTGGAAGCAGGCGTTCTACGCCCGCGACCTCGCCGGCACGGTGGTGCTGGTCGGCGTGCCGACCCCGGACATGAAGATCCCGGACATCCCGTTGATCGACGTCTTCGGACGTGGCGGGTCACTGAAGTCGTCGTGGTACGGCGACTGCCTGCCCTCCCGGGACTTCCCGATGCTGGTCTCGCTCTACCAGCAGGGGCGCCTCGACCTCGATGCCTTCGTCTCCGAGGAGATCGCGCTCGGTGACGTCGAGGCGGCGTTCGAGAAGATGCACCACGGCGACGTGCTCAGGTCGGTCGTCATCTTCTGACGACCCGAGAGGTCAGGCCGCCGGTGCCAGGTCGTCGACCTCGCCGTTGCGGATCCGGCGTTCCTGACGGCGTACGCCGGTGAACCCGAACACGAGGTAGCCGACGAAACCGATCGCCAGGGCCACCGGCACGCCGAGGTTCGCGTAGGCCCAGGCGCCGCCGGTTCCTCCGAGGTCGATCCAGGTGTGGTCGAAGCCGCCGAGATGCACGTGGAACCCGTCGAGGAAGTAGCCGAGCCAGCCGAGGTGCTTCCCGGCGCCGGTGGTGTCGATCACCAGCCCCCAGCCGACCCACGTCCCGAGGACCAGGAACAGAACCGCGCTGAGCCGGAACGAGCCGTACACGCCGCGGCCGGTGAACAAGGAGGACTCGTGGTACGGCAGGCGCCGCAGGAGCAGGTCGGCCAGGAAGACGCCACACCACGCGGCCATCGGCACGCCCAGGATGATCAGGAACGCCTCGAAGATCGTGATGAAGTTGCTCTTCGCATAGAACACGATGTAGATCGCGCCGAGCACCATGAGGACGCCGTCGAACGCGGCCGCCGTCCATCGCGGGATCCGTAGGCCGAGCGTCAGCAGGGTGAGACCCGACGAGTAGATGTCCATCACGGCTCCGCTGACGAGCCCGAGGACGGCGACGATCGCGAACGGCAGCAGGAACCACGTCGGCAGGATCGTGGTCAGGGCACCGATCGGGTCGCCTCCGACCGCCGAGCTCAGGCTGGTCGAGGAGCCGGCCAGCAGCACGCCGTACACGACGAGAACGACGACCGGGAGGCTGCCGCCGAACGTCGGCCACCACACCACGCTGGCCGACGAGGCCTCCCGGGGGAGGTAGCGAGAGTAGTCCGCCGCGGTGTTGACCCAGCCGAGCCCGAAGCCGGTCATCACCAAGATGGCGGCGCCGATCACCGACTTCGTGTCGCCCGAGGCGATCCCCCGCGCGGTCGAGAGGTGGATGTGGTCCCAGGTGAGGACGACGTACACCGCGGTCACGACGATCAGCGCGATCGTGAGGTACTTCTGCAGGCGCATGATCAGGTCGAAGCCCATGATCCCCGCCAGCACGATCACGGCGGCCACGACGACGAAGGCGATCACCTTGGTGCCGTTGCCCGAGCTCCAGCCCAGCCGGTCGAA
Source organism: Nocardioides sp. (assembly GCA_025936915.1). Classification (GTDB taxonomy): domain Bacteria; phylum Actinomycetota; class Actinomycetes; order Propionibacteriales; family Nocardioidaceae; genus Nocardioides. Next base: position 4,495 of record JAICSK010000018.1, read on the forward strand.
CACGGTCGCCGTGGCCAGGGTCGACAGCGCGACCAGCACGGTCTCCCAGCCGACGAGCAGCACGTAGGAGATCAGGCAGGGCAGCGTGTTGCCCCAACGGCCGAATGCTGCGCGCGACAGTGCCAGCGTGGGTGCCGAGCCGCGCTTGCCCGCGATCGACACCAGGCCGACCAGGAAGAACGATGCGATCGCTCCGACCACGGCGGCGACGATGCCCTGCCACAGGCCGATGCCGAACCCGAGCACGAACGCGCCGTACGAGACGGCCAGCACCGAGATGTTCGAGGCGCACCACGGCCAGAACAGGCCGGCCGGCGTCCCCTTGCGCTCCGACTCGTCGATGACGTTGATGCCGTTGGCCTCGATCGCGCCCGGTGCCGGCGGCGCCTTGCGGGTCGACGAGTCGTCGATGGTGGTCATGGCCGTCCCCCTTCTCGAAAAGCAGTGTTCACCAGGTCCGCGAGCAGCGGGCCCATCCGTGCGGCCGTGCGTTCGGCGACGGCCACCACCTCGCTCGGGTCGATGCCCGAGTCCTGACCCTCGACGGCCGAGACCGTCGACAGTCCGAGCACCTCCAGACCGCATTCTCGTCCCGCGATCGCCTCCGGCACCGTCGACATCCCGAGGACGTCGCCGCCGATCCGGCGTACCCACTCGGCCTCCGCGAGCGTCTCGTAGTGAGGACCGGGCAACCAGGCATACGTCGCCTCGACCAGCGACGGGTCGAGCTCGCGGGCCAGCACGCGCAGTCGACGCGACCAGCAGTCCGTGAGGTCCACGAAGTGGGCGCCTTCGATCGGGGAGGTGCCGGTCAGGTTGAGGTGGTCGCGCACCAGCACCGCCTGCCCCAGGTCGAGGTCGTCGCGCAGCGAGCCGTTGGCGTTCGTGAGCACCGCGAGGGTGCAACCGGCCGCGGCCGCCGTGCGGATCCCGTGCACGACGGGTCGCAGCCCGTGTCCCTCGTAGAGATGGGTGCGCCCCGACAGCACCAGCGTCGCCACGTCGCCGACGTCGTACGACGAGATCGTGCCGCGGTGGCCGTCGGCGGTCGGCGCCAGGAAGCCGGGGACGTCGGTCATCGCGAGCTCGGCCACCGGCGTACCGAACGCTTCGGCCGCCGGACCCCATCCCGAGCCGAGCACCACGACCGCCTGATGGCGCTCGACACCGGAGAGTACGGCGATCCGCTCGGCAGCCTCGGCCGCCACCTCACGCGGGTCCGCGTCGGTCACGGCGCTCAACCTAGCGACTCGTCAGAGCAGAGTGCGCCGCCGGGCGCGGACCAGGTCGTGCGCGCCGATCGCCACGGCCAGGACGACGAAGCAGAGGGCGACGACGACGGCGTTGCGCAACGCGTCGGGGTACGCCGCGTGGCCGGCGCCGGTGAGCGAGGTGAAGAACACCGCGCCGATCACGGCCTGGCCGACCGCGAGACCGATCCGCTGCCCGGTCTGCAGCACGCCGCCCGCGGTGCTGCCCATCGTCGGATCGACGTCCATCAGGGACAGGGTCTGGTTGGGCGTGATCAGGGCGCCCTGCCCGCACCCCATCACGAACAGCGGGATCGCCAGGGACCGCGCCGCGTGGTCGGGTGGCACGTGCGGAGCGATGATGGCGAGCGCGAGGGCTCCGATCCCGAAGGTCACCGCTCCGCCGACCACGAGCGGCCGGCCGATCCGGGTCACGAAGCGCCCGGAGGTCGGCGCCGAGACGGCAGCCCCGACGGCGTAGGCCGTGACACCGAGCGCGGACTGGACCGCCGTGTAGCCGAGCCCCTGCTGGTAGAAGATCGCGAGCACCAGGGGAAGGCCCGCCACCGCCGGGAAGAACGTCACCGCCAGCGTGAGCCCCGCGACGTACGACGGCCGCCGGAAGAGCCGGAAGTCCACGAGCGGCTCGCCGCCCACGTCGGTCAGCCGGCGCTCGCGGCGGTAGAAGACGAGCGCGAGCACCAGTGCCGGGAGGCCGAGCCAGCCGAGCCGGGCGTCGTGCAGCGCGTCGTACTGCACGCAGGCGAACAGCACGCAGAACGTCGCCCCGCCGAGGAGCAGCGCGCCGATGACGTCGAGCCGATGGGGAGTGCTCTCGGTGGGCGCGGGGAGCAGGCGCCGAGCCAGGAAGATCACCAGGATGCCGATCGGGATGTTGATGAAGAACACCAGCCGCCAGCCGACGCCCGGGCCGCCGAGCGCGATCAGACCTCCGCCGACCAGCGGCCCGATGGCGGTCCCGACGCCGACGGTCGTCCCGAGCACGCCGAAGGCGCGCCCGCGCTCCGCGCCGCGGAACATCTGCTGCACCAGGCCCGAGACCTGAGGGTTGACCAAGCCGCCGGCCAGTCCTTGCAGCACCCGCGCGGCGATCAGCACGTGGGCGTTCGGCGCGACGCCGGAGAGCAGGGAGGTCGCGGCGAAGCCTCCGACCCCTACCTGGAACATCACCCGCCGGCCGTGGTCGTCGCCGAGCTTGCCGCCGAGCACCGGCACCAGCCCGAACGCCAGCGTGTAACCGGACACGATCCACTGCAGCTCCGAAGGGCCCGCGCCGGTGTCGCGCGCGATCGAGGGGAGGGCGACGTTGGTGACGCTGACGTCGAGGAGGGTCATGAAGAGGGCGCTGCAGCAGACGATCAGCGCGACCCATCGGCCGCGCTGGTCATCCGGGGTCACCGCTCGATCCTGGCAGAAGCGGACGGTGCCTCCGCTGCCCGTGGGGTACGCCGGCGCTCGACCGCGAGCCGGCCCCGGACGACAACCGCCGGGTGCTGGCGGTGCTGGCCTGGCTGGGGGTCTGAGCGGGCGGGTGCCGGGGGGCGGTGAATGGGGATCGGTTGGGGGTGGGTGAACCGGGCCCAGGTCACCGCTCCCGGCTCCGCCCCGGCCGGACTCAGATGGGCTCGACCAGCAGCGCCGTGCCCTCGCCGGAGACCCGGGTGAGCACGATCGTCGCCGCCTCGTCGCCGCGCAGGGAGAGCCGCTGGCGCAGCTGCTCGGGCGTGACGTCGACACCGCGCTTCTTGATCGTGAGCGGCCCGACGTTGCGCGCCCGAAGAGCCGCCTTCAGCTGCTTCTCGCGGTAGGGGAGCTGCTCGACCACGCGGTAGCTGCGGGCGAACGGCGAGTGGTACGCCGCGTCGCTGGTGACGTAGGCGATCCTGCGGTCGACCAGGCGCCCCTCCACGCCGGCTGCGACCGCGGTGACCAATCCCGCACGGATCACGGCACCGTCGGGCTCGTAGAGGTAGGCACCGACCCCGCCCACGTCGGCACCCGGGTCGTCTTCGTCGGTGAGCGTGGCCAGTCCGCCACGGCCGATCACGGTGGCCCGGCGCGCCACCGTCGCCAGCGCCGGCGACCACAGCGCGGCCTCCTTGACCTCGCCCTGGTCGCTCACCCACTCGGCCTCGACGCCGTCGGGGACCAGCGAGTGGGGGATGCCCGGTGCGACCTTGACGCAGGCGCGGCCGGCGAGGAGCGACTCCACGAACGTCCAGCGAGGCGTCCAGTCGTCGGCGCGGAACGACCGCCCGTGCGTGCCCCGTCGCGCGGGATCGGCGTACGCCGCGCCGAACGGCGTCACGTCCAGCGCGGTCGCGTCGCCGACCTCGACGGCTCCGCCGAGGCCGAGGGCGGCGAGGTTGGCCCGCGCCATCTCGACCCGGACCGGATCCAGGTCGATGCCGGCCGTGGTGAGACCGGTCCTGGCGAACGCCACGAGGTCGCCCCCGATCCCACACGTCAGGTCGACCACGCTGGGACCCACCAGCGCGACGCGCGAGGCCCGATGGCGCGCGACGGTGGCGCGCGTGGCCTGCTCGAGCCCGTCGCGGGTGAAGTACATGCGGGCGGCGTCGGCCCCGAGCTTCGCCGCCGCCCGGGCACGCAGCTCGACCTGGCCCAACGCCGCGGTGACCCGGTCGGTCTCGGCGCGTGCCCGCAGGGAGCGTTGCACCTGGAGCGGTGTCCCCGCGGCGGCCGTCGCGGCCGCCAGCAGCCCCTGGCCCTCGTCGGTCAGCAGCCATCGGAACGTCTCGAGGTCCACGCTCAGTGACCCCGGAAGGCTTCCTCGAGCCACCACGAAGGCTGCTCGTCGGCGACCTTGGCGTCGACCAGCATCGGTCGCGGGCGGCCGGCATCGAGCCACGCGCGGACGGCGTCCAGGTCGGCTGCGCGCCGCACCGTGACGGCCTCGAACCCGAAGCCACGGCCGATCGCCGCGATGTCGGTGTCGGGGAAGACCACCGTGTCGAGCGGCGCGCCGTCGGGGCCGAAGTGGTGGACCTCGGCGCCGTAGGCGTGGTCGTCGTACACCACGACCAGCATGTCGAGACCCAGGCGCACGACGGTCTCGAGCTCCATCGCCGACATCAGCGCACCGCCGTCGCCCAGCGCGGCGACGGTCAGCCGGCCGGGGCTCGCCACCGCGGCTCCGATGGCGGTCGCGAGCCCGAGCCCGATCGACTGGAACGCCTGCGTGAAGCAGAACGAGCGGTGGTCGCGGACGCGGAGGTACGCCGACGGATAGCCCATGAAGTTGCCCGAGTCGACCGCCACCACCCGGTCCTCGGGCAGGAGGGCGTCGAGGTCGCGCGAGAGCGTCCGCGGGTCGATCAGCCCGTTGCCGGTGAGGTCGTCGTACGGCACCGTCGCCCAGCCGATCCCGGCGTCGAGCCGGCGTCGTACGGCGTCGGTGCGGTAGGCGGTCCGCTCGTCCCGATCCAGCCCCGTCGTCAGCATGCCGGCCGTCTCCGTGACGTCGCCCAGGACGCCGAACGTCAGCTCGCGATGGGCGCCGAGTGCGTCCGCGGTGTCGTCGACCTGGACCACCGCGGCGTCCGGAGCGATGAGCGTGCCGTGGCGCATCGTCCACATGTTCAGGGCGCAGCCCCAGCCGACGATCAGGTCGGCGTGCGAGATGAGCTCAGCGGCGCCGGGTGAGGCGAAGCCGCCCGAGACGCCCAGCGACCACGGGTTGCCGGTGAACAGCCCCTTGGCCACCGCCGACTCAGCGAGCAGCGCGCCGGCGGCGTCGGCCGCCGCGGCCACGGCTTCGCCCGCACGGTGACCACGCGTCCCGCGCCCGGCGACGAAGACCGGCCGTTCGGCACGTCGTACGGCGTCGACCAGGCGGGCGAGGTCCTCGGCTGACGGAGCGGCCGGCGTGGAGTCCGGGAGCCCGGGTCGCGCGAGCTCCTCGACCGCCGGAGGCACCTGCGCAGCCTGGATCGGGAGCGGGAGGTTGAGCAGGACGGTACGGCGTTGCCCGACCGCCGTACCGACCGCCCGGCGAGCGACGTCGACCGCCGCCGCCGGGTCCTCGACCCGCATCGGGACGGCGCCGACGGCGCGGGCGAGCGCCTCCTGGTCGACGAAGAAGTTCGACCGTGGCTCGGTCACCTCGGCCGCCACCACGACGACCGGGGTCCGGCTCTTGGCGGCCTCGGTGATCCCGGTCATCGCGTTGGTGAGCCCGCAGCCCTGGTGCACGGTCACCGCGGCCGGACGGTCCGTCGTACGAGCGAAGGCGTCGGCCATCGTCGCGGCGCCTCCTTCGTGCCGCGCGGCGACGAACCGCGCGCCGGCGGCCACCATCGCGTTGGTGACGTGGAAGTTCCCGGAGCCCACCACGCCGAAGACGTGGTCGATCCCTCGCTCGACCAGCGCGCGGCCCACCCCTTCCGCGACCGTGGCCACGGTCAGTGCTCGACGAGCGCCACGGCCCGGGCCGGCGCACCCGACCCGGTCACGATCGGCAGCGGCCCCACGACCAGGACCGCGCCGGTCACAGGAAGCGTGGCGAGGTTCTGCAGCTGGGTCAGGCCGTACTTGCCGTTGCCCATCAGGAACGAGTGGCAGGGGAACGCCGGGTCGAACGAGTGGGCCGTCCCCGCGTCGGTGCCGACCGTCTCGACGCCGACCCCGATCACCGGGGCCTCCTCGGCCACCCAGCGGGCGCACTCGGGGCTCATCCCGGGTGTGTGCGGGCCCGTCTCGTCGGCGTTGGTGAACCGCTCCTGGCTGTCCGAGCGCGCGTCCCATCCCGTCCGGTAGAGCAGCCAGCCGCCCTCGGGCAGCGGCTCGTGCTGCCCCTCCCATGCCCGGATGTCGTCGACCTCGAGCAGGAAGTCGGGGTTCTCGGCACACTGCGCGCTGAAGTCGAGGACCACCGCCGGCCGGACCAAATGGCCCACGGGGACACTCGCCACGTCGAGCCCGCCGCGCCCGGTGACCCAGTGGTTGGGCGCGTCGAAGTGGGTGCCGGTGTGCTCGCCGGAGCGGAAGTTGTTCCAGTACCACGCCGGCCCCCGGTCGTCGTACGCGCTGATCTCCTCGAGCTCGAACCGCGCGGTCTGGCCGAACTCGGGAGGCAGCTGGATGACCGGGGTCCCGCTGCTCAAGGGTGCGGTGAGGTCGACGACCTCGACGGATCCGTCGGCGAGAGCGGCGGTGAGGGCGGCGAGGACGCCGGTCTTCGGGGGAGGCATGGGAGCACGGTACGCCGGGCGGCGGGACCGGCGTTGGCACTCGTTGTCGGTGAGTGCTAGTTTCGGCGTTGGCACTCTCGACCCGAGAATGCCAGCCGCTTGCCCGGCGTACGACCCCCGCGACGGCGTGCGTCAGCAGGCTCTCTACGACTCGCACACAGTGGAAAGTGGAGGTCGACATCGTGTCGGTCAACATCAAGCCCCTCGAGGACCGGATCGTCGTCAAGCCCCTCGAGGCGGAGCAGACCACGGCTTCCGGCCTGGTCATCCCCGACACCGCCAAGGAGAAGCCCCAGGAGGGCGAGGTCCTGGCGATCGGTCCCGGCCGTATCGACGACAACGGCAACCGCGTCCCGCTCGACGTCGCGGTGGGCGACAAGGTCATCTACAGCAAGTACGGCGGCACCGAGGTGAAGTACGACGGCGACGACTACCTCATCCTGTCGGCCCGCGACGTGCTCGCTGTCGTTACCGCACCCTTCCTTTTCGGGGTCGTCCGCCTGCCCGGAGCCGCCAGCGGCCGCCCTGGCGGACGACCCGACCCATCTGAGGAGCATTCATGCCCAAGATCCTGGAGTTCGACGAGCGCGCCCGGCGTTCGCTGGAGCGCGGTGTCGACGCGCTCGCCGACGCGGTCAAGGTGACGCTCGGCCCCAAGGGCCGCTACGTCGTCCTCGGCAAGAAGTGGGGCGCCCCCACCATCACCAACGACGGCGTCACGGTCGCCCGTGAGGTGGAGCTCGACGACCCGTTCGAGAACCTCGGCGCGCAGCTGACCAAGGAGGTCGCCACCAAGACCAACGACGTCGCCGGTGACGGCACCACGACCGCCACCGTCCTCGCCCAGGCGATGGTCCACGCGGGTCTGCGTGCGGTCGCCGCCGGGTCCAACCCGATGGCGCTCAAGCGCGGCATGGACGCCGCGTCCGAGGCCGTGGGCGACGCCCTGCGCGAGGCGGCCCGCGAGGTCGACTCCAAGGAGGACATGGCGTCGGTCGCCACCATCTCCAGCCGCGACGCCCTCATCGGCGAGCTGATCGCCGAGTCGTTCGACAAGGTCGGCAAGGACGGCGTGATCACGGTCGAGGAGTCCAACACCATGGGCACCGAGCTGGAGTTCACCGAGGGCATGCAGTTCGACAAGGGCTACATCTCGGCGTACTTCGTGACCGACCCGGAGCGGATGGAGGCCGTCCTCGACGAGCCCTACATCCTGCTCCACCAGGGCAAGATCTCCGCGATCGCCGACCTTCTCCCGCTGCTGGAGAAGGTCATCGCCGCCGGCAAGCCGCTGTTCGTGATCGCCGAGGACGTCGAGGGCGAGGCGCTCTCGACGCTGGTGGTGAACAAGATCCGGGGCACCTTCAACGCCGTCGCGGTGAAGAGCCCGGCGTTCGGCGACCGGCGCAAGGCGATCATGCAGGACATCGCGACCCTGACCGGCGGCCAGGTCGTGGCGCCCGAGGTGGGCCTCAAGCTCGACCAGGTCGGCCTCGACGTGCTCGGCACCGCTCGACGCGTGGTGATCACCAAGGACAACACGACCATCGTCGAGGGTGGCGGCGACGCCACCGAGGTCGAGGGCCGGATCAACCAGATCAAGGCCGAGATCGACAACACCGACTCCGACTGGGACCGCGAGAAGCTCCAGGAGCGCCTCGCCAAGCTGGCCGGTGGCGTCTGCGTGATCAAGGTCGGCGCGGCCACCGAGGTGGAGCTGAAGGAGAAGAAGCACCGGATCGAGGACGCCGTCTCCGCGACGCGCGCCGCGATCGAGGAGGGGATCGTCCCCGGCGGCGGCTCCGCGCTGATCCACGCGGTGACGGTGCTCGACGGCGATCTCGGCCTGACCGGTGACGAGGCCGCAGGCGTCCGCATCGTCCGCAGCGCTGCCGACGAGCCGCTGCGGTGGATCGCCGAGAACGGCGGTGAGAACGGCTACGTCATCGTCAGCAAGGTGCGCGAGTCCGGCACTGGGGTCGGCTACAACGCCGCGACCGAGGAGTACGGCGACCTGGTCGCCCAGGGCGTCCTCGACCCGGTCAAGGTCACCCGCTCCGCGCTGGTCAACGCCACCTCGATCGCCGGCATGCTGCTGACCACCGAGACCCTGATCGTCGACAAGCCCGAGGACGAGGAGCCCGCCGCGGCCGGTCACGGCCACGGTCACGGCCACTGACGCTGACCCGGCACAAGTGCACCGGCGTAGGGCGCTGACCCGGCAGATGTGCACCGGCGTAGGGCGCTGACCCGGCAGAAGTGCACGCCCGCTTCTGCCGGGATCAGCGTCCGATCAGGGTGACGGCGGGGCCCGGGTCCTGACCGGAGTCCTCCGCGGCCAGGACGACGAGGGTCGCCGCCTCCTCGGCGCAGGCGGGACAGCCGCGCAGGTGGGCGCTCATGGAGTCCAGCGTGGTCCAGGTGCCGTCCAAAAGCCTCTCGACGTACTCGTCGATCAGCGCGAAGCAGTCGTCGCACGACAGCCACGGCTCGGTGTCGAGCACGAGCTGCTGGACCTCGCGCGGTCCGAGCGGTCGCCGGCTCATGAGTCCGCTCCTCTCGCTTCGTCCAGGAGTCCCTCGGCCCGGAGGCCGCAGCGAATGCGCGCCCGCGCGTCGTGCAGGGTCTTGTAGAGAGCGTTCCGGTTCGTGCCCAGGCGGTCGGCGAGCACGTCGATGGGCACGTCGTCGACCACCAGCGCGACGACCACGCGCCGTTGGTGCGGCGTCAGGACCGTGACGAGCAGGCGTCGCACCACCGCGACGAGATCGTGGGCTTCGGCGTAGTGGCCGGGCTGCGGCGCAGGGTCGGCCACCAGCTCGAGCCCCTCCAGGTGGATCTCCCGGCCGCGCCACGCGACCGCCCGTACGGCGTTGGCCGCGTGCAGCACCGCGAACTTGTATGCCCAGGTCGTGAACCTGCTCCGTCGTTCGAAGGTGTGCAGCTTCCCGAGCAACGCGACCAGGGCCTCGTCGGCGGCCTGGTTGGCCAGCTCGTCGACCTCGGCCTCGCCCCAGGTGCCCGACGCCGGTCCCATCCGGTGCACCTGGCGACGCGCGGCGCGCACGAGCAGAACATGCAGGTCGCGCAGCGCCAGGTCACGCTCCGGGCCGGGGAACGAGAGCACGGCCACCCAGTCGAACGACGACGCCGCGGTCGGGGAGGGTGCGGGCCGGCCGCCGACGGCCGTCATCCGACACCGCCGGCGGGAAGTGGCGACAGGATCCGGGCAGCCAGGTCCGGCGAGCATCCCCGGTCGACCAGTTCGAGCAGCGCGTGGAGGTCGACGTCGGAGGAGGCCAACGACTCCGCCAGTCCGGGGTCGAACCCCGACTCCAGCAGCCAGCAGACGCGCCACGCATGCACGTCGCCGGGTGCGTGCCCGCACAGACACCGGGAGAGCCCCGGGGCCGGATGGATCGTCACACCTGTTCGTGTCTCCCTCGGTCGCGGTCTTACCGGAGATACGTGCCGGGTAAGACCTCCGTTCGGCCCGACACGAAGGAGTCATGAACCTTCGTCGCACCCACCGGCTCGGTCTCGGAGCCGCAGCCGCCACCGCATCGCTCGCCGTCGCCGGCGCCCTGCTCGTCGGGCCGGCGGGAACGGGTCAGGCCGCCGTCGTCCAGCACCCTGACGCGCGGGCCGGCGCCCAGGCGGTGTCCGCCCGGCAGCTGGCACTTCACGACCACATGCGCAAGCTCTGGGAGGACCACGTCGCCTGGACTCGGATGGCGATCGTCACGTTCGCGGACGGCTCCTCCGGGTTCGACGCCACGGCTCGTCGGCTGCTCCGCAACCAACAGGACATCGGACGAGTGTTCGGCCGGTTCTACGGCGACAAGAAGGGCGAGCACCTGGCGGCGCTCCTGCACGACCACATCACGATCGCGGTGGAGCTCCTCCAGGCCGCCAAGGCCGGCGACCAGGCGGGCGTCGCCGACGCCAGCAAGCGGTGGTACGCCAACGCCCGTGACATCGCCGACTTCTTGTCGGGGCTGAACCACCAGGCGTGGCCGCGCGCGGAGATGCGCTCGATGATGAAGACGCACCTCGATCAAACCCTGGCAGAGGCGGTCGACGAGCTCACCGGTCACTACCACCGGGGCGTCCACGAGTACGGCGAGATCGAGGGGCACATCCTCGAGATGGCCGACACGTTCAGCGCCGGCATCGCCCAGCAGTTCCCGGGCCGGTTCAGCCGCTGAACCGGTGACCGGGGTGCGTCGGGGCGCCGAGTCGGCGTGAGCGGGATCGGCTCCGTAGACTCACCACATGGAGATGCAGGACGCCGGCCACGACCCGTTCGCACACCTGGGGCTGACCTACGACGACGTCCTGCTCCTCCCCGGATACTCCGAGCTCGCCCCGAGCGACATCGACACCACGACGAGGCTTACTCGCGAGATCACGCTCAAGGCGCCGCTGGTCAGTGCGGCGATGGACACCGTCACCGAGAGCCGGATGGCGATCGCGATGGCCCGCGAGGGCGGCATCGGCGTCCTGCACCGCAACCTGTCGATCGACGACCAGGCCTACCAGGTCGACCTGGTCAAGCGGACCCAGACCGGCATCATCTCCAACCCCGTGACGATCGGCCCCGACCGGACGCTCGAGGATCTCGACCGGATCTGCGGCGAGTACCGCGTCTCCGGACTCCCGGTCGTGGACGCCGACAACCGGCTCCTCGGCATCATCACCAACCGCGACCTGCGCTTCACCCCCGTCGCGGAGTGGTCGACCACCAAGGTCGACGAGGTGATGACCCCGATGCCACTGGTGACCGGCCCGGTCGGGATCACCCGTGACGAGGCCACCCGGCTCCTCCGCCAGCACAAGCGCGAGCGGCTGCCGCTCGTCGACGACGCCGGCCACCTCGGCGGGCTGATCACGGTCAAGGACTTCGTCAAGGGCGAGCAGTTCCCCGACGCGTCGTACGACGCCCACGGCCGGCTCATGGTCGGCGCCGCCATCGGCTACTTCGGCGACGCCTGGCAGCGGGCCACGACACTTGTCGACGCCGGGGTCGACGTGCTCGTCGCGGACACCGCCCACGGGCACGTGCGGATGCTTCTGGAGATGGTGCAGCGGCTGAAGTCCGACGCGGCCACCCGCCACGTCCAGGTGATCGGCGGCAATGTCGCCACCCGCGAGGGCGCGCAGGCGTTCGTCGACGCCGGCGCCGACGCGGTCAAGGTCGGCGTCGGGCCGGGCGCCATCTGTACGACGCGCGTGGTCACCGGGGTCGGCGTACCCCAGGTCTCCGCGGTCCATGACGCCGCGCTGGCGTGCCGCCCGGCCGGGGTGCCCGTGATCGCCGACGGCGGCATCAAGTACTCCGGCGAGATCGCCAAGGCCCTCGTGGCGGGCGCCGACACGGTGATGGTGGGCTCGCTGCTGGCGGGCTGCGAGGAGTCGCCGGGCGAGCTGGTCTTCGTCAACGGCAAGCAGTACAAGACCTATCGCGGCATGGGCTCGCTGGCGGCGATGTCCAGCCGGGGCAAGAAGTCCTACTCCAAGGACCGCTACTTCCAGGCCGAGGTCACCAGCGACGACAAGATCGTCCCGGAGGGCATCGAGGGCCAGGTCGCCTACCGCGGCCCCCTCTCGGCCGTCGCCCACCAGCTCCTCGGTGGGCTCACCCAGTCGATGTTCTACGTCGGCGCGCGCACCATCCCCGAGCTGAAGGGGAAGGGGAGGTTCGTGCGGATCACCCAGGCCTCGCTGGCCGAGTCGCACCCGCACGACGTGCAGATGACGGTCGAGGCGCCCAACTACACCGGCCGCTAGCCCGCCTCGGGTCACGTCGACCCCAGCAGCGCCAGCGCCGCCCGGGCGTACGCCGACTCCACGTCGATGTCGACGAACCGCTGCTCGGCGTCTCCCACCAGCGTCGACACGGCGTATCCCGGCGTCTCGCCCGGGATGTGCTCCAAGCCGATGAACGCCTCGCCCAGCACGGCGCGCAGCTGGTCCTCGCGCGGGAGCCAGAGCGCCTCCGAGGCGGCCAGCGTGTCCATCGCCCACTCGGTGGTGCCGTTGAACGCCAGCAGCTGCCGGTCGAACGCCATCCGCCGGGTCTCCACCACCATGTCGCTGACCACGAACTCGAGCTCGTCGAGGCCGCGGTCGGGGATCACGAACCAGTCGCCCTTGGTCGGCGTCCAGGTGAGCCCGGCGTTGCGCAGGGCACGGGCCAGTTCTCGCGGGATCACTCCTCCAGTGTGCGCCGACCGTCCCGTGGCCGCGGGCACGCCGTACGCGCGCCTCAGAGGAAGCGGAACACCGAGAAACCCCCGCCGCGAGCGCCGTGAGCGAGCGGGAGACCGCCGGACGGGCCGAGGGGACGACGCCAGACCGCGCGACCCCGTCGGTCGGTGGCGCCGACCAGCACGCCGTCGACCGTGGTGGCCAGCACGGGGCTCTGCAGCTCCGACGCCACGTGCGGCAGGCCGCCTGAGCGACGCCAGCTCCGCCCGCTCGGCGCGGTCGAGGTGACCGCGAGATGACCGGCCGTGTCCACGGCCGCGAGCCAGACGCGACCGCTGCGGTCGGTGGCCAGAGACGGTGAGGAGTACGGCGACCAGCGGCCCGCCAGCCAGGAGCCGCGCTGCCAGCGGGCCGACCCCGGCCCGGTGTGTCGGACGACCAGGTCGCCCCGGCGGGTGACGCTCGCCAGCCAGACCCGGCCGTCGGGCGCGTCCGCCAGCGCCGGGGTGGACGTCACCGACCACACCTGGTGGTCGACGGCCCGGAAGCCGGACCAGTGCTGTCCGTCGCGCGACGTGTGCTGGGTCTGCAGGGTCCCCCGGTGGCTGACCGCACCCAGCCACACATGGCCGGAGCTGTCGGTGGTGGCCACCGGCGCCGCGTGCGTCGACCACAGGCCGGGAAGCCCCAGCCGATGGGCCCGGCTCCACCGGTCGGACCGTGCGCCGGGCGTGTGCCGCTCGAGCAGCGTCCCGGTCGGACCGACCGCCAGCAGACGCACCCGGCCCCGGCCGTCCACGACGAGGGCCGGCGACGAGGTGGTGGCACCGGTGAGGAGGGCGCGGGGACGCGAGAAGGCCGCGGAGGACAGCGACGTATGGGCGACCAGCACCCGGCCGCCGCTCGACACCCCGGCGAGCCAGATCCGGCCCTGGGCGTCGGTGACGACAGATGGCGCGGCATGGGCCGCCCATCCGGCGGGCGTGCGCAGCCGGGTCGTCCGCCCCGACGGCCGGCGTACGACGAGCTGGCCCGCAGCCGTCGTGTGCGCCGACCACGTCCCGTTGTGGGCGTCGCTGGTGGCGACGCCCGCGCGGGTGGAGCCGAGATACGGCGCGACGGCGAGGTCGTCGAGGTGCAGGTAGCGGAAGGACGACGTCGGCACCGTGCGCACGTCGTACCCGCCGGCGACCGCGTAGTTGTACTCCTCGACGGTGACCGTGCCGTCACCCACCGCCGAGACCCACGCGACGTGGCCGTGCCTGCCGGCATCGGTCTGGGCGACGGCACCCACGGCCGGGACGTCGTCGGCGAGGTAGCCGAGATCGGTGGCGGCCTCGTCCCAGTGCGACGCGTTCCCCCAGTGGACCCCGCCGAAGTGGTTCTCGAAGTCTGCGAGTCCGTTGGTCATCCGCAGCCGCCAGGCCACGAAGCTGGTGCAGTTGCGCAGCGCGAAGCCCCAGGGGTCGCCGTAGCTGCCGTTGAGGAACCAGATGTGCTTGGCACACTCGCGCGGCGGCGGGTCCGTCGTCACCGATGGCGTCTGGGCGCCGGTCGGGTGCGGCCCCGGCTTGCCCACGTGACCCGGCCCCCCGGGCCGGATCTGCCCGCCGGGCTTGACCGGCCCGCCGGGATGGTGCTGCGGGCCGTGCGCCTTCGGCGGCAGGGGGACCAACGGGCACTTGCCCAGGCCGGCGTACGGGTAGTCGTCGCCGGTGGCGTACGACGGGGTGGGCAGCAGGCACAGCAGGGCAACGGTCACGCCGCTCATGACCATCCCCCCGATGATCCGGCGGCCGTGCCGCCCTCGTCGGGGGTCAGGCATGGTGGCTCCGTGGTTCGCGCGTGTGCGATCGACGGTGACACGGGAGATCCGCCCTGTCCGGCGAACCGGTGAAGATGGGACCTTGGGACTAGTCCGCGAGGGTCTCTCGTCCTTGGCAGGTGGCCGGGCCGTGCGTCGATACGCTGCTGCCGTGACCGAGATCGAGATCGGCCGCGCAAAGCGCGGGCGCCGGGCCTACTCCTTCGACGACATCGCGATCGTCCCGAGCCGGCGCACCCGCGACCCCGAGGAGGTCAGCACCGCCTGGCAGATCGACGCCTACCGCTTCGAGCTCCCGATCGTCGCCGCCCCGATGGACTCCGTGATGTCGCCCGAGACGGCGATCGCGCTCGGCCAGCACGGCGGCCTCGGCGTGCTCAACCTCGAGGGCCTCTGGACCCGGTACGACGACCCCACGGACATCCTGGTCGAGATCGCCGAGCTCGACTCGGCCGGCGCCGTACGCCGGATGCAGGAGATGTACGCCGAGCCGGTCAGGGCCGAGCTGATCGGCGCCCGGCTCAAGCAGATGCGAGAGTCGGGCGTCACCGTGGCCGGCTCGCTCAGCCCGCAGCGGACCAAGGAGTTCGCCAAGACCGTCGTCGACGCCGGCGTCGACATGTTCGTCATCCGAGGCACCACCGTCAGCGCCGAGCACGTCAGTGCCCAGGCCGAGCCCCTGAACCTGAAGGAGTTCATCTACGAGCTCGACGTTCCCGTCATCGTGGGCGGGTGCGCGACGTACCAGGCGGCCCTGCACCTGATGCGCACCGGCGCGGCCGGCGTGCTCGTCGGGTTCGGCGGAGGTGCGGCGCACACGACGCGCACGGTGCTCGGTGTGTCGGTCCCGATGGCGAGCGCCGTCGCGGACGTCGCCGGGGCACGCCGCGACTACATGGACGAGTCGGGCGGCCGCTACGTGCACGTCATCGCCGACGGCTCCATCGGCAGAAGTGGAGACATCGCCAAGGCGATCGCCTGCGGCGCCGACGCGGTGATGATCGGCTCGCCGTTCGCGCGGGCCAGCGACGCACCCGGACGTGGGTTCCACTGGGGCGCCGAGGCGCACCACGGCGAGCTCCCACGGGGCGAGCGCGTGGCCATCGGGTCGGTCGGCACGCTCGAGGAGATCCTGTTCGGCCCCTCGCGGGTCGCCGACGGCACGATGAACCTCGTCGGGGCGCTGCGCCGGGCGATGGCGACCACCGGCTACACCGAGCTCAAGGAGTTCCAGCGGATCGAGGTCGTCGTCTCCTGACGCAACAATCAGGTAAAAACATCGCCCTCCGAGGTATCGGGTTGGATTGCACACCCTCCTGGGGGTTGTGCTGGACGCGAATCTGGCTCACCCTGCCTGCATCACGTGTCTGTTCTTCCGGGGGGACACCACGCGGTGTGCGCAGTGGTCAAGCAGGGGGGAGAGACCATGACGATTGCCGCAGCCGTGCCCGGATCGGCCGATGACCGATGGGGATTACGGACGCCACTCACGTTGCACCTCGACCACCTCGCGATCGAGGACTTGATGTCGGCGCTCGGGCGACGGCACGAAGGGGCCGGACCGCGGGCGCTGCCCGACGAGCTCACCCGGCTGACCGACCGGGAGCTCACCGTCCTCCGGGCGATGGCCACCGGCGCCACGAACGCCGAGATCGCGGCCGAGCTGTTCGTGTCGGTCGCCACGGTCAAGACCCACGTCGCGCGCGTGCTCGCCAAGCTCGGCCTGCGCGACCGGGTGCAGGCGGTCGTGTTCGCCTACGAGTCGCGGCTGGTCGTGCCGCGGTGACCTGCTGACCCTGTCGTCACGCCGTCCTCTTGACGTCGAGCAACGAGACGACGCCGTCCAGCCCGCCGGCGAGGAACGCCTCGCCACCAGGGCCGAGACCCCACATCACCTCGTACCAGGGGCTGAGCCGGTGCCAGTCCAGGGCCCGCGCGAGCTCGTCGTCGGTCACGCCGTACGACGTCGCGACGGCCTCGGCGAACGGCTCCGGCGTGCCGTACAACGCCCAGGCCAGGTCGACGGCCGGGTCGGCGACCCGGGCGTCCTTCCAGTCCAGCACGCCGGCCAGCCGGCCGTCGGCACAGGTGACGTGGTGGGCCGCGAGGTCGCCGTGCACGAGCGTCGCGGGCGTGCGGAGCGCGATGCGGCGCAACAGCGTCTGGCCGGCGTCCTGGTGGTCGGGGGGGAGGAGCGGGACCACGCGGTGCAGCATCCGTTCCAGCGTCGCGAGCAGCTCGGCCCGGGCCGCGGTCCGCTCCGGGATCCCCGACTCGATGTAGACGTTGACCGGCATGTCGTGGAGGACGCGCAGGAACTCGCCGAGCCGGCGGCCGTCGTCGCGTCCGAGCGCCGCTCCCGTCGCGAGCTCGCCGGCGACCAGCCGGTGACGCACCCGGAGCGGTGACTCGTCGAGCACGATCGGCACCGGCACCTCGAGCGGCAGCAACGGCGCGAGCCTCGGCATCAGCCGGACCTCGTTGCGCAGCTGCACCTCGGCGTCGGCGAACTTCGGCGTGCGGTCGAGCCACCGGTCCTCGACCCGGATCGCCCAGGTGTCCCACCCTTCGTGCGGTTCCCCGCGGTCGGACGCCCGCTCGTGCAGCCAGTGCGCGAACAGCGCCCGCGAGTCCGGCATGAACGAGATGGCCGGGTCGGCCATCTGCTCGAGCAGCCGCTCGATGCTCAGCCACGCGCCGTACGCGACCTCCTCGGGCTGCGGCGTGATCGGCCCGTCCCAGGTCGTGACGTAGCGGAACGCGTGGTAGCGGGTGTGGTCGTCGGCGTAGTCGGCCTCGCCCAGCGGCTCGAGCTCGCTGGTGACCCCCAGCTCCTCCGCCAGCTCGCGGCGCGCGCCGTCGAGCGGGTCCTCGCCGTCGAGGACGACGCCACCCGCGGTGAAGTCCCAGTACGCCGGGTAGACGTCCTTGGTCGCCGTCCGGCGGTGGACGTAGACGCGGCCGTAGGGGTCGCGGACGACGATGCCGGTCGCTGCGTGCCGGAGGTTCTGGGCGCGCATCACGGAACGAGGGGCACTCCCGTCGGGACGCCCCCCGTCGTCGTACAGCGCGACGACCTCGTCCACGCCCCTATGAAACCTCACCGGGCGCGTCAGTTCCGGTGAAGTCCCGGAGTCGTGCGGCCGTGGGGGTTGAGGCCGTTGACCGCGAGCCGGGTCATCCGCAGGGCCTCCAACAGGCGCGCGCGGTCGCCGACGCCATGCGCGAGCGAGCTCAGCACGGGCAGCACGCGGATCGGGTGGCCGGGGGAGTAGACGTTCCAGACCGTCGGGATGTACGACGCGCGCGTGACCCGGAACCCGTGAGAGGACTCGGTGAAGGTGAACCGGACGCTGATGCCTTCGTAGGCCCGTGGGTACGCCGGATCGCTCTGCCCGACCATGTTGCCCATCCCGTAGACGACCCACGTGCCGTTCACCTTCGTGATCGGCTGCACGACGTGGGCGTGCTCGGCGAACACGAGGTCGACGTAGGGGCTGGCGGTGAGTCGTCGCACCAGCGCGACCTGCTGGGCGTTGGGGAGGCGGGAGTACTCGGTGCCGCCGTGGTACTGGACCAGCACGATGTCGGCACCGGCCTCCTTCGCCGCACGGGCCTGCGCGATCAGGTTGTCGGCGTCCCACATCGAGACCGCCCAGCGCTGGTCGGGCGGGAGCGAGAAGCCGTTGAGCGAGTAGGTGCCGCCGACGATCCCGACCTTGACCCCCTCCGCCGTGGTCAGGATGACCGGACGTCGCCGTTCGGCAGGGGTGCGGAAGGTGCCCACGTGGCGAACCCCGGCGTTCTCGAGCAGCCTCGCGGTGCGCGCCAGGCCGGCGTACCCCTGGTCGATGCTGTGGTTGGAGTCGGTGGTGCAGGCGTCCCAGCCCATCGAGGCGATCCAGGGCGCGACCTCGGGGGGTGCGGCGAAGACGGGATAGCTCGAGAGGTGCTCGTCGTCGGCGGCGAACGGCACCTCCTCGTGGCAGATCGCCAGGTCGGCGCTCTCGACGAGCGGCTTCATCGCCGCCAGCATGGGGTCGAAGTCGAAGCGCCGGTGAAGGCCGCGGCGTACGGCGTCGGCATGGGCGCTCTCCCAGACGGTGTCGTGCCAGAGCAGGTCGCCGCTCATCATCACCGTCACCCGGCGGGGGGCCCGGGGATCGGGAGGGTCTGGGGTCGGGTCACCCGTCGGACCGGCCGGCGGGTCGTCGGTGGGCGCGGCCACGGGCGGCGACACGGGTGGATCGGTCCGCGGCGACGGCGAGGGTGTGGTCACCGCGATCGCGAACCGCGCCCCGTCGTCGCTCGACCGGTCCGGCCGCGCGACAGCGCCGGCCGCGAGGGCAAGGGTCACCAGGACGCCGACCGCGCCGATCCGTGCGAGTGTCCGCACCCAGTCCTCCCGGCTGCTTGAGAGGATCCTCCCGTGGCCACCCAGTCAAACGCGCTCGGCCCCGATGCGCGAGCAGGCGCGCTGACGGCGCTGGGGACGTCCGACGCCGACGACCCGATCGACGTCCTCGTCGTGGGCGGCGGCGTGGTCGGTGCCGGGGTGGCCCTCGACGCGGTCTCGCGGGGACTCACCGTCGGGCTGCTCGAGCAGCGCGACCTCGCCAGCGGGACGTCGTCGCGGTCGAGCAAGCTGGTGCACGGCGGCCTGCGGTACCTGGAGATGTTCGACTTCGGCCTGGTCCGCGAGGCGCTGGAGGAGCGCGGGTTGCTGCTCACCCGGCTCGCCCCGCACCTGGTCAGGCCGGTGCCGTTCCTCTACCCCTTGCACCGGACGATCGAGAGACCCTACGTCGGCGCCGGGCTCGCGCTGTACGACGTCCTGGCGATGGCGGGCAAGTACGAGATGGGGCTGCCCAAGCACAAGCACCTCTTCCGCAAGCAGGTCGCCCGGATCGCACCCGACCTGCGCACCGACGACCTGTCCGGTGCCGTGCGCTACTACGACTGCCAGGTCGACGACGCCCGGCTGGTGGTGACCCTGGCCCGCACCGCCGCCCACCACGGGACCTGGGTGGCGACCCGCACCCGGGTGACCGGGTTCCTGCGCGACGACGGCCGTGTCGTCGGCGTCCGCGCGACCGACCTCGAGAGCGGGAGGGGCCTCGAGGTGCGGGCGCGGGCGGTCGTCAACGCGGCCGGGGTCTGGACCGACGACGTCGAACGGCTGCTCGGCGGGCCACCGTCGCTCGACGTCGAGGCCAGCAAGGGGATCCACCTCGTGGTGCCCCGCGACCGGATCCGGTCGGAGTGCGGCTTCATCACCAAGACCGAGAAGTCGGTGCTGTTCGTGATCCCGTGGGGCCGGCACTGGATCATCGGCACCACCGACACCGCCTGGGACCTCGACCTCGCCCACCCCGCGGCGTCGCGCACCGACATCGACTACCTGCTCGGGCACGTGAACAAGATGCTCAAGGTGCCGCTCGACCACGCCGACGTCGAAGGCGTGTACGCCGGCCTGCGGCCACTCCTCGCCGGCAAGGCCGGACGCGGCGTCGGCTCCGGCGGTGAGGGTGAGGTCGCGACGACGAAGGTGTCCCGCGAGCACACGGTCGTCAGCCCCGTGCCGGGCCTGGTGCTGATCGCCGGCGGCAAGCTCACGACGTACCGGGTGATGGCGCGCGACGCCGTCGACCTCGCCGTCCGTGGCTGGCCGGACGTCGCACCTTCACAGACCGAGCGCGTGCCGCTGCTCGGCGCCGACGGATTCCTGACCCGGACCAACCAGCGCGTAGCGCTCAGTCGCCGGTCGGGGCTCGAGGTGGGCCGGATCGACCACCTCCTCGGCAGGTACGGCGGCCTCATCGACGACCTGCTCGCGCTCATCGCCGCGCGGCCCGAGCTCGGCGAGCCGCTGCCCGGGACCGAGGACTACCTCTCGGCGGAGGTCGTGTACGCGGTGACCCACGAGGCCGCCCGCCACCTCGACGACGTCCTCGCCCGTCGTACCCGGATCTCGATCGAGACCTTCGACCGCGGCACCGTCGCCGTCACCGCCGCCGCCGACCTGATGGCCGCGGAGCTCGGCTGGGACGCGGCACGCCGCGACGACGAGGTCGATCACTACCTCCGCCGGGTCGAGGCCGAGCGGCAGTCGCAGGAGAAGCTCACCGACCAGGAGGCCGACGAGGCCCGGGTCAGTGCCCCCGACATCGTGTGAGCACGACCTCGTCCGAGCGCAGTCGCGCCCGGCGGGTCGGAACCCGCCGGGCGCGACGGTCACAGCTCAGTCGCCGTTGATCAGTGGCCACATCGCGACCACGCCGCCGGCGCGGTCACCGGCGTGACCGGTGTAGGGCAGGTGCCAGTTCTGCTCGATCGTGGTCAGCATCGAGTAGTGGTTGTACGGCGTGTGGCTGACGTAGCCACGAGGGCCGCTCTTGCTCACCACGATCGCGGGGATCAGCCCGCCACCGTAGGTGCCGCCCGGCCAGCTGGCGCTGACCCGCGTGTCGCCGGCGGCGACGTAGGGGCTGTCGCAGCAGCCGTCCGCGCTCTCCCAGCCGCCGGTCTCGGAGTTGCCGGTGAAGTCGTTCTCGTCGGTCACGATGAAGATGGCCGAGTGCCGGGTCCAGGCCTGCGAGCTCATGATCGTGTTCACGGCCGTGTGCACGAAGTCGTCGGCCTTCTGCTTCAGGGCCGCGTCGTTCGCGTCGTCCTTGGTCGACCCGTACGGGCACGGCGTCTCCGGGTGCCCCGGGACCGAGACGTAGACGCCACCGTGCATGTCGTGGCACTGGTTGGGCGTGATCCAGACGAACTGCGGTGCGTGCTGGCTGTTGAGGTCGTCGCCGAGCTGGCTGTAGTCCTTGACGTTGGCCATCTCGCTCGGGTCGTTCTTGATGCCGTCGAACAACACGAACGGGTTGTGCTTCTTCGCATACAACGAGACGACCGTCCCGTCGCCCAGAGTGGGGCCGAAGCGAGCGAGCTTGTCGGTCGGCAGGTCCTCCATGTAGGCGCCCCACCGGATGTGGGCCGCGGTGAGCTCCTGGGCGAGGTTCGGGCGATCGAGGTTGACGACGTTCTGGTCGTTGTCGTCCTGGATCCCGAAGTTGTCGCCGGCGATCGCCGCGAGATAGTTCGGCATCGACGGGTGAGTGACCCCGTAGTACTGGTCGGCCATCGAGTACGTGTGCGCCAGCGAGGTCATGAACGGCGCGTTGGCGTCGTCGATGACGCTCGACTGCGAGTGGTTCTCCAGCATGATCACGAAGACGTGATCGAGTGCCGGCCCCTGCCCGTGCGACGCGCGTGCGCCATGGCCGTCCGCTGCGGACGCGTTCGTGGCCAGGGCGGCGGCCGCCAGGGCGAGCGCCCCACCCACGCCCACCAGCTTCAACCGGATACCCATCTGTGCTCCTCCCGGGTCGTGTTCTCAGGCCCCCGTCGGGGCGCCTCTGCTGAGTCAACCCCGAGCCGGCCGCGCCTGGGAAGGGGGAGCCGCCGATGGGTTGTCCGAATGGTTACTGGGAGGTAGCCCCGGAAGGGTGGCCGACATACCCTCGGTACATGAGCGACCTCCACCCGTCCTCCGGGCCCCTCGTGGAGGGGCCGCACGATCCCGAGCACGACCCCACGGCGTCGTACGCCCTCGATCGGGCGTACGTCGGGAACCTCACCCGCCGGGTCGTCTCGACCTCCGGCGAGACGGTGGAGGTGCGCTCGCCGATCGGCGACCAGCCGCTCGCCCACATCCCGCAGTCGAGCGAGGCCGACGTCGAGGAGGCCTTCCGCCGGGCGCGCCGGGCACAGGAGTCATGGGCCCGTACGCCGGTCGACGAGCGTGCGGCCGCGCTACTGCGGCTGCACGACCTGGTCCTCGACCGGCAGAAGGAGATCATCGACCTGATCTGCCTGGAGTCCGGCAAGGTCCGCAAGCACGCGTTCGACGAGCCACTCCACGTAGCCCTGACGGCGCGCTACTACGCCCGTACGGCGCACGGGCACCTCGACACGCGCCGGGTGCGGGGTGTCTTCCCCGTGCTCACCAGGGTTCAGCTGAACCGCGTCCCGAAGGGCGTCGTCGGCGTCATCTCGCCGTGGAACTACCCCTTCACGATGGCCCTGAGCGACGGGCTCGCCGCGCTGCTGGCGGGCAACGCCGTCGTCGCCAAGCCGGACGCCCAGACCATGCTGTCGGCCCTCCTGGGGGCCGAGCTGCTCGAGCACGCCGGCTTCCCGGCTGATCTCTGGCAGGTCGTCGCCGGTCCCGGCCCGGAGATCGGTCCCGCGATGATCCGGCGCGCCGACTACATCTGCTTCACCGGCTCGACCGCGACCGGCCGGCTGATCGCGCAGGGCTGCGCAGACCGGCTGATCGGCTGCTCGCTGGAGCTCGGCGGCAAGAACCCGATCCTGGTGCTCCGCGACGCCGACCTCGAGAGGGCCGCCGAGGGCGCGGTGCGCGCCGCGTTCTCCAACGCCGGCCAGCTGTGCGTGTCGATGGAGCGCCTGTTCGTGGCCGACCAGGTCTACGACAGGTTCCTGGAGCGCTTCGTGGCCCGCACGGAGGCGATGTCGCTGGGTGCGACCCTCGACTGGGGCAGCGACATGGGCTCACTGATCAGCAGGCGTCAGCTCGAGACCGTGACGGCGCACGTCGACGACGCCGTCGCCAAGGGCGCCCGGGTGCTGACCGGTGGTCGCGCGCGGCCCGACCTCGGGCCGTTCTTCTACGAGCCGACCATCCTCGACGGCGTGACGCCGGAGATGACGTGCTTCGGCAACGAGACGTTCGGCCCGGTGATCTCGGCCTACCGCTTCCACGACGAGGTCGAGGCGATCGCGCGCGCCAACGACGGCGAGTACGGCCTGAACGCCTCGATCTACAGCCGGGACGTCTCGCGGGCCCGCGAGGTGGCCCGGCAGATCAGGTGCGGCACGGTCAACGTCAACGAGGCGTTCGCCGCGACGTTCGGCAGCATCGAGGCCCCGATGGGTGGGATGCGATCCTCGGGCCTCGGGCGCCGACAGGGCAGCGAGGGCGTCCTGCGCTTCACCGAGACGCAGTCTGTGGCCAGCCAGCGGCTCCTCCGCTTCGCACCGCAGTACGGCGTCTCCGACCAGACCTATGCCAAGCTGATGACCGCGAGCCTGCGGGTCATGAAGAAGCTGCGCCGCGCATGAGCGCTCACCGCAAGCCCGACTACGACGTCCTCGTGGTCGGCTCGGGGTTCGGGGGGTCGGTCGCCGCGCTGCGGCTCACCGAGAAGGGATACTCCGTCGGCGTGCTCGAGGCCGGAGCGCGGTTCGAGGACGCCGACTTCGCGAAGACGTCGTTCGACACCCGTCGGTTCCTGTTCCGGCCGGAGGTCGGCTGCTACGGCATCCAGCGCATCGACGCGCTCAAGGACTGCCTGATCCTGTCCGGTGCCGGGGTGGGCGGCGGGTCCCTGGTCTACGCGAACACGCTCTACGAGCCGCTCGCGCCGTTCTACGACGACCCGTCGTGGAAGGACATCACCGACTGGCGGGCCGAGCTCGCGCCGTACTACGACCAGGCCAAGCGGATGCTCGGCGTGGCGGAGTACCCCCGCACGACGCCGTCCGACGAGGTGATGA
>JAICSK010000268.1 GCA_025936915.1 Nocardioides sp.
GAGGCGGAGATCCTCACCGGACACGTGTGACCCCGTCGCGCGAGGATCGAAGCCCGGGTGGAGAAGGTCGTTGCCCGGACCGCCGTCGAGTACGTCGCCGACGTGGTCCGAGCGCTCGACATGCACCTGCTGACCGTGGAGGCGGTCGTCCCCGACTCCACCGCGCACGACGTCAGCGCCCGCCCCGCGCAGACCAGGACGTCGCCGCTCCCCGCGTCGATCCGCTGGGATGTCCGCCCCGTGCCCACGATCACGTCTCGGTGCCCAGTGCCCGTCAGGCGTCGGCGGGAGCCCTCAGATGGTGGCTCGGTGACCGCGGCAGGTCGGTGGCCCACCGTCCGCCGCGTCTGCCGTCGGTGTGGATACGGCGCCCAGCACGGAGGTCGCGAGCAGGAAGGTACCCCGAGGGCGACGACGCGTGGTGGGTTCGTCATGTGGGGGCCGATGGTTCGGTCACCCAGGCGTCCTGTCACCGCACCTTGCGGAAGGAGATCGTCTCGGCGACCTTCCTACAGCCCAGGGCGTCGTTGATCGCGATCATGGGAGCGTTGCCGGGCACGTTCCAGGTGTCGGTGTACTCCACGTCGGGCCGTTCCTCCCGGAGCCAGTCGAGCATGGCGAGCTTGAGCCGGAGACCGAGTCGGTGACCACGGTGGCCGGCCACGACCGACGTGTCCTCCTGGGCGGCGATGCTCGGGCGGAGGTCGTGGACGCACAGCATCGTGATCGCAGCCGCCTCACCGGTCGTGCGGTGCCGCGCGATGATCGTGTACGGCGTCTGGTGACCGCGCGCGAGCGACTCCTCGTAGCGCCGGATGCGCTCAGGCGGGTAGGCCTCCCACTCGCCGGGCTCCGGGGCGTCGTTGATCACCTCGCGCAGCATCCGGACGTCGCCGAGCAGCTCGTCGGGGCAGGGGCCGATGAACCGCTCGAGGTCGTAGTCGCGGGTCGCCTCCTCGGCGGCGGCAACCAGGTCCGGCGGCTGGGGCGTGCGCACGCGGAGTCGGCGTACCTCGTGGGAGCCCTGTCGCGTGTATCCGAAGTGGGGCACCGCCTGTTGGCCGGGGGTCCCCGCCCAGGCCGGCGCGCGGAGACGGGGTCGGTCGGTGGCGGCCTCGGCGGTGGTCATCAGCTGCCGGCCGACGCCCTGCCGCTGGTGGTCGGGATGGACGGCGCCGAGGATCTTCGCGCCGTCGAGGTTCTCGAACAGGTTCAGGGTGAGGGCGGCGTACCCGACCAGACTCGGGCCGTGGTGGGCGAGCCAGAGACCGGCGTCCGGGCCTTCGCCGTTCCGGTCGCGGCAGTCGAGCAGGAACGTCTCCGCCGTGTGGTGCCGCAGGGGTACGCCGTCGAGCGCGGCGTTGTCGATCCGGGCGAGGGCGGTGGCTGTCGCGAGGTCGAGGTCGGCGACGTCGACCCGGGTGATCTCGACCGTCACACGGCCACCAGCTGGAGGTAGGCCAGACCCAGGATCCCGCGATATCCCTCGAAGTAGGCCGTGTGCTGGCGCGCCGCCAGCGTCCGGACCTCGTCGGCATCCGGGTCGTCGGCGTCGTGCTCGACCAGCCAGCGAGCGTAGCCCGCTGCGAAGCCGGACTCGAAGACGTCCCACTCGTCCTGGTCGGCCTCGTGTGCTGCCGTCACCGCGAACCCGTGGCTCTTCGCCAGGTCGACCAGCGCGCCGAGGCGGATGAACTCGTCGTCGCGCCCGGACAGGGGCGCGGTCGCGGCCGGCGTCGGCGTCGCGGACCAGATGCCCTCGCCGTACACCAGGCGCCCGCCGCGGGGGAGGAGCGAGCGCAGGGCCGTCAGGGCGGCGGCGTAGTCGAGTGGCTGTGCCTCCTCGACGCTCGGCCCCCAGATCTGCGACGAACCGATGCAGGTGACGGCTCCGTAGGTGCCGGTGACCTCGCGGGCATCAGTCGCCTCGAACGTGGCGCGGTCGCTGAGCCCGCGGTCCACCGCGTGCCGGTGGGCGCCGGCGATCGCGTCCTCGTCGAGATCGACGCCGAACCCCCGAGCGGCCGGCGCTGCCTCGAGCACGCGCAGGAGGAGCTCCCCCCAGCCGCAGCCGACGTCGAGCACGGTCGACGGCTCGTCCTCGGTGAGGAAGCCGACCAGGCGCGCGGCCCGAGCTTCCGAGAGCGGGGAGAGGAAGGTCAGGTCGCGGTGGAGGGGCGTGAACGTCGGCATCCGCCCAGTCTCGACGTACGACGGCCCGGGCGCGAGGGTGTTGGCGAACCGGGTCGTGTCGGCGACCTCCCAGCTGGTCGAGGAGGTCGCGCTGCGCCCGTCACGAGATCCGTTGCGGTGGGTGGGTGGTTGCGGTCTTTGGCTTTGGGAGTGGAAGGTCCCTCTGTCCCGGCCGCCGTTGCCGGCTCCCGTTTCCCCGGGCACCTCCATTCGGTGGTTTCGGCATGTGTGGGAAA
>JAICSK010000239.1 GCA_025936915.1 Nocardioides sp.
TCGCCCTGGGCAGCGGTGAGCCGATGTTCAAGGACCTCGCGACCGGACGCCGGCTGGACCTGGTCGAGTGCACGCCGTACCGCGACGGGACCGTGATCACGATCTACCGGCGGTCCTGAGGGCGGGCGCGGTCGTGCGTTTCGTCAGATCTTGCGCAACCGGACGTAGCGGACCGAGTGGTCGCGGGCCTTGCGCAGCACGAGCGTCGCGCGTGAGCGGGTGGGCAGGATGTTCTGCTCGAGGTTGGGTCCGTTGATGCCGTCCCAGATCTCCAGTGCCGTGCGCCGCGCATCGTCGGGCGACAGGTCGGCGTACCGCCGGAAGTACGACGCCGGGTCGGCGAACGCCGTCTCGCGCAGCCGCTGGAACCGGTCGACGTACCACGACCGGATGTCGTCGGTCGCGGCGTCGACGTAGATCCCGAAGTCGAAGTAGTCGCTCAGGGCGAGCCCCGACCGGCCGTCTTCGGTGACGCGGGCGGGCTGGAGCACGTTGAGACCTTCGAGGATCACGATGTCCGGGTGCCGTACGACGACCGTCTCGCCGGGGACCCGGTCGTAGGTGAGGTGGGAGTAGACCGGCGCCTCGACCTGCTCCCTGCCCGACTTGATGTCGACGACGAACCGCAGGAGCGCCCGACGGTCGTAGGACTCCGGGAAGCCCTTGCGGGAGAGCAGGCCGCGCTCCTCCAGCACGGCGGTCGGGTGCAGGAAGCCGTCGGTCGTCACCAGCGCGACGTTCGGATGCTCGGGCCAGTGGGCGAGCAGGTGCTGGAGCACGCGAGCGGTCGTCGACTTGCCGACCGCGACCGAGCCGGCGAGCCCGATCACGAACGGCGTGCGCGGCGGTTGCGGTCGCTGCAGGAACTGCTCCTGCTTGCGGTGCAACCTGCGCGCGGCCTCGACCCTGAGACTCAGCAGCTTGGACAACGGCAGGTAGACCTGGCTCACCTCGTCGAGGTCGAGATGCTCGCCGAGCCCGCGCAGCCGGGTGATCTCCTCGGCCGACAGCGGCTGCTGGAAGTGCTCTCCCAGCGCGGCCCAGGCGTCGCGCTGGAGCTCGACGTACGGCGAGAGGTCGCCGACGGAGCCGCCGTCACCGTTGCCGGACATGGCGGGCATTGTTCCAGCCGGCCCTGGGATCCGAGAGCCACGGCCTCACGCCCGTAGAATCGCGCCCATGTGCGGCATCGTGGGGTACGTCGGCGACAAGCAAGCCCAGGACGTCGTCATCGAGGGACTTCGGCGGCTGGAGTACCGCGGCTACGACTCCGCCGGGGTGGCCCTGGTCAACGACGGGAGCGTCGCCTGGGCGAAGAGGGCGGGCAAGCTCGCCAACCTCGAGAAGGTGCTGGCGGAGTCCCCGCTCCCGGGCTCGACCACCGGCATCGGCCACACCCGCTGGGCGACCCACGGGGCACCCAACGACACCAACGCCCACCCCCACCTGGGCAACCACGGCCGGGTGGCCCTGGTGCACAACGGGATCATCGAGAACTTCGCCGAGCTGAGGTCCGAGGTCGAGGCCGCGGGAGACGAGCTCCGCTCGGAGACCGACACCGAGATCGCGGCCCATCTGATCGAGACCGCCCTGGCCGCGGGCGGCACTCTCACCGGTGCCATGCAGCAGGTGTGCTCACGGCTCGAGGGCGCCTTCACGCTGGTCGCCGTCGATGCGGAGGACCCGTCGCGGGTCGTGGCGGCACGGCGTAACTCCCCGCTCGTCGTGGGCATCGGCGAGGGCGAGAACTTCATCGGCTCCGACGTGGCGGCGTTCATCGAGCACACCCGCGAGGCGCTGGAGCTCGGTCAGGACCAGATCGTCACGATCACCCGCGAGGGCGTCGAGGTGATCGGCTTCGACGGCCGACCCGCCGAGGGCACGCGCTACCACGTCGACTGGGACCTCTCGGCCGCCGAGAAGGACGGCTTCGACTGGTTCATGCGCAAGGAGATCTTCGAGCAGCCGCGGGCGATCGCCGACGCGCTGCTCGGCCGGCACGACGCCGAGGGCCGGCTGCAGCTCGACGAGGTGCGGATCTCCGACGACGAGCTGCGCGAGGTCGACAAGATCATCATCATCGCCTGCGGCACGGCGTTCTACGCGGGGCTGGTGGCGAAGTACGCCATCGAGCACTGGACGCGGGTGCCGTGCGAGGTCGAGCTGGCCCACGAGTTCCGCTACCGCGACCCGATCCTCACCCGTTCGACGCTGGTGGTGGCGATCAGCCAGTCGGGCGAGACCGCCGACACCCTGATGGCCATCCGGCACGCACGGCAGCAGCGGTCGAAGGTGCTGGCGATCTGCAACACCAACGGCTCGACGATCCCCCGCGAGTCCGACGCGGTGATCTACACCCATGCCGGTCCGGAGATCGGGGTCGCGTCGACCAAGGGCTTCATCACCCAGATGATCGCGGCGTACCTGCTCGGGCTGTATCTCGCGCAGGTGCGCGGCACGTCGTACGCCGACGAGATCGCGCGGGTGGTGGGTGAGCTGCGCGACATGCCGGGCCACGTGCAGCGGATCCTCGACGGCGCCGACGACCTCTATGCACTCGCGGCCGAGCTCGAGGGAGCGCGGTCGGTGCTGTTCCTGGGCCGGCACGTCGGCTTCCCGATCGCGCTGGAGGGCGCGCTGAAGCTCAAGGAGCTCGCCTACCTGCACGCCGAGGGGTTCGCCGCCGGTGAGCTCAAGCACGGGCCGATCGCCCTGATCGAGCCGGGACTGCCGGTGTTCTGCGTCGTGCCGCCGCGGGGCCGCGACCAGCTCCACGACAAGATGGTCAGCGCGATCCAGGAGATCCGGGCGCGCGGCGCGCGGACGATCGTGATGGTCGAGGACGACGACCACGGGATCGAGGAGTTCGCCGACACGATCATCCGGCTGCCGCGCGTGTCGACGCTGCTGCAACCGGTGCCGGCCGTCGTACCGCTGCAGCTGTTCGCCTGCGAGCTCGCCACACGGCTCGGACACGACGTCGACCAGCCGCGCAACCTGGCCAAGTCGGTCACGGTCGAGTAGGACTGCTCGCCGTGGCGATCGTCGGCGTCGGCATCGACGTGGTCGACATCTCGCGCTTCGGTGACGCGCTCCGGCGTACGCCGGGGATGGTGGAGCGGCTGTTCACCACCACCGAGGCCTCGCGCCCACTCGCCTCGCTGGCCGCCCGGTTCGCGGCGAAGGAGGCGCTGGCCAAGGCGCTCGGCGCCCCGGGCAACCTCGAGTGGCACGACGCCGAGGTGGTCTCCGAGTCGTCCGGCCGGCCGGTGTTCACCCGGCGCGGCCCCGTGTCCGCGCGCGCGACCGAGCTCGGCGCCACCTCGGTCCACCTCTCGCTCTCCCACGATGCCGGGATCGCCTCCGCGGTGGTGGTGCTGGAGGGGTGAGGCGCTCGACCCGGATACCAGGCCCACTAGGTTCACCCCATG
Source organism: Nocardioides sp. (assembly GCA_025936915.1). Classification (GTDB taxonomy): domain Bacteria; phylum Actinomycetota; class Actinomycetes; order Propionibacteriales; family Nocardioidaceae; genus Nocardioides. Next base: position 3,432 of record JAICSK010000239.1, read on the forward strand.
AGGTCCGCCCACACGGTCGAGCAGATCCGGGCGGCCGAGGGTGCCCTGATGGCCACGCTTCCGGGCGGCACCCTGATGCAGCGGGCGGCGGCGGGGCTCGCGACGAGTGTGATCGACCTGCTGGGCGGGGCATACGGGCGTCGGGTCTTGTTGCTGGTGGGTTCGGGTGACAACGGCGGAGACGCGTTGTACGCCGGCGCGATGCTCGCGCGGCGCGGTGCCCGGGTCGAGGCGGTCGCAGTGGCCGACTCGATCCACGAGGCGGGCCTGGCGGCCTTGACGAGGGCGGGCGGCCGCCGGCTCGGGCTCGCCGAGGCGAGCACGCCCGACGTGGTCCTCGACGGCATCGTCGGTATCGGCGGGCGGCCGGGGCTGCGCGACCGAGTGGCCGAGGCGGTACGCGCCGTGTCCGGGTTCCCCGTCGTCGCGGTCGACGTCCCGAGCGGGGTGGACGTCGACACGGGGCGGCTCGACGGTGACCACGTGACCGCCGACGTGACGGTCACCTTCGGCACCCACAAGATCTGCCA
>JAICSK010000114.1 GCA_025936915.1 Nocardioides sp.
CGAGGGCATCGTCAAGGGCGTCCACTACCTGATGAAGAAGAACAAGATCAAGGAGATCGACGGCTGGGGCACGCTCACCGACGCCAAGGCGATGGACGTCAAGGACCACGACGGCAACACCACGCAGGTGACCTTCGACAACCTGATCATCGCCACCGGTGCGACCACCCAGCTGATCCCCGGCACGAAGCTCTCCGACCGGGTGGTGACCTACGAGGAGCAGATCATGGATGCCGACCTGCCCGGCAGCATCGTGATCGCCGGCTCGGGCGCCATCGGCGTGGAGTTCGCCTACGTGATGGCCAACTTCGGCGTCGACGTCACCATCGTGGAGTTCCTCGACCGGATGGTGCCGACCGAGGACGCCGACATCTCCAAGGAGCTGCTCAAGCACTACAAGAAGCTCGGGGTGAAGGTGCTGCTCGGGACCAAGGTCGAGTCGATCTCCGACGCGGGCGCGGAGTCCGGGGAGAAGGTGAAGGTCACCGTCTCGAGCGGCGGGTCCTCCGAGGTGCTCGAGGCCGACAAGGTGCTGCAGGCGATCGGCTTCGCGCCGCGCCTCGAGGGCTACGGGCTCGAGTCGCTGGGCGTGGCGACCGAGCGGGGGGCGATCGTGGTCGACGACCTCTGCCGGACCAACGTCGAGCACGTCTACGCCATCGGCGACGTCACCGGCCGCCTGATGCTGGCCCACGTCGCCGAGGCCATGGGGATCGTCGCCGCCGAGGCCATCGCCGGCGCCGAGACGATGCCGGTCGCCTACGACTTCGTCCCCCGCGCGACGTACTGCCAGCCGCAGATCGGCTCCTTCGGCTACAGCGAGGAGCAGGCGAAGGAGAAGGGGTACGACGTGAAGACGGCGACCTTCCCCTTCTCCGCCAACGGCAAGGCCCAGGGCCTGGGGGAGGCCGCCGGCTTCGTCAAGGTGGTGGCCGACGCGACGTACCACGAGATCCTCGGCGCCCACATGATCGGGCCCGACGTGACCGAGCTGCTGCCGGTGCTGACCCTGGCCCAGAAGTGGGACCTCACCGCCGACGAGGTCGCCCGCAACGTCTTCGCCCACCCGACCCTCTCGGAGGCGATCAAGGAGACCGTGCACGGCATCGCCGGGCACATGATCAACCTCTGAGCTCCGGTCTGGGCCATGCTCATCAGCACCCGTCAGGCCGCCGAGATGCTCGCCGGACGCGTCCCCACCTTCGAGCAGACCCGGCAGGTCCTGCGTTGCGGCGTCGCCGGCCCGGGGTGACGGCCGTGGTTCTTCTGCGACCCGACCCGACTGCCACAATGACCCCATGCCCACCCGCGACCATGTCGTCATCGTCGGCGGCGGGCCGGGAGGGTACGAGGCGGGCCTCGTGGCAGCACAGCTCGGCGCCGAGGTCACGATCGTCGACTCCGACGGCGTGGGCGGTTCGGCGGTCCTCACCGACTGCGTGCCCAGCAAGACCCTGATCGCCACCGCCGAGCTCATGACCGAGGTGGCGGGGGCCGCCGAGCTCGGGCTCCGGCTCCGGGACCACGAGGGCGACGACGCCACGACGGTCGGCGTCGACCTGGCCCGCGTCAACGAGCGGGTCAAGAAGCTCGCCCGGGACCAGAGCGACGACATCGGTCGCCGGCTGGAGAAGGAAGGCGTGCGAGTGCTCCGGGGCCGTGGCCGGCTCGACGGGCCGGACACGGTCATCGCCGTCACGGCGGGCGGCGAGGAGCGCCTCGCCGCCGACGCCGTCCTGCTCGCCACCGGCGCTGCGCCGCGTACGACGCCCGAGGCGCAGCCGGACGGCGAGCGGATCCTCACGTGGGAACAGGTCTACGACCTCGACGAGCTGCCCGAGCACCTGATCGTGGTGGGCTCCGGCGTCACCGGTGCCGAGTTCGCCAGCGCCTATGTCGCGCTCGGGACGGAAGTGACGCTGGTGTCCAGCCGCGACCGCGTGCTCCCCGGGGAGGACGCCGACGCCGCCGCGGTCCTCGAGGAGGTGCTGACCCGTCGCGGGATGCACCTGCTGGAACGCTCCCGGATGTCATCGGTCTCCCGCGCAGGGGACAGGGTGACGGTCACCCTCACCGACGGCCGCACCGTCGAGGGGTCCCACTGCATCCTCGCCGTCGGGTCGGTTCCCAAGACCGCCGACCTCGGCCTCGAGACGGCCGGCGTCGAGGTCGACGAACGCGGGTTCGTCGTCGTCGACCGGGTCTCGCGCACCCGCGCCCGCGGGGTGTACGCCGCCGGCGACTGCACCGGGGTCCTGATGCTGGCCAGCGTGGCGGCGATGCAGGGCCGGATCGCGATGTGGCACTTCCTCGGCGACGCCGTGGCCCCGCTCGACCTGGGCAGGGTCTCCTCCACGGTGTTCACCGCCCCCGAGATCGCCACGGTCGGTTGGTCGCAAGAGGCCGTCGACCGTGGCCAGGTCGAGGCCAACCGGTACACGCTGCCGTTGGCCGGCAACCCGCGGGCCAAGATGCAGGGCGTCCACGACGGCTTCGTGAAGCTGTTCTGCACCCCGGGCACCGGCATCGTGGTCGGCGGCGTCGTGGTCGCACCGCGGGCCAGCGAGCTGATCCACCCCGTGTCGATCGCGGTTGCGCAGTCGATGACGGCCGACCAGCTGGCCCAGGCCTTCACCGTCTACCCGTCGATCAGCGGCTCGGTGGCCGAGGCGGCCCGCCGTTTGCATCGCGTCTGACCTCCGTGGTCCCCTGGAAAGCCGTCCACCACCAGCACCCGAGAGACGCACGATGACGTTGACCACCCCTCCGCGGCGTGCCGGGGCCGCCGTCGTCGTCCTGGCCGCCGTGCTGACGCTGAACGGCGGCGATCCGGCGGCCGGGACGCCCGGTCTGGTCGTGCCGAAGGGCGCCACGATCGTGGTCCACGGCAAGGGCTACGGCCACGGTCACGGGATGAGCCAGTACGGCGCCCAGGGCGCCGCGAAGCAGGGGAAGTCAACCCGGCAGATCCTCGACTTCTACTACCCCGGCACGAGCACGGGGAAGGCCGGCGGTTCGGTGCGCGTCCTGCTGACGGCGAGCATCGGCGCGGCGACGACGGTCGTCGCGCGGCCGGGCCTTCAGGTCCACGACCTGACCGCCGGCACGACGACCCGCGTCCCCACGAGCGGGAAGGCGGCGAAGGCCACACGCTGGCGGATGGCCGGCGACGGCCACGGTGGCACGTCCGTCTCCTATCTGACCGGCGCCTGGCACGTGTGGCGCACGTTGAAGGGCAACGGCGAGTTCCGCTCGTCCGGCGAACCCCTGGTCCTGCTGCTCGGCGGCACCCGCACCACCTACCGCGGGACGCTGCGGGCGATGGGACCGATCAGCAAGACCACGCACCGGATCACGGTGAACAAGGTCTCGCTCGAGGGCTACGTCCGAGGTGTCGTGCCGAGGGAGATGCCGGCGTCCTGGAGGCCCGCCGCGCTCCGGGCGCAGGCCGTCGCCGCGCGCACCTACGCGGCGTACGAGGTCGGCCACTCCTATGACCCGCGCTTCAACCTGTGCGACGACAGCAGCTGCCAGGTGTACGGCGGCAGGTCCGCCGAGGTGACCTCGACCAACCGGGCCACGGCCGAGACCGCGCGGCAGGTCCGGACCTACCAGGGCGACCCGGCGTTCACCCAGTTCTCCGCCAGCAACGGCGGCTGGACCGCCGCGGGGAGCCAGCCCTACCTGGTCGCGAAGCTGGACCGCCACGACACCGGGGCGGTCGATCCGTACTTCTCGTGGCGGACGAAGGTCGCCGCGGCCCACATCCAGCGGGTCTGGCCGACGCTGGGCCGGCTCACCTCGATCGAGGTGACGGCCCGCGACGGCAACGGGAAGTGGAACGGCCGGATCGAGTCGCTGACCCTGCACGGCACCAAGAACGACAGGGCCCTGACCGGCGACGAGTTCCGTTCGGGCCTCGGGCTGAGGTCGACGTGGCTGAGCTTCAGCATCGCGAGCACCGGTGGATGAGGAGGGCGTTCTGCGACCGTCCCGACACCACCGCTAGCGGCTGAACGACGGTTCAGGCTAGGGTGGCGGCGCCATGTTGATGAGGACGACGCCCTTCCACCCACGGCTCAGCGAGCTCAACCAGACGGGCCTGTACGGCCACTGGGCGGGCTATCTCTCGGCGTTGCGCTACGACCTCTCCGCGAAGCACGAGTACTTCGCGGTCCGCAACTCCGCGGGGTTCTTCGACACCTCGCCGTTGTACAAGTACCGGATCACCGGGCCCGACGCGGAGGCGTTCTTGGCCGGCGTGATGACCCGGGACGTACGGCGCTGCCGACCCGGTCAGGCGATGTACACCGTGTGGTGCGACGACGGCGGCTACGTGCTGGAGGACGGGGTCGTGTTCCGGCACGCCGAGGACGACTGGCTGCTGACCGCGGCCGACCCCAACATGGGCTTCCTGCACGACCTCGTCGGCCGCCTGCGGGTCTCGATCGAGGACGTGAGCGCGGACTACGGGATGCTCGCCGTCCAGGGCCCCCGGTCGCGTGAGATCCTGGCCACCCTCGCGCCCGAGGTGAACGACCTCGCCTTCTTCGGGCTCATCGAGGCGAAGATCGGCAATGCGCCGGTGACGATCTCGCGCACCGGCTACACCGGCGACCTCGGCTTCGAGGTGCGGGTCGAGGCCGACGACGCACTCGGCGTCCTCGACAAGATCATCCAGGCCGGCGACGGCCAGGGCCTCCGGCCGTTCGGCGAGGACGCGCTGATGATGCTGCGGATCGAGGCCGGCCTGTCCCTGATCAACGTGGAGTTCACCTCGGCCCGCTACGCCTTCACCGACGCCGAGCGGTTCACCCCGAAGGAGCTCGGGTTCGGCTGGATGCTGGGCAAGGACGGCGCCGCACTCGGCGAGGACCGGCCGTTCATCGGCCGCCGCGCCATCGAGCGTGAGCTCCGCGACGGCACCTCGCGCTGGGCGACCGTCGGACTCTGGGTCGACTGGGAGGCCCACCGCGACCTGCACCTCGAGCGCGGCCTCGTCGTACCCAAGGACGAGACCCCCGTGGCGTGGGAGTCGATGCTGTACGGCGGGCCCGACCGCGACCAACGGGCCGGCTACGCCACCAGCCTGATGTACAGCCCGGTGCTGCAGCGGCACATCGCGATCGCCCGGGTGCTCCCTGAGCACGCCGCCAAGGGTTCGACGGTGCACCTCGAGATCACCGTCGACCACGAGTACCTCTCGGTCCCCGCGACCACCGATCGGCTGCCCCTCTTCAACCCTGCCCGGAAGACGAGCGCGACCGCGCGCGAGCTGGCCCCGATCTCCGTGCGAATGGAGCAGTGATGGCGAGCAGCGGTGGCAACACCTACGACGCGATCGTCGTCGGCGGCGGTCACAACGGCCTGACCAACGCGGCGTACCTCGCCAAGGGCGGGCTGAACGTCCTGGTGCTCGAGCGCCGCCCGTTCGTCGGCGGAGCCGCGATCACCGAAGAGCTCCATCCCGGCTTCTCGTTCACGACGTTCTCCTACGCGCTCAGCCTCCTGCGGCCGGAGATCATCCACGAGCTCAACCTGGTCGAGCACGGCTTCCTGCCGCTGCTCATGCCGACCCACTTCGCCCCGATGGACGACGGCGACTACCTCCTCCTGACCGAGGACGAGCAGTTCAACGACCAGGAGATCGCCCGGCACAGCAAGCGGGACGTCGACGGCTACCACCGGTGGGAGCACGACCTCGAGAAGGTCATCCAGCTCGCGATGCCGCTGTTCAACAACGCGCCGCCCGACATCTTCAGCGACGACCCGGCCGACCAGGCCGACGTCGCCTGGATGATGAAGCAGCTGCGCGGCGCGGACAAGAAGACCCTGCACGACCTGATCCGGTTCCTGACCGGCAGCTGCGCCGACCTGATGGACGACTACTTCGAGTCCGACATCGTCAAGTCGGCGATCGCCTCGTCCGGCATCATCGGCAACAAGGTCGGCCCGATGTCGCAGGGCTCCGGCCTGGTGCTCCTCTACCACCTGATGGGGGAGCAGGACGGCCAGCACGGGGCGTGGGGATTCCACAAGGGTGGCAACGGCGGGTTCACCCAGGTGCTCCAGCGGGCCGCCGAGTCGTTCGGGGCCACCGTGCGACTGGAGGCCCCCGTCGACCACGTGATCACCAAGGACGGCAGGGCGACCGGTGTCGTGCTGACCGACGGCACGGAGTTCTCCGCGCCGATCGTGGTGAGCGCGCTCGACCCGCGACGTACGTTCACCGAGCTGGTGAGCCCGCGCGAGCTGCCCAGCGACCTCAACGAGGCGATCGCGCGCTATCGGTTCCAGGGCACCTCGGCCAAGGTGAACTTCGCCCTCGACGACCTCCCGGTGTACCCCGCGCTCAAGGGCCGCATCGACCACTTCGGCGGCTTCGTCAACATCGGCCCCTCGCTGGAGTACCTCGAGCGCGCGTACGACGATGCCAAGTACGGCTGGTACTCGAGGCTGCCCTACATCGACGGCGCCCTCCAGTCGGTGGTGGACCCCGACATGGCGCCTCCCGGCAAGCACGTGATGAGCTGCTTCATCCAGTACGCGCCGTACGAGCTCAAGGGCAGCGACTGGGACACCGAGCGCGAACCCTTCGGCGACACCGTGCAAGCGGTGCTGGAGTCCCACTTCCCGGGGTTCGGCGACCTGGTGCTCCACCGCGAGGTCGTGACGCCGCTCGACATCGAGCGGGTCGCCGGGTTGACCGAGGGCAACATCTTCCACGGCGAGTTCCTGGCGCCGCAGATGTACTTCATGCGACCGGCGCCCGGCTACGCGCGCTACAACACGCCGATCGAGGGCTACTACCAGTGCGGCTCCGGGACCCACCCCGGCGGTTGCGTCACCGGCGGCCCCGCCAAGCTCGCGGCGATGCGGATCCTGGGCGACCGGGCCGCCAAGCGCTGACCAGGGGCCGACCAGGGGCTGACCAGGGGGCGGCCGCCGCCACCCGGTCACGGCCGGATCTCATACCCTGCGCCATGGCGACTTTCACGCTCACCTGCGTCGGCGACGACCGGCCCGGCCTGGTGTCGGCCCTCTCCGCTCCCATCAGCGCTCACGGCGCGAGCTGGGAGCGCAGCCAGATGGCGCGGTTGGCCGGCAAGTTCGCCGGGGTGCTCCTGGTGGAGGTGGCCGACGACCGCGCCGACGCCCTGGTGGCCGACCTCGGCCGGCTCGAGGACCTGCACGTGACCCTCGAACGCACCGACGAGCCCGCCCAGCAGCCGACGGTCGTGCTCCACCTCGACCTGATCGGGGCCGACCACCCCGGCATCGTCGCGGAGATCTCGAGCGCCCTGGCCGCGCAGCGGATCGGGATCGAGGAGCTCAGCACGCACGTCCGCGACGCGCCGATGGCCGGTGGCCGGCTGTTCGAGGCCCAGGCGGTGCTCGAGGCGCCACCGGCGACCGACGTCGAGGGGCTGCGCACCATCCTCGAGGCCCTGGCCGACGAGCTGATGGTCGAGGTCAGGCTCTCCGACGCCGGTTCATGATGGAGCGATGAACGAGGACATCTGGGCCGGGCTGGTCGAGCAGTTCGCGGACACGGCGTACGCCTCGGTGAAGGGGTTGGTGCGCACCTACGTGCTGCACCAGCAGCTTCTGGACCACCTGCCGCCCGCGCCGGCCTCGGTGCTCGACGTGGGCGGCGGCGCCGGTCACCAGTCGTTCCCGCTCGCGCGTGCGGGATACGACGTGACCGTGCTCGACCCGTCCGCTGCGATGCTGGACAAGGCACGGGAGCGCCTGGCGTCCCTGCCCGAGGAGGCGCGGCGTCGGGTGAGCGTCCTCGAGGGTGACGGCGAGCACGCGGAGGAGGCCGTGTCGGGGCGACGGTTCGACGCGGTGCTCTGCCACGGGGTGCTCGGTTATGTCGAGCCCCCCGAGCCGCTCGTGGAGCAGCTCTGCCGGTGCACCGCCGACGGCGGCGTCGTCTCGATCATGACCGGCAACGCGCGGGCGGGCGCGGTGCGGCCGGCCCTGGAACGCCGGTGGGACGACGCGCTCGCGGCGTTCGACGCCCGGCACGAGGTCGGCGTGCTCGGGGTGCCGGGCCGCGCCGACACGGTGGAGGAGCTCGGTGCGCTGCTCCGGGCCGGCGGCGTCGAGACCGAGCAGTGGTACGGCGTGTGGTTGTTCGTCGACTGGCTCGAGTTCAGCGGCGTCGAGCTGGACCCGAGCGACTCCGAGCAGGTGGCCGCAACCGTCGCCGTCGAGCTCGAGGCCGCCCGGCGAGACCCGTACCGCGCGCTGAGCCGGGTGTTCCATCTGGTCGGACGCAAGGTCGCGGCCGCCGGTCACGCGGGGTAGACGCAGAACTCGCTGCGGTCCAGATCGGCCAGCACCATCCAGTCCGCCCCGCCCTGACCGACGTCGACCGGGGTGGCGCCGAGCGCCGCCGCCCGGTCGACGGACCTCTGCCTGAACGTCATCGTCGCGAGCCTGTCGTACCTGTCAGGTCAGCGTTCGATGGCGGCTGCGAGCTCCTGGTACGGCGGGACCAGCTCGGCCCAGCGAGCCTCGACGTCGACGGTGTTCGTCCCGTCGAGATGAGCGGCCAGCCGCTCGCAGTCGCCGTCGGAGGTCAAGGTCGCCTCGATGATCGCATCGAACGGCGGGACGCCCCGTCCGCGCCGATAGGACTCGTCGGTCTCCCGGGACCGCACGCGCAGGTGCCGCGGGGGTTCGCACGCCTCCACCCGCCCGGTGCTCTCGATGTCGTCGGCGGCGAGGTAGGTCCGGTACTCCCCGCCCGGTCGGAGGTCGCCCTGGACCTCGCCGAACCAGCGGGCCAACCGCGTGGGATCGGTGAGGGACTCCCACAGGTCGTCGACGGTGGTGTCGAAACGGTCCTCGATGCGGACGACGCCCGCGCTGTCGGCCGATCGGAGGCTGCCGAGGATCCGGTTGCTGGGCCGGGACGTCATCTGGTGCTCCTTCTCTCGTGGGTGCGATTGCGGGTGCCGCGTTCGATCTCGGTGTGGAGGGCGTCGAGTCGTCGTTCCCACAAGGCCCGGTAGCGGCCGAGCCACTCGTCGACCTCGGCGAGTGGCTCGGCCCGCAGGCTGTAGACCCGGCGCTGCGCGTCGGCCCGGACCTCGACGAGGCCCGCCTCACGGAGCACGCGGAGGTGCCGGGACACCCCGGGCCGGGCGATCGGCAGCTGAGCGGCCAACTGGCCGGCCGTCATCGAACCGTGGGCGAGGCTCTCCACCAGGGTGCGCCGGTTCGGGTCGGCGAGGGCACGCAGTGCGTTCTCCATGCCGAGAGAGTAACCGATCGGGTACGTAACGAACAAGGTACATACGCTGAGGCCGCGTCCGGCTCAGCCGAGGAACTGGTCGAGCAGTCCCGGCGTGGCTCTGCTCGCCAGCGACGTTGCGGCGTCCACGTCCAGGTCGAGGACGCGGACGCGTTGGCGGCCTCCGGCAGTGGTCGCGACGAGGTCGGTCAGGCCGGCGCGGCGCTGGAACCACGTGGCGCGCAGGTTCCAGCCGATCACCGAGGCCGTGTGGAGTGCCTCGCGGCGACGGTCCAGCGACCCCGAGCGGGCGACCAGATAGCCGTCGACAAGGGCATGGCCGAGGCCTCGCCAGCGGTCGTGGGCCAGCCCGGCACCGCCGGCGAGGACGGCGACCGCGAGGCCCGCGAACGCCCATGAGACGGCGTACGCCGCGACCACGGCGAGGGTCGCCAGGACACCGGCGGGGACCATCGCACGGGTCCAGCGGCGCCGGTGCGCGCGTACGCCGTGCCGGACCAGGGGCGCGGTCACGGGGCTCGGTGTGCCGAGCACCTCGACGGCGACCCGGTCGACCTCGCGACGGGGAGCCGGCGGGACCAGGACGGAACTGCCCTGCTGCTTCTTGTCGAGGCCGGTCACGATCGCCGCGAGCCGGGCACCGCGAGCCAGCCGCAGCCCCAGCGGCTCGCCGATGCTGGCACCGCTGACGCGGGCCTCGTCGAGGGTGGTCTCGCGCGTGGTGAGAAGGCCGCGCCGCAGGTGCCAGGTCGCGTCATCGCCGCTGCGGGTGAGCACGAAACCGAAGTTGGTGAGCAGGTAGCCGACCACGGCGAGCACGCAGAAGGTGGCGACGACGCCGATCAGGCCGACCGCCACGAGGACGATCGCTCCGAACCGGGCCAGGCTGTCGGCATGCACCGTGGGCATGATCTCGAAGGTGTGGAAGCTCTGGGCGAGCAGGCCCAGGGCCGCGCCGGCGATCACGATGCCGGACGTCGTGAGCGGGGCGAAGCGCACCCAGCCCAGGTCGAGCCGGAGCACGACGCGCCTGTCGGCAGGCCCGGGTGCGGATGCGGTGCGGGGGGCCGCGGACCGGGCGTCGTGCAGGAGACGTGCGCGCAGGCGGGTGGCGTCCGCCGTGGACAGGCCGTCCAGGGCCAGCCGCTCCTCGCTCGGGCCGCCACTCTGGCCGGTCCCGATCCGCATCGTCACCAGCCCGAGGAGCCGGTGGATCGGCGACGCCGTGAGGTCGACGGTCCGCACCCGGTCGAGCGGTGCCGAGACGACCCGCTTGTTCAGCAGACCGTGCCGGACCTCGACCCGGCCGCCGGTGATCCGGTAGCTGGTCGTGAGGTACCGCGAGACGCCGATCAGGACCGGGATGCCGAGACCGACCAGTCCCCACCAGCCTCCGCCGTCGGACGACCGGCCGAAGAGCAGGATCCCGACCAGCGCCGGCAGGAAGCGCACGAGATCGCGCACGGGGTGGACGAGCAGCATGCGCGGGTCGAGCCGTTGCCAGCCGAGAACAGTGTCGAAGGGGTCCATGTCGGCAGCAGGGTCAGGTCGCGTCGCCGGGCACGGAGTCGGCCATCCGGGTCAGCTCCTCGACGATGTCGAGCGCCTGCGCCTGCCCGAGTCCCTCGATGGTGAGCGCGCCCGCGGAGGAGGCCGTGGTGACTCGCACGGTCGCCAGCCCGAACAACCGCGCGATCGCGCCCTGGCGGTGGTCGACGGTCTGCACCCGCGACATCGGCGCGATCCGTCGCTCGCGGGCCCACCAGCCGGTCTGGGTGTAGACCGCGCTCTCGGTCACCTCCCAGCGGTGCACGAGGAAGCGCCACTGCGGAACGATGCCGACGTACGCCGCGACCAGGACGGCGTAGGCGACCCACAGCCAGGTCGGCACGGTGAACCAGTCCCACGGGCCGCTGACGAGCAGCAGCACGACCGTGACGGGGACGAACCGGACCAGATCGGTGCCGGTCCACATCCAGCGAGCGCGGGGATCGACCCTCTCCCGCGGCGGTCTGAGCTCCATCAGTCCTTGAGCTCGCAGATCACCGCGCCGTTGGTGACGGTGGCGCCGACCTCGGCCTGCAGCCCGGTGACCGTGCCGGCCTTGTGCGCCTTGAGCGGCTGCTCCATCTTCATCGCCTCGAGGACGACGATGACGTCGCCCTCGGCCACCGCCTGGCCCTCCTCGACGGTGACCTTGACGATCGTGCCCTGCATGGGGCTGGTGACGGCGTCACCGCCGGCAGCGGCGCCGGCCTTCTTGCCCGCCGCACGCTTCGGCTTCCTGGTCCCCCTCGTCGACGCGGCCCCCATGGCTCCCAGGCCGCCGGGCAGACTCACCTCGAGCCGCCGGCCACCGACCTCGACCACGACGGTCTGCCGCTCGCCCGCGTCCGGCGCCTCGGCGACGTCACCGGAGTACGGCTCGATGGTGTTGTCGAAGTCGGTCTCGATCCAGGTCGTGTAGACGTCGAACGAGCCCTCGCCGCTCGGGGTGGAGGCACCGACGTACGCCGGGTCGTCGACCACCGCGCGGTGGAACGGGATCACGGTGGGCATCCCGTCGACGACGAACTCCGCCAGCGCCCGGCGCGAGCGCTCCAGGGCCTGGGTGCGGTCGCGGCCGGTGACGATCAGCTTGGCGATCAGCGAGTCGAACGATCCGGGCACGGTCTCGCCGTTCTCGTAGCCGCCGTCGAGGCGGATGCCCGGGCCCTGGGGAGGCTGCCACGCCGTCAGCGTCCCGGGTGCCGGCATGAAGTTGCGGCCGCCGTCCTCGGCGTTGATCCGGAACTCGATCGAGTGCCCGGAGACGATGGGGTCGTCGTACCCCAGCTCCTCGCCGGCGGCGATCCGGAACATCTCGCGGACCAGGTCGATCCCGGTGACCTCCTCGCTGACGGGGTGTTCGACCTGAAGGCGGGTGTTCACCTCCAGGAAGGAGATGGTCCCGTCCTGGCCGACGAGGAACTCACACGTCCCCGCACCGACGTACTGGGCCTCCCGCAGGATCGCCTTGGA
>JAICSK010000001.1 GCA_025936915.1 Nocardioides sp.
ACGTGATCCTGATCGACGCCTACCGGCAGCCCTACATCCCCTTCTACCTCACCACCCGGGAGTTCTTCGCGCTCGCCCGTGAGCGGCTCGAGCCGGGTGGCGTGGTCGTCGTCAACGTCGCCCAACCGCAGGGATCCACGGGACTGGAGAAGGCGCTGAGCGCGACGATGCGCTCGGTGTTCGGCGACGACTCGGTCTGGCGCGACGCCGCCGAACCGGTCAACACCATGGTTGTGGGGACCACCGACGGCGACCCCGCCGCGCGGATCCGCGCGGCCGTGCCCAGCCTCCCGGCCGATCTCGCGTCCGTCGCGACCACCGCGGCCGACCGGCTCGGGCCGGCGCTGACCGGCGGTGAGGTCTTCACCGACGACCGCGCGCCGGTCGAGTGGTTGGTCGACCTGAGCCTGGCCGAACAGGCGCGCTGACCCGGCAGAAGAGGCACGCCGGAGAGCGCCGACCCGGCAGAAGAGGCACGCCGGAGAGCGCTGACCCGGCAGAAGGGCACGCCGGTTCGGTGAGCCCGTCGTTCAGGGACGACGCCTCCGGTACGACGGCAGGCGGAGCCGGCGCCGTGGTTCACGTCGTACGTCCGACCCGATCCCGTCGCGCGACAAACCGGACCGACGACGACGGAGCCCGCCACCTGAGGTGACGGGCTCCGTGAGGTGTCACGCGCGGTGACGGCTCAGGGGATCAGGTCCCCTGCAGCCACTGGTTCACCAGGTCCTGGTTGGCGGCGATCCACTTGTCGGCCGCAGCCGGGCCGGCCATGCCGTCCTTGGCGATGTACTCGGCCACGGTGTTCTGGTCGTCGTTGGTCCACTGGAAGTTCTTGATCAGCGTGACCGCCGGCGACCCCGAGTTGGCGAACTTGGTCGAGATCAGCTTGTTCAGGTGGTACGGCGGGTAGTCGCAGGCCACCTTGGCCGGGTCGGAGTCACAGCCCGGTGTGTACTTCGGCAGGTTGACCTTCACCAGCTTCTCCTCGGAGAAGAACCACTGCGGCTCGTAGAAGTAGGCGAGCAGCCACGTGTGGTTCTTCTCGGCCGACCGGAAGCTCTGGATCAGCGCGGCCTCGGACCCGCCGACCACGACCTTGTAGTTCAGGTGCAGGTTGGTGACCAGCGCCTGGTCGTTGGTGACGTACGACGGGTCGCCGTCGAGCAGCTGACCCTTGCCACCGGACTCCGAGGTCTTGAAGTCGCTGGCGTACTTGTTCAGGTTCTTCCAGTTGGTGATGTCGGGGTGGGCCTTGGCGATCCACGGCGGGACGTACCAGCCGATGATGCCCTGGTTGCCGGTCATCCCGGCGTCCTCGACGACGTGCTGCTGGGTGATGTACTTCTTCACCAGGTCGTCGTGGCCCCAGTTCTCGAGGATGGTGTCGACGGTCCCGTTGGCCATCGCGCTCCAGCTGGGCTCCTCGGCGAGCTTGACGTACTTGACGTTGCAGCCGAGCTTGGTCTTGGCCAGCTCGCCCACGACGTAGGCGTCGGCGTAGTACCCGGTCCACGCGTTCATGGCGATGTTGAGATCGCCACAGGTCTTGCCACTGCCCGTCGTGGTCTTGGAGATGTTGCCACCGCCACAGGCACTCAGGCCGAGTGCCAAGGCGGCTGCGAAACTGATCCAGCCAGGCAGCCGGAGTTGTCGTCGTGCCATGGGTCCTTCTTCCTTGTTTGCTCCCGCCGGCGGCGGGACGTCAGTGGGTGGTGGGCGGTCAGGTCCGCCCTCGGTTGGCGGCGGCCCGAGCCGTCCGGTCGAGCATGATGCCGAGCGCCGTGACCGCGATGCCGGCGTTGATGCCCTTGCCGAGCAGGTTGTCCTGCGAGAAGCCCGAGATCGCGAGGTATCCGAGGCTTTGCGCGCCGACCATGCCACCGATCACGACCATCGACAGCACGTAGAGCAGGCCCTGGTTGGCGGCCAGCGCGATCGAGGAGCGGGCCATCGGCAGCTGGACCTTGAGGATCATCTGCCAGCTGGTGAGGCCCTGCGACCGAGCGGCCTCGATGGTCGTCGCCGAGACACCGCGGATGCCGTCGGCGACCAGCTTCACCGCGATCGGCGCGGCGTACAGCGTCGCCGCCACGATCGCGGTGAAGCGCGAGGACGAGAACAGCGCGAGGGCCGGGATCAGGTAGACGAACGACGGGAACGTCTGGAGGGCGTCCAGGATCGGTCGGATGACCAGATCGGCGGTGCGGCTGCGCCCGATCCAGACGCCCACGATGAGCGCGATGATCATCACCAGGACGGTGGCGACGATGGTCATCGTCAGCGTGGTCATGGAGTCGTTCCAGAGCCCCACGCCGAGGATGACGCCCTCGCACACCAGCGTGGTCAGGAACGGCTTGAGACCGCCGACCACCCACGAGATCGCCAGCAGCACCGGGGCCGTCAGCCACCACGGGGTACTGGCCAGCAGGCTCTGCAGGGGGTTGAGGAATCCGTAGCTGATCGCGTTCTTGACGCCGGCGGTGAACGTGTCGACGTGGTTGACGATCGTGTTGGTGAGGGAGTTGATCCCGTTGGACAGGTGCCCGCCGACGTTCCACGCCGAGGGGAACTGGGCCAGGTCGAGGTAGCTGTGCGACAGGTAGACGCAGACCAGGACCGGGACCAGGGTCACGAGGAGCACGATCCGGCGCATCAGCGGTGAGGGGCGACGTCGGGGAGCGCGGACGTCCTGGCTGGCCCACCGGGGGAGACGCTCGAGCACGACGCTGACCAGCATCACGCCCGGGCTCGACACGGAGCCGAGGGAGCCCTGGCTGCGCTCGCGACGCTCGCTCGCCGCGGTGGTCGTGCGGTCGAGCACGATCGCGATCACCACGATCAGGAGGCCGGCGACGGCGCCGTCACCGACGTTGAGGTTGGCCAGGGCGTAGATGACGTCCCCGCCGAGCCCGGGACCGTTGATCAGTCCGGCGATCACGGCCATCGAGAGCGCGGCCAGGGTGCACTGGTTGACGCCGACGATGATGGTGCGGCGTGCCATCGGCAGCTGCACCTTGCGGAGCAGCTGGCTGCGGGTGACCCCCATCGAGCCGGCCGCCTCGACCGTGGTCGCGGAGACGGACTTCAGGCCGTGCTCGGTGATCCTGACCAGCGGCGGGATCGAGTAGATGACCGTCAGCACCAGCGCACAGGTCGCGCCCGGGCCGAAGATCGTGACGACGATGGGGATGTAGGCCAGCGACGGCATCGTCTGCATCACGTCGAGCACCGGCGTGAGCGCCGCGGACACCCACGGCCGGCGGGCCATCGCGATGCCCATCGGGATGCCGATCACGATGCTCACGACCACCGCGAGGATGGTGATGATGACCGTGTCGACGCTGTCCTGCCAGTAGCCGAGGATGCCGAACAGCAGGGTGCCGACCAGCACCAGCCCGGCCGAGCGCAGCCCGGCGACGGCGTAGGCGATCCAGGTGAAGATCGCGACCACGCCGAGCCAGCCGACCTCGGGCACGGGACGGCCACCCGACGGGGTGGACAGCCAGCCCTGGAGCTCGCCGATGACGTGGTTGTTGATGAACGTCGAGCCGTTGCCGATGATCCCGTGGAAGAACCAGTTGTGCAGGCCCGCTGCCTGGATGTTGTCACGGATGTGGTTGAACCACTTGTCGAGCCCGTTGAGCTGGACGAACGGTCGCGCCAGCGTGTCGTGGTTCTTGAAGAAGGCGTAGCCGACACCCCACACCACCGCGATGACGAGAAGATAGAGACCGGTACGGCGGTTGCCGGTGTCGACGACCCGCGGCTGCTCCTCCTTCGACGTGGGTGCCGGCGGAGCGGGTGTCGCCTCGAGGGTGGTCACGACTCCTGCTCCTCCGCGACCACCACACGCAGGATGTCCTCGTCGTCGACCACACCTACGACGCGGTCGCCCTCGACCACGCGGACCGGACCGTCGGCTGCCAGCACGGCGCGAGCCGCCTCACGCACGATCGTCTCCGACGGCAGCGACGGAGCGCCGTCCGCCTCTCCCGGCTTGGCCTCGCGCATCACCCACTTCAAGGTGAGCACGTGCGACTTCGGGACGTCGGAGACGAAGTCCTTGACGTAGTCGTCGGCGGGGGCCCCGACGACCTCGTCGGGCCGTCCCACCTGCACGACCTCGCCGTCGCGCATGATCAGGATCCGGTCGCCCAGCTTGAGCGCTTCGGCCAGGTCGTGGGTGATGAACACCATGGTCTTGCCGACCTCGTGGTGCAGGCGGATGACCTCGTTCTGCATGTCGCGCCGGATCAGCGGGTCGAGGGCGGAGAACGGCTCGTCGAAGAGGAGGACGTCCGGGTCGGAGGCGAGGGCGCGGGCCAGACCCACGCGCTGCTGCATGCCGCCGGAGAGCTGGTCGGGGTAGGAGCGCTCGTAGCCCGAGAGCCCGACCAGGTCGACCATCTCCTGGGCGCGCCCGCGGCGTTGGGCGCGGTCCTCGCCCCTGACCTCCAGGCCGAAGGCGACGTTCTCGATCACCTGGCGGTGGGGGAGCAGGCCGAAGTGCTGGAAGACCATGCCGACTCGCTTGCGGCGCAGGTCGCGCAGCGACTTCTCGTCGGCGGAGGTGATGTCGTCGTCGCCGAGACGGACGGAGCCGGCGGTCGGCTCGATCAGGCGGGTGAGCATCCGGACGAGCGTCGACTTGCCGGAGCCCGACAGGCCCATCACGACGAACACCTCGCCGGGGGCCACCTCGAAGGAGACGTCCTTGACGGCCATCACGCAGCCGGTCTTGGTCTGCAGGTCCTTGCGGGTCAGGTCGGCGTCGGGCGTGCCGATGATCTTGTCGGAACCCGAACCGAAGATCTTCCAGAGCCCTTCGACCTTGAGCGAGGCCTCGTCCCCCTGCTTGCCGGTCGCAGCGGTGCGGTGCTCGGGCTCGATGGTGGGTGCGGTCATCGGGTGACCTCCTTGTCGGCGGGCTGGTCGACGGGCTTGTCGTTGCGTGGGTCGCCGGGTGGATAGAGGGGGGTGCCGTCGCGGTAGCGGTAGTACGCCACGTCGGCTGCCGGTAGCGGGGTGTTGCCGGCGATGAGATCGGCCGACTTCTCGGCGACCATCATCACCGGCGCGTAGATGTTGCCATTGGTGACGTAGGGGAAGACCGAGGCATCGACCACTCGCAGTCCGTCGAGACCGTGGACCCCCATCGTGTCGGGGTCGACGACCGCGTCGTCGCCGGTGCCCATCTTGGCCGTGCACGACGGGTGCAGCGCGGTCTCGGCGTCGCGGGCGACCCAGTCGAGGATCTCCTGGTCGGTCTCGACCGTGGGCCCCGGAGAGATCTCCCCCTTGTTGTACGCCGCCAGCCCGGGCTGGTTGAGGATGTGTCGCGCCACCCGGATCGCCTCGACCCACTCCTTGCGGTCGGTCGGCGTCGACAGGTAGTTGAACAGCATCGACGGGTGCTCGCGAGGGTCGGTCGAGCGGATCTTGATGTGGCCGCGGGTGTCGGCGTACATCGGGCCGATGTGCACCTGGTAGCCGTGGCCCTCGGCGGGCACGCTGCCGTCGTACCTGATCGCGACCGGCAGGAAGTGGAACATCAGGTTGGGGTAGTCGACCTCGTCGTTGCTCCGCACGAAGCCGCCACCCTCGAAGTGGTTGGTGGCGCCGAGACCTCGCCGGTGGAACAGCCACTGGTAGCCGATGCCGGGACGGCGCCGCCACTTCAGACCGGGGGCGATCGAGACGGGTTGCTTGGAGGCGTGCTGCACGTAGACCTCGAGGTGGTCCTGCAGGTTCTGCCCCACCCCCGGGACGTCGGCGACCACCGGGATACCGAGCTTGCCGAGGTCGTCGGCGTTGCCGACGCCCGAGAGCTGGAGGAGCTGGGGCGTGTTGATCGCGCCGCCGCAGAGGATCACCTCGCCCGCCTCCGCCGTACGACGCAACCGGCCGCCGCGCAGGTAGTCGACCCCGACCGCCCGCTTGCCCTCGAACCGGACGCCGGTGACGAAGGCCAGGGTCTCGACCTTCAGGTTCTTCCGGCCCATCACCGGGTGGAGGTAGGCGCGGGCCGCGGAGAGCCGGCGGCCGCGGTGGACGTTGCGGTCGAACCGCGCGAAACCCTCCTGCCGGTAGCCGTTGACGTCGTCGGTGAGCGGGTAGCCCGCGTCCTGCGCGGCCTGGAAGAACGCGCCGAACAGCGGGTTGGTGGCGGGGCCGCGCTCGAGCACGAGGGGTCCGTCACCGCCGCGCCACTCGTCGGCGCCGTTGCTGCCGTCGGGGAGGAGCAGCGTCTCCATCCGCTTGAAGTAGGGCAGGCAGTGGGCGTAGTCCCACTCCTTCATCCCCGGGTCGGCCGCCCAGCGCTGGTAGTCCAGGGGGTTGCCGCGCTGGAAGATCATCCCGTTGATGCTGCTCGAGCCGCCCAGCACCTTCCCGCGCGCGTGGTAGATGCGCCGGCCGTTCATGTGGGGCTCGGGGTCGGACTCGTACTTCCAGTCGTAGAGCCGGTTCCCGATCGGGATCGTGAGTGCGGCCGGCATGTGGATGAACGGGTCCACCCGGAAGTCCGAGCGGCCCGCCTCGAGCAGCAGCACCCGGGTCGAGGGGTCGGCGGAGAGCCGGTTGGCCAGCGCGCAGCCGGCCGACCCGCCGCCGACGATCACCACGTCGTACCGGTCGCTCATCGGGCCTCCCCGTCGAACCAGCGCTGCTCGGTGGGGCGGATGTTGTGCCAGACGTGCTTGGTCTCGCGGTACTCGGCGAGCCCGGCCTCACCGAGCTCGCGGCCGAACCCGGACTGCTTGTACCCGCCCCACTCCGCCTGCGGCACGTAGGGGTGGTAGTCGTTGATCCAGACCGTGCCCATCCGCATCCTCGCCGCGACCCGCTGGGCCTTGCCGGCGTCCTGGGTCCAGACGGCGCCGGCGAGACCGTAGGTGCTGTCGTTCGCGATCGCGACGGCCTCGTCCTCCCCGGAGAAGGTCTCGACGGTGAGCACCGGCCCGAACGACTCGTTCTGGGTGACGCTCATGCCGCTCGTGCACCCGTCGAGGACCGTGGGCAGGAAGTAGAAGCCGTCCGCCAGCGCCGGGTCGTCGGGCGCCGAGCCGCCGCAGCGCAGGACCGCGCCCTCGGCGACGCCGGCGGCGACGTACGCCGCGACCTTGTCGCGGTGGGTGGCGCTGATCAGGGCGCCGGTCTCGGCCTTGTCGTCGAAGGGTCCGCCGAGCCGGATCATCGAGGCGCGCTCGACGAGGGCGTCGACGAAGCGGTCGTGCAGGGAGTCCTCGACCAGCAACCGCGCGCCGGCGGAGCACACCTGGCCCGAGTGCAGGAACACCGCGGTCAGCGCGTAGTCGAGGGCGACGTCGACGTCGGCATCGGCGAAGACGATGTTCGGGTTCTTGCCGCCGAGCTCGAGGGCGACGCGCTTCACCGTGGCGGCGGCGGCCGCCATGATCCCGCGTCCGGTCTGGACGCCGCCGGTGAACGAGACCAGGTCGACCCTCGGGTCGCTGGCCAGGGGAGCGCCGGCATCGGGTCCGGCGCCGAGGACCAGGTTGCCGACGCCGGCCGGGAGCCCGGCCTCCTCGAGCAGCCGCAACAGATGGATCGACGTGTGCGGCGTGAGCTCGCTCGGCTTGAGCACGAACGTGTTGCCGGCGGCCAGACACGGCGCGACCTTCCACGACGCCTGCAGCAGCGGGTAGTTCCACGGGGCGATCAGCCCGCAGACCCCCACCGGCTCGTGGACGATCCGGCTGACCACGTCGGGGTTGCCGGTGTCGACCAGGCGCCCCGCGTCCTCGGCGGCCACCCGTCCGTAGTGGCGCAGCACGGCGACGACGTCCGCCACGTCGTAACGGCTCTCGACCATCCGCTTGCCGGTGTCCTGGGACTCCGCCAGGGCCACGGTCTCGGTGTCGCGCTCGAGCAGGTCGGCGGTGCGGAGCAGGAGGTCGCCGCGCTCGCGCGCCGAGGTGTGCGGCCACGGGCCGTCGTGGAACGCCCGGTACGCCGCGGCGATCGCGCGCTCGGTGTCGGCTGCCGTGGCTTCGTCGACCTCGCCCACGAGCGTCCCGTCGGCGGGGCAGCGGATGGCGCGTCGGCCACCGGCCGACGCCTCCGCCCAGACCCCGTCCACGTACAGCTCAGGCATCGGGCGCGACTTCCCTCCTTGCGACTCCGCTGAGTTGCGTTGTCCGCAACGCATTGCTTATGTCGCAACGATCCGTATGAACGGAGGATAGGTGACCTGTGCCACACGTCAAGGGTCATGACCAGATTCGCACCGGACCGTGACGTCTTCCAGGGGTGGACGCGACGGCTCAGGAACGCCGTCCCCAGCCGAGGCGGTGCGAGACCTCGAGCGCCGCCGCGACCATCTTCGGCACCTCGTCGGCCAGCCGCTCGTCGTCCAGCCGGAACGTCGGGCCGGAGATGCTCATCGACGCGATGATGTCGCCGTGCGCGCTCCGGATCGGCGCGGCCGCGGCGGTGAGGCCGACCTCGAGCTCGTCGACGGCGAGCGCGTAGCCCAGCCGGCGTACCTCGGCGAGCTCCTCGGTGAACGCCCGCCGCGACGTGATCGTGCGGTCGGTGAACCGGGGGAGGTCGGGCAGCGCCTTGGCGAGGTCGGTCTCGGAGAGCTCGCTGAGCAGGACCTTGCCGTTGCTCGTGGCGTGCAGTGGGATCCGCTGGCCGACCCAGTTGTGCGACTGCAAGGCCGACGAGCCTGCCTGCTGGTCGAGGTACAACGCCGAGGTGTCGGAGCGAACGGTGATGTTGACCGTCTCGCCCGTGTCCGCAGCCAGCTGGCGACACACCGGGCGGGCCTCGGAGACGACATCGAGCCGGGCCGTGGTCGCGCCGGCGAGGCGCAGGTTGCCGACGCCGAGCCGATAGCGGCCTCGGTCGTTGACCTGCTCGACGAGCCGATGCGCCTCGAGGGTCGCCAGCAGTCGGAACGCCGTGGACTTGTGGACCCCGAGACCCGCCGCGATCTCGGTGACGCTCGACTCGCCGTCGTGGGCGAGCAGCTCGAGGATGGTCAGGGCGCGGTCGACCGACTGCACCGGCGCCGTCGCGCCGTTCGGGCCGTTGCCGGCCGGGAGCTCACCCTCCTCCACCGCGGACATGCGCGCATGCTAGGTCACAAGTTGCGCATCGCGCGACCGGACCCGCCACGCGCAACAACTTCGGCTCCGTCCCGATCCGGCCGTTCAGCGGAAGACGACGGTGCGGGTGCCGTTGGACAGGATCCGGGTCTGGGAGTGCCAGCGGACCGCCCGCGAGAGCACCTGCGCCTCGACGTCACGGCCGACCGCCACGAGCTGGTCGGGACTCAGGGTGTGGTCGACCCGGGCGACGTCCTGCTCGATGATCGGCCCCTCGTCGAGGTCGGCGGTCACGTAGTGGGCCGTCGCGCCGATCAGCTTGACGCCGCGCTCGAAGGCCTGGTGGTAGGGCTTGGCCCCCTTGAAGCTCGGCAGGAACGAGTGGTGGATGTTGATCGCCCGGCCGCTGAGCTGCCGGCACAGGTCGTCGGAAAGGATCTGCATGTAGCGGGCCAGCACGACCACGTGGATCCCGAGGTCCTCGACGAGCCGGATCAGCTCCGCCTCCGCTTCGGCCTTCGTGTCGGGGGTGACCGGGATGTGCCGGAAGTCGATGCCGTGCGAGCGCACCAGGGGCTCGGCGTCGCGGTGGTTGGAGATCACCAGGGGGACCTCGATGTTCAGGTCACCGGTCGTCGTGCGGAACAACAGGTCGTTGAGGCAGTGCAGCTGCCTGGAGCACATGATCAGCGTGCGGTACGGCGCGCGCGCGGCCCACAGCTCGTAGGTCATGCCGAACTGCTCGGCGGTCGGCGCGAAGTCGGTGTGCAGCGTCTGGGCGTCCGTCGCCTCCGCGGTCTCGAACCCGATGCGCATGAAGTAGCGGCCGCTCACGCGGTCGCCGACCTGTTGGCTCTCGCGGATGTTGCCCCCGCGCTCCATCAGGAACGACGACACGGCGTGCACGATGCCGGGTTGGTCGAGGCAGGCCAGGGTCAGGACGAAGTCACCCATCGGCTCGACGGTGGATGTCGTCATCAGTCACCCAGTTCCTTGCGCCGGCGGGTCACGTAGGCCTCGAGCTCCTCGCGGACCGCGTCGTCGATCGGCGGCGGCTCGTACTCGGCCAGCTTCTGCTTGTAGATCTCGCCCGCGCGGGTGGCCGTGTCCTTGGCGCCGTTGCGCATCCAGCGCTCGTAGTTCTCCGAGGACGACAGGAACGGCCGGTAGAAGCAGGTGCGAAACCGCTCCATCGTGTGCATCGCGCCCAGGAAGTGCCCGCCGTGGCCGACCTCCTGGTGGGCGTCGAACGCCATCGAGGCCTCGTCGATCTCCAGCGGAGTGAACTCGTGCTTGAGCATCTGCACGAGCTCGACGTCGATCACGAACTTCTCGTAGCCCGCCACCAGGCCGCCCTCGAGCCAACCCGCCGAGTGCATCACCCAGTTGGCGCCGGCGAGGAAGGTCGGCAGCAGGGTCATCAGTGCCTCGTAGCCGGCCTGCGCGTCGGGTACCTGCGACGACGTGAGCCCGCCGCCGGTGCGGAAGGGCAGCCCGAAGTGCCGCGCGATCTGGCCGGTGCAGAGGAGCCCGATGCCAGACTCCGGCGTACCGAACGTCGGCGAGCCGGACTGCATGTCGATGTTGGACAGGAACGAGCCGAACACCACCGGGGCCCCGGGCCGGATCAGCTGCGAGAGCGCGATCCCCGACAGCGCCTCGGTGATCTGCTGCACCAGCGCGGCCGGGATCGTCACCGGCGACATGGCGCCCATCAGGATGAACGGCGTGAGGACGACGGGCTGGTTGGCCGCGGAGTACTCGAACTGCGCCTCGAGCATCCGGTCGTCCCAGCGCAACGGGCTGTTGCAGTTGATCAGCGAGATGGTCGCCGGCGTCTGCTCGATCGACTCACGCGACCCGAAGAGGATCTCGGTCATCGCGATCGTGTCGGCGGCGTTGGTGCCGCTCACGACGTTGCCCATGTAGATCTTGTCGGTCAGCGTCTGCAGCGCGTAGATCATGTCGAGGTGGCGGCTGTCGAGCGGGGTGTCGTTGGGCTCGGTGACCACGCCGCCGGCGCTGTCGAGCGCCGAGAACGTCTGGGCGAGGCGGCTGAAGTTGCGGAAGTCCTCCATCGTCCCGTCGCGGCGCACCTCACCCTGGCGCACGAACGGCGGACCGTAGACCGCGCCGAAGGCCATGGCGTCACCGCCGATGTGCACGCTGTTGTCGGGGTTGCGTGCCTGGAGGTCGAACTCCCGCGGCGCCTTGGCCACCTGCTCGAGCACGAAGTCCGGGTCCAGGAAGACCGTGCGCTCCTCGACCTTCTGTCCGGCCTTGCGGAACAGGTCGAGCGCGCGGTCGTCCATGAACTCGACGCCGATCTCGGTCATCAGGCGGCGCCACCCCTGGTCGAGGGTGGCGATCGCGTCCTCGGAGAGCACCTCGTAGCGGGGCATCCGGTTGCGGAACATCGGTCCTCCTGTCTAACCTCATGATGTGGGACCACAGTTCCACATCATGGAACCATCAGGAAAGCCCCCTCCCGGAATCGAGGGAGAGAAATGACCGACCGTGACCGATCATGACTGAGCCCAGCAGCGGCACGCAGGCTCTCGACCGCGCCGTCCAGCTCGCCTCGACGGTGGTCCAGGCGGACGAGCCGCTCTCCTTCGCCGACCTCCAGGAGTCCAGCGGGCTGGCCAAGTCGACGACCTCGCGGATACTCGCGGCCTTGGAGCGCGGCGGGCTGCTCGAGCGCGAGGACAACGGAGGCTACGTGGCC
Source organism: Nocardioides sp. (assembly GCA_025936915.1). Taxonomy (GTDB): domain Bacteria; phylum Actinomycetota; class Actinomycetes; order Propionibacteriales; family Nocardioidaceae; genus Nocardioides. The sequence goes on from JAICSK010000001.1 coordinate 11,806, forward strand.
GGCAGCCTGTTCTGGTTGTACGCCGCCCAGCACGACCCGTGGGAGCAGCTGGTCCGGATCGCCCGACCGGTGATGGAACTGGTCGGCAGCGACACCCAGGAGACCGTGCACCTGTCGGTGATGCGCGGTGACAAGGTCGTCCAGGTCGCCCAGGTCGACTCGCGCTACCTGCTCGGCACCCGGGACTGGACCCAGGTCGACGTACCGACCCACACCTCCGCCCTGGGCAAGGTCTTCTACGCGTGGGGCGTGCTGCCCGTGCCGCGCCGCCGGCTCGAGCGCCTTACCCCCAAGACCCTGACCACCCCCCCGGAGCTCGAGCGCGACGGCGCCATCGCCCGTCGTCGCGGCTACGCCGTGACCGTCGACGAGCTCGAGGTCGGCCTCACCGGCATCGCGGCCCCCGTGCGCGGGGTCCACGACGACATCGTGGCCGCGCTCGGCATCTCGGGACCCACCAGCCGCCTCGACCACCGGGTCGAGGAGCTCGGCCGCAACCTGGTCACCCGCGCGGCCGAGGTCGCGGCGATCCTGCACGGCAGTTCCCACCATCTGAAGAAGGACCTGAAGAAGGAAGGCGTGGCATGAGCAGTCCCGAGGAGATCCTCCAAGGCCTGTACGACGAGACCCTGGTCGGCAACGGACCGCGTGTCCTCGAGCTGACCGAGGAGGGCCTCGCGCTCGGCATGGAGCCGCAGACGCTGCTGTTCGACGCCCTCATCCCGTCGCTGGAGGAGGTCGGGGCGCGGTTCGAGCGCGGCGACTTCTTCGTCCCCGAGATGCTCATCGCCGGCCGCGCGATGGCCGGCGCGATGGAGCGGCTACGGCCGCTGCTCGCCGAGACCGGGGTCGAGACCATCGGCAAGTTCCTGATGGGGACGGTCAAGGGCGACGTCCACGACATCGGCAAGAACCTGGTCAACATCATGCTCGAGGGCGCCGGCTTCGAGGTGATCGACCTCGGCGTGCAGGTGGCGCCGGAGAGGTTCGTGGAGCAGATCCAGGAGCACAAGCCCGACATCGTCGGCTTCTCGGCGTTCCTCACCACGACCATGCCGATGTTCAAGGCCAACATCAACGCCCTGGAGAAGGCCGGCCTTCGCGACTCCGTCGTGGTGATGGTCGGCGGCGCTCCCGTCACCCAGGAGTACGCCGACGCCGTCGGCGCCGACGGGTATGCCGCGGACGCCTCCGCCACCGTGAAGCGCGCCAAGGACCTGCTCTCCCAGCGCCGCGCCAAGGTCAACGCATGAGCGCCACTCCCCTGGAGACCCGGCTGAGGAGCGCGACCAAGGAGGTCGTGATCGGGCACGGCCACCGGTTCTGCCTGATCGGCGAGCGGATCAACCCGACCGGCCGCCGGATCTTCCAGGAGCAGCTGCGCGCCGGCGACCTGTCCGCGATCGAGAAGGACGTCCGGGCGCAGGTCGAGGGCGGCGCCGACGTCCTCGACGTCAACATGGGTGTGCCCCTGACCGACGAGCCCGAGCTGCTCGCCAAGGCGATCACCATGGTCCAGCAGCTCACCGATCTCCCGATCTGCATCGACTCCTCGGTCGTCGAGGCGCTCGAGGCGGGTCTGTCGGTCTACCAGGGCCGGGCGCTGGTCAACTCGATCACCGCCGAGGACGACCGGATGGCCGCCGTCCTCCCGCTGGTGAAGAAGTACGACGCCGCGATCATCGCCCTGCCCAACGACCACGACGAGATCCCGATGGAGGCCGACAAGCGCCTCGTCCTGACCGAGAAGATCATCCGCGTCGCCACCGAGGAGTACGGCATCGACGCGGCCGACATCGTGATCGATCCCCTGGCCATGCCGATCGGCGCCGACACCACCACGTCCCTGGTGACGATGGAGACCATGCGGCGCATCCGCGACCGGTTCGGAGTGAACATGACCTGCGGCGCGTCCAACGTGTCGTTCGGGATGCCCGACCGGCACACGCTGAACTCGGTCTGGCTGCCGATGGCGATGACGTCGGGACTCACCAGCGCGATCATGGACGCCCGGACTCCGCAGATCGTCGAGGCGGTCAAGGCCGCCGACGTGTTCTTGAACCACGACGACTGGGGCATGGCCTGGATCTCCGCCCACCGCGCCAAGCAGACGGCGTCCGTGTGAGCGGCGGTGCGTGAGGACGGGATGAGCCAGAGCGAGCGCGAGGAGCCGGAGTTCTCGCTCGACGCCGTACGCCGTGAGGGGCTGCTCGCTCCGTCCGGGGCCGAGCCGGTGGCACACGACGGCACCGGCCGGGTCCAGCTGTCCTTCACCGTCGAGGACAAGGAGGCGCCGCCGACGCAGCGGCAGGTGCGGGTGCCCCCGGGCGTCAGCGTCTTCGACTCCGCCTCGTGGAACGGCATCGCGATCGACTCCACCTGCGGCGGACACGGGACCTGTCACAAGTGCAAGGTGCGGATGTCGCCGGTCACCGGCGTCACGCTGCACGACCAGCGCACGTTCACGCCCGCCGAGCTCGAGGCCGGGTGGCGCCTGGCCTGCCTGGTGCGGGCGACCCGCGACCACGACGTCGTCGTACCCCCGCTCACCACCCGGCCCAAGGCGGCGACCGTGGGCGTCGGGCGCCAGGTGATCCTGCGCCCGGCGGTCCAGAAGAGGTACGTCGAGCTAGCGGAGCCGACCCTCGTCGACCAGCGACCCGACCTGACCCGGCTGCTCGACGCCATCGACGACCTCGAGCCGGTGCCCGACCTGCACGCGCTGCGCCGGCTCCCGTCGGTGTTGCGACAGGCGGACTTCAAGGTCACCGCCGTCGTGGTCGACGAGACGCTGATCGACGTCGAGCCCGGCGACACCACGAACATCCGGCACGCGATCGCCTTCGACCTCGGTACGACGACGGTGGTGGCGACTCTGCTCGACCTGGTCACCGGCACCCCGGTCGCGGTGGCCTCCATGCTGAACAAGCAGCAGCCGTTCGGCGGCGACGTGATCTCCCGCATCAGCGCGACGATGATCGACCCCGCCGCGCTCGGCCGCCTCCAGGAGGCCGCAGGTCAGACCCTGGCGACGCTCGCGGACCAGGTGTGTCGCGAGGGAGGCGTCGAGCCGCAGCACGTCTACGAGGCAGCCCTGGCCGGAAACGCGACCATGACCGCGCTGGTCCTCGGCATCGATCCCGAGCCGCTCGGTGTCGCGCCGTTCGTGCAGTCGACGGCGACGCCCCCGACCGTGCTCGCCACCGAGATCGGGCTCTCGCTCCACCCGCGCGCCCGGGTCGCGTTGTTCCCGGCGCTCGGGGCGTACGTCGGCGGCGACATCGTCGCGGGCATGCTCGCGACCGGGATGGATCGCGACAAGCGGGTGCGGCTGTTCATCGACGTCGGCACCAACTGCGAGATCGTGCTGAGCGACGGCGAGCGGATCCTGTCGACGGCGGCGCCGGCGGGCCCGGCGTTCGAGGGCGGCGCGATCCGCTGCGGGATGCGGGCCGCCGACGGCGCGATCGAGGTCGTCAAGCTCACCCCCGACGCCTCCGACGCCTCCGCGGACGAGCGAAGCGTCGAGCTCGGCGTGATCGGCGACGTACTGCCGCGCGGCCTGTGCGGGTCCGGCCTGGTCGACGCGGTCGCGGAGCTGGTGAAGGCGGGGCTGCTCGACGCGAGCGGGAGGTTCGTCACCGACGAGGTCGCCAAGGAGATCGCGCCCGGGCTGGCCGACCGCCTCACCGCGATCGGGCAGGAGCGGGTGTTCGTGCTCCACCGCGAACGCCCCGACTCCGATCCTTCCGAGTGCGTGGTGCTGTCACAGCGCGACGTCCGCGAGCTGCAGTTCGCCAAGGCCGCGATCTCGACCGGCTGGACGCTGCTGATGGAGGAGCTCGGGCTGGAGCACGGCGACCTGCAGCAGGTGCTGCTCGCCGGTTCGTTCGGCAGCTACCTGTCCGCGGCGTCGGCGGTGCGGATCGGGCTGGTGCCCCAGCTGCCCGTGCTGCGCATCGTCGCGGCCGGCAACGTCGCCGGCGAGGGCGCCAAGATGGCGCTGCTGTCGATCCGCGAGCGCGCGGGTGCGGTCGCCCTGCTCGAGGAGGTGACCTATGTCGAGCTCTCCGACCGAGCGGACTTCAACGACCGCTTCGTCGACCTCCTTGCGTTCCCGAGCTGAGCCCGCCCGGGTCGCCCTGGTCGCCTGCGGTGCGCTCGCCCAGCCGGCGGCGGCCGTGGTCGAACGCCGCGGCTGGCCGGTCGACGTACACCCGCTGCCGCCGCTGCTGCACAACCGGCCACACCTGATCGCCGACGAGGTACGACGGGTGGCCGGCGAGCTGGCGTCGTCGTACGACGAGGTCGCGGTCGGGTACGCCGACTGCGGGACGTACGGCGCGCTCGACGCGGTCTGCGACGAGCTCGGCCTGCGCCGGCTGCCGGGGCTGCACTGCTACGACCTGTTCGAGGGTGAGTCCGCCGTCGCCGCACGGCTGGACGCCGAGCCGGGCACCTATCTCCTCACCGACTTCCTGGTGCGCTCCTTCGAGCGGACCGTCGTACGCGAGCTCGGGCTCGACCGGTGGCCGGAGCTGCGCGAGGACTACTTCGCCCACTACACGCGGGTCGTGTGGCTGGCGCAGGAGCCGGACGCCGAGCTGCGCGTCCTCGCCCAGCGGGCGGCCGATCGGATCGGGCTGCCGCTGACCGTGGTGCCGACCGGGACGGGCCGGCTCGAGCAGGCGCTGGCCGGGCTCCTGGCGGCCCCCCTGCGGGATAGTCCCTGACGAAATGGTCGCGATCCCCGCCCAGATGCAGCCATTTCGTCAGGGACTATCGCTCCGACGGCTCGAAGACGCGGAGCAGTCGTTCTGCCTTCCAGCGCGACTCGGCGTACTCCTCCTGCACGTCGGAGCGGACGGTGATCCCGCCGCCGGTTCCGACCTCCCAGATGCCGTCGCCGGCGGTGGTCAGCGTGCGGATGACGACGCCGAGGTCGGCCTGGCCGTCGCCGGCGATCCAGCCGAATGCGCCGGCGTACGCCCCGCGGGCCGTGGACTCGACATCGCGGATGACCTCCATCGTCCGCAGCTTGGGCGCGCCGGTCATCGAGCCGGCCGGGAAGAGTGCGCGCAGGGCGCCGACCGTGGTGACGTCGTCGCGGAGGCGGCCGCGCACCGTCGAGACCAGCTGGTGGACCGAGGCGTACGACTCGACCTCCATCAACACCGGCACCTCGACGCTGCCGGGCTCGGCCACCATGCCGATGTCGTTGCGGAGCAGGTCGACGATCATCAGGTTCTCCGCTCGGAACTTGGGGTCCGTGGCGAGGCGCCGCCGGAGCAGCTCGTCCTCCTCGGGCGTCGACCCGCGCGGCGTGGTGCCCTTGATCGGTTTGGTCTCGATCGTGCGCCGGCGGTCGATCGTGGCGAAGCGCTCCGGCGACGAGCTCAGCAAGCAGCAGCCGTGGTGCTGCAGGAATCCGGCGTACGGCGCGGGGTTGAGCGCCCGGAGCCGGAGGTACGCCGTGACCGGGTCGAGGTCGCTCGCCACCGTGAGCCGGTGGGTGAGGTTGACCTCGTAGCTGTTGCCCGCGTGCAGCTGCTCCTGCACCTCGGCGAATGCCGTGGCGTACTCCGCGGGCACCGGAACGTCCTCCGCCCGATCGGCTGCCACCGACGAGGGGTCGCCGGCGTACTCCGGGTGCTCGAAGACCTGCACGTGGCAGGTGCGCATCCACACCGCGTCCGGCATCGGCGTACCGACGAGGGCGGGCAGGTCGCGCCGGCTCGCGTACCCGAAGTAGCCGACCCAGTGCGCGTCGGGCGGGTCGTTCGCCAGCTGCTCCTCGAGAACGGCGAAGACGTCGTCGCCGACCACCTCGGCCCGCCCCGACGCGTGCCGGGTCACCTCACCGCGCAGCGCGTCGTAGGTGAGCGAGACGTCGTCGTGGTCCAGCCGGCCGAGCAGCGACCGGCGTCCCGACCACGGCCGCGCTCCGCCGCCGTCGAGCCAGAAGCACCGGTCCTGCGTGCGGGCGATCTGCTCGAAGCGGGCAGCCGCCTCGGCGTCGACCGCGGTCATGATCGCTCCAGGAAGTTGCTCACCAGCCGGGCGCCGTGCTCGCTCAGCACCGACTCGGGATGGAACTGCACGCCCTCCAGCGGGAGACTCCGGTGACGCACCCCCATCACGACGGTCCCGCCGGCGTCGTCGCGGCACGTCGCGGTCACGAGCAGCTCTTTCGGCACCCGGGTCGCGGCGAGGGAGTGGTAGCGGACCGCGCGGGCAGGCGTCGGGATGCCGGCGAAGACGCCCCGGCCGTCGTGGTCGACCTCGGCGACGTCGCCGTGCGCGGGCGCGATCCGCTCGACCAGCCCGCCGTACGTCGTGACCAGGCCCTGCATGCCGAGGCACACGCCGAGCACGGGGACGGTCCCGGCGAGCAGCACCTCCCGGCCCACGGAGAAGTCCGCGGGGTCGGCCGGATGGCCCGGTCCCGGCGACAGCACGACCCGGTCGAAGGACAACACGTGAGCGGCCGTGGTCGCGTCGTGCTGCACCACCTCCGGGAGGACCCCGGTGACGCCGGCGACCAGGTGAACCAGGTTCCAGGTGTAGGAGTCGTGGTGATCGACCACGACCACCTGCGACGGGACTCCCACGCGCGCAAGGTACTGCCCTTGACGGGGCCGGGAACAGGAGGCATCGTTGCAATACACGCATCGGATTGCGAATAACGCAACAGTGGGACCGAAAGGCTCCGCCTGATGGCACTCTCCGCCTTCGACCTCTACTCGGTGGGCATCGGGCCGTCCTCGTCGCACACGGTGGGGCCCATGCGCGCCGCCAAGAGGTTCGCCGACGGGCTGGCCGAGGCGGGCCGGCTCGGCGACGTACGCCGGATCCGGGCCGAGCTGTTCGGCTCCCTCGGTGCGACCGGGCACGGCCACGGATCGCCCAAGGCCGTCGTCCTCGGCCTCGAGGGCGAGGACCCGGCCACCGTCGACACCGAGCGGGCCGATGGTCGTCTCGACGAGATCCGGTCGACCGGCTCGTTGCTGCTCGCCGGGACGACGTCGGTGCCGTTCGACGTCGACGAGGACCTGGTGATGCACCGCCGCCGGAGCCTCCCGGCACATCCCAACGGGATGACCTTCGCGGCGTACGACGCCGATGACGCCGAGATCAGCTTCCGCACCTACTACTCCGTCGGCGGCGGCTTCGTCGTCGACGAGGAGGCCACCGGAGCCGACCGGGTGGTGGTCGACGAGACCCCGCTGCGCTTCCCGTTCACGACCGGCGCGGAGCTGCTGGAGATCTGCGCTCGCGAGGGCCTGTCGATCAGCGAGGTGATGCTCGCCAACGAGGCGGCGTGGCGCACCGAGGCCGAGATCCGTGACGGGATGCTCCATCTCTGGTCGGTGATGGCCGAGTGTGTCCGGACCGGCTATCACCGGGAGGGCTTCCTCCCCGGCGGGTTGAAGGTCCCGCGGCGTGCCCCGTCGCTCCACCGCGAGCTGTCCGCCAGGTGGGCCGAGGGGGAGGTCGACCCGCTGCACGTCATGGACTGGGTGAACCTCTACGCGCTGTCGGTGAACGAGGAGAACGCCTCGGGCGGCCGGATCGTCACCGCGCCGACCAACGGCGCGGCCGGGATCATCCCCGCCGTTCTGCACTACTACGTGAAGTTCGTGCCCGGTGCCGACGACGACGGCATCGTCCGCTACCTGCTCACCGCTGCCGCGATCGGGATCCTGTTCAAGACCAACGCGTCGATCTCCGGGGCCGAGGTCGGCTGCCAGGGTGAGGTCGGGTCGGCGTGCTCGATGGCTGCCGGCGGTCTCGCCGAGGTCCTCGGTGGGTCGCCCGCACAGGTCGAGAACGCCGCGGAGGTCGGCATCGAGCACAACCTCGGGCTGACCTGTGACCCGGTCGGGGGGCTGGTGCAGATCCCGTGCATCGAGCGCAACGCGATCGCGTCCGTGAAGGCGATCAACGCCGCCCGGCTCGCGATCATCGGCGACGGCAGCCACAAGGTGAGCCTCGACAAGGCGATCAAGACGATGCGCGACACCGGCCGCGACATGAAGACCAAGTACAAGGAGACCGCCCGTGGTGGTCTCGCCGTCAACGTGATCGAGTGCTGAGGGATCCACCGGTGGCAGTCGCGACGAGGATCGACGGAAGACGTGTGGCCGCCGAGGTCAAGCGCGACCTGGGCGAGCGCGTCCGCGCCCTGCACGCCCTCGGCGTACGCCCCGGGCTCGGCACGGTGATCGTCGGCGGCGACCCCGGCAGTCACGCCTACGTCGCCGGCAAGCACCGCGACTGCGCCGAGGTCGGCCTCGGGTCGATCCGGGTGGAGCTGCCCGGCACCGCGTCGCAGGCCGAGGTCGAGGAGGCCGTGCTCGCCCTCAACGACGACCCCGGGTGCACCGGCTTCATCGTCCAGCTCCCGCTGCCGGCTCACCTCGACATGCACCGCGTGCTGGAGCTGATCGACCCGGCCAAGGACGCGGACGGGCTGCACCCGACGAACCTCGGCAAGCTCGTGCTCGGTATCGACGGTCCGTTGCCGTGCACGCCGCGCGGCATCATCGAGCTGCTCCGGCGGCACGACGTACCGATCACCGGGGCGCGGTTCTGCGTGATCGGCTGCGGCCTCACCGTCGGCCGACCGCTCGGGCTGATGCTCACCCGGCCGACCGAGCACGCCACCGTGACCCTGTGCCACGAGGCCACCCTCGACGTCGCCGAGCACGCCCGCGCCTCCGACGTGGTGGTCGCGGCCGCCGGCGTGGCCCATCTGGTGCGGCCCGACTGGATCAGTCCGGGCGCGACGGTGCTCTCGGTCGGGATCACCCGGACGATCGAGGGGATCCTCGGCGACGTACACCCCGAGGTCGACTCCGTCGCCGGCAAGATCAGCCCCGCCACCGGCGGCGTCGGCCCGATGACCCGGGCGATGCTGCTCACCAACGTCGTGGAGATCGCCGAGCGGAGCAGCGGCGCGTGAGACGCGAACGCATCGCGTGGCCTCCCGGGCCGGGTGCGCGGCGAGCAACGAGGAGGGCTCGACGTACGGCGGCCGAGGCTGGTGATTCTTCCGCGTTTTCCACGCAGCCGGGTGACCCCCGCGACCGTCAGCGGGCCGTGACCCGAGCCAGCAGGTCGGTCCGCCACTTCTCGGTCTCGGCGATCTGGTTGAAGGTGAAGACGTGCAGCCCCTCGAGCCCGAACTCGGGGGCGGCGAGCTCGGCGGCGCACTTCTGCAGGAACTTCTCGCCGGTGAACCCGCCCGGGGCAGCGAGGCGGGCGAAGGTCCCCTTGTGCTTGACCAGGAAGCGGGTCGACTCACCGACGCCGATCTTGCCCGCCATCGCGAGCAGCTTGGTCCGGTCGACGGGTCCGGGGAGACCGAGCAGCAGCGGCTGGGTGATCCCGCGGGCACGCATCCGGCGTACCCACGAGGACAGCACCGACGGGTCGAAGGTGAGGTTGCTGACGATGTGCGTCGCGTAGCGCCGCTTGTCCCACATCGACTGGATGGTCAGGTCGTCGTGGATGGTCGGGTGCGACTCGGGGTAGCCGGTGATCCCGACCTGGCTGAACGGGTGGTCGATCTCGGCGAGCGCCTCGAGCAGGCTGAGCGCGTCGGGATAGGCTCCCGGTGGATCGGCGTCGCCACCCGGCACGAAGATCCGGGTGATCCCCTTGCCCGACAGCCGGTCGCAGATCTCGACGAGCTCCGCGCGGTCGCGCACCATCCGGGCAGCGAGGTGGGGGATCGCGGTGTACCCGTGGCCGGTCAGCCGCTCGGCCAGGTCGAGGGTCTGCTCGAGGCCCTTGCTCGGGGAGGCGGTCACGGTGACGATGCGCTCGACGGGGACGTGCTCGAGGATCTTGTCCTCGGTCGTGGCCGTCGGGAGCACCTCGTAGCGGGCGTTCTCGAGCAGCCGGACCGTCGTCTCGGCGATGTGGGTTTTGTTGCGCATCATGCGACCTATTCCGTAATACGCACCTTCGTGCGTGAGTCTAGGCTCACCGCCCCGCGCGCGTCGACCATCTGCGCCGACCCAATTTTCTCGTGGTCACCCCTTTCGGTGAGACGGGTGCCCATCGGGCCGCGCGAGAATCCGGCGCATGCCCGCCGCGAGCAAGTTCGCCCCGCCGACCGGTCGAACGCTCGGCCGGACGGTGGTCGCTCTGGCGGTCGGCTTCGTCGTGATCTGTGCGCTGGTGGTCGGTCTCGGCTGGCTGTACACCCATCCGCTCGCGGGCACGATGCGGCACGAGAACGGCGTCAACCGCTGGTTCGCCGACCAGCGCACGAGCACCCTCACCTCCGTCGCCGACGGCGGCACGCTGCTGGGCGACACCGCGACCGGCGGTATCGCGCTGGTCGCGATGGGTGCCGTCTTCGCGATCTGGCGTCGCACCTGGTGGCCGCTGGTCTTCGTCGGCGTGCTCGACGCCGGACTGGGTCTCGTCTACCTCGCCGGCACCACGCTCGACCCGCGGCAACGGCCGCCGGTGCACATCCTGCAGTCCGGCCTCGTGCCCGACGCGAGCTTCCCGTCGGGCCACACCGGTACGGCGACCGCCATCGGCGGCGTGCTGGCCGCCCTGCTCCGGGCATACACACACGTGGCCAAGCCGGCGCTCGCCCTGCTGGTCGTGGTGCCGGCGTACACGATGCTCTCGAGGCTGTACGTCGGCGCCCACCACGTCAGCGATGTCCTCACCGCCCTGGTGTACGCCGCGGCATGGCTGCTGCTCTGTGCCCGGATGCTGCTCCCGGCAAGGGGGCCGGATCGTCAGCCGGGCAGCGACGCCGGCGCGCCGTCCCTGAACAGGGTCGCCAGGTAGATGACGACGGGCACCGTGCCCTTGTCGGTCGCGTGGTGATGGTCGGTCGGCTGCTCGATCAGCCACTGCCCCGGGTGCACCTTCGCGGTCTGGCCGGCCCGGATCACCCTGACCAGGGTCGGGTCGTCGCCGCTGCCCTTCATCAGCCGGGCCCGGCCCTGCTCGACGGTGTAGGTGAGGACGCCGCTCGCGACGTACCCGATCTGGGTGCCGGGGTGATGGTGCAGGGCGAGCCGGGTGCCCGGCATGACCGTGACCCGCGACAGCCCGAGCGTGCGCCGGTCGGCGCCCCGGGGGTGGCCGGCCGCGGCGAGCGACTCGCGGGTGACCGTGACCGGCGTGGTCGACGGACCCGCGAGGGCGCCCGCGAGCTGGACACCGGCGGTGAGCACGAGCGCCGACGCGACGACCGTCGCGGAGCGGCTCGTCAGTGGTGAGAGTCGTGACATGGCCGCAGGCTACGACGTACGGCTCGGGTCAGCCGGGGTCGAGACGGTTCGGTACGACGCCGAGCAGCAGTCCGAGGACCACGACGAGGAACGCCGCCACCACGACGCCGGCCACCCAGCTCGCGACCACCGAAAAGATCAGCGTCGACATCCCCACCACGAGCAGCGCGATCGCCACGATCACCACCTGCGCGACGAGGTGACCGACCTCGACCACGCGTTCCTTGACGTGTTCGCCGAACACGCGGCGGTGCAGCATCACCGGCACCATGTTGAGCCCCACCGCCAGACCGGCGATCAGGACCAGCGCGAGGTAGAGCGCCTTCTGCCGTCCGTCGAGGGCATGGAAGACCTGGGTGAACGGCAGCGTCAGCAGGAAGCCCGACAGGAGCTGGAGCCCGGTCTGGGTGATCCGCAGCTCCTGCAGCAGCTCGCCCCAGTTGCGGTCGAGCCGCTCGTCGTGTGACTCGTCCCGGTCGTCGGACGGTGGCGGTGCCACGGCGCCTCCTCGGCCCTCGGTCGGTGACTCGAGGCTAACGACCGCTGCTCGCCAGCTGGTCGCCGCTCGTCCGGCCGCGATCGGGCTGGAAGCCGTGGTCGATGCCCCACAGGATCGCGCGCGAGCGCGAGGTGACGCCGATCTTGCGGTACGCCGAACGGATGTAGGACTTGATCGAGTTGATCGACAGCATCGTGGTCTCGACGATGTCGTTGTTGGAGTACCCCTGGGTGATCAGCGACAGCACCTCGGACTCCCGGGCGGTGAGCCCCTCCTCGCGACCCGGCCAGTCACCACCGACCAGCGGGCCGTGGCCCGCGTCGCGCAGCCGCACCGGCTCGCCGGCGTGGATGTGCTCGAGGGTGTCGACCAGGTCTGCCGCCGCGAGTCTCTTGCTGACGTAGGCCGAGATCCCCGGCACCCGGGACTTGATCACCGAGGGGTCGTCGGCGCTCCAGGTGTAGACGACCACCTTGCCGATCCGCGGGTCCTGCACCAGGCGCGAGATCCGTGCGCGATCACGGAAGCTCTGCGCGAAGGTGTCGAAGAGCGCGATGTCGACCGGCGACGCCGGATGCGTGTTGACGTCCACTTCGACGATCTCGACGCGGTCGGCGTACGAGCGCAGCATCGAGGCGAGACCGTGGACGACGACTTCGTAGTCGTTGACGATCGCGAGTCGGATGGTCACGGCCGAAGAGTATGAAGGGCGACACCCCCGCGTGCTCACCTGTAGGGGTGTATCCAATGGCCCGCACGACCGGCAGGGTCCGAACCGTATCTACCTGTCGCTGACTGTCTAGGGAGTGTGGTTCCGCATGGCAATCCTCGGGTTGATCCTGCTGATCATCGGCCTCATCGCCGGCATCTGGATTCTGTGGGTCATCGGCCTGATCCTGCTGATCGTCGGGCTGATCCTGAACTTCGTCCCGGTGGGCGGCACCCGCCGCCGCTGGTACTAGCCACCCGGTAGTTCGCAGCATCCGCAGCACGACCCCCGCGACCCGAGAAGCGGGGGTCGTGCCGTCTGCGGCGCTGCTCGTCCCCGGCGGCGCATAGGGTCGCGTCGTGGGTCTGCACGTCCGTCGCGCCGAGCGCACCGATGTGCTCGCCGAGGCGTTGGCGGCACTGCTCTCGACCCCACCGCCCGACCCCTTCGCCCAGGAACTGGTGGTGGTGCCTGCGAAGGGTGTCGAGCGCTGGCTGTCCCAGCGCCTCTCGCACCGCCTCGGGCGCGGCGCCCGCGACGGCGACGGTGTCTGTGCGGGCGTGCGCTTCGTCAGCCCGCGCTCGCTGGTCGGCCTGCTGCTCGAGCTGGACGCCGACGACCCCTGGCAGCCCGACCACCTGGTCTGGCCCCTGCTGGGGGTGATCGACGCCTCGCTCGACGAGCCCTGGTGCGCACCGATCGCGCGGCACCTCGGGCACGGCATGGACGAGGAGCAGGAGGAGATCCGTCGCGGGCGTCGGTTCACCGTCGCCCAGCGGCTCGCCCGGCTGTTCGCGTCGTACGCCGCCCAGCGACCGGGCCTGCTCGCGGACTGGTCGGCCGGCAACGACAGCGACGGGCACGGCGATGCGATCGACGCCGACCTGTCCTGGCAGCCGCACCTGTGGCGGGGCGTGTGTGCTCGCATCGACGTGCCCACGCCGGGGGAGCGTCACGCGGACACCCTTCGGCGCCTCGCGGGCGACCCCGCGTCCTTCGAGCTCCCCGGTCGGCTGTCACTGTTCGGCCACACGAGGATGTCGGTGACCGAGGTCGAGCTGTTGGCCGCGCTCGGACGCCACCGCGACGTCCACGCCTGGCTGCCGCACCCGTCGCCCGACCTGTGGACAGCGCTCGGGACCACGACCGGCCAGGTGCCGCGCGAGGACGACGACTCGGCCGACCAGGCAGGGCATCCGCTGCTCGCCGCGCTCGGGCGTGACGGGCGGGAGCTGCAGCAGCTGCTGACGGGCGTCGGCGCGCAGGTGGCCGACGCCCTTCCGCCACCTCCGCGACCGGAGACGTTGCTCGGCTGGCTGCAGGCCGACATCGCGGCCAACCGGTTGCCGACGAACGCCGAGCTCGAGCGGCGTACGCCGGATCGGGCCGACCGCTCGGTCCAGGTGCACGCCTGTCACGGACCGAGCCGCCAGGTCGAGGTGCTCCGCGAGGTGCTGGTCGGGCTGCTGGACGACGACCACACGCTCGAGCCACGCGACATCGTGGTGATGTGTCCCGACGTCGAGACGTTCGCGCCGCTGATCTCGGCGGCGTTCGGGCTGGCAGACGTGGTCGGCGAGGAGGGACACCCGGCTCACCGGCTGCGCGTCCGGCTGGCCGACCGCGCGCTCCCGTCCGTCAACCCCCTCCTGGCGCTCGGCGTCCGACTTGTCGAGCTCTCCGGGAGCCGGGTGACCGCGACCGAGCTGCTCGACGTGCTCGGCTCGCCTCCCGTGCGCGCCCGGTTCCGGCTGACCGACGACGACCTCACGCGGATCACGCGCTGGGTCTCCTCGGCGGGTATTCGGTGGGGCCTCGACGCGGACCAGCGGGCGGCGTACGCGATGGACCGCTTCGCCCACAACACCTGGCGGGCCGGCCTCGACCGGATCCTGCTCGGGGTCGCGATGTCCGAGGAGGACCACCGCTACATCGGCACCGCACTGCCGCTCGACGACCTCGCGTCGGGAGACATCGACCTGGCCGGCCGGCTCGCGGAGTTCGCCGACCGTCTCGGCGGGTGCCTGGGGTCGCTTCGCGACGCCCGCGACGTCGGCGACTGGATGGCGGCCCTCCGGGTCGGCGTACGCCGGCTCGGGGACGTGCCCGATCGGGACGCCTGGCAGGTGGCGCAGTTCGAGCGGGAGCTGGCGCGCATCGAGCAGTCCGCCGGCAGCGGCTCGGCGTCGTTACGGATCGCCGATGTGCGCGCGCTCTTCGACGCCCGGCTCGGAGGCCGGCCGACCCGGGCCAACTTCCGCACCGGCACGCTGACGGTCTGCACGATGGTGCCGATGCGCTCGGTGCCCCACCGTGTCGTCTGCCTGGTCGGACTCGACGACGGCGTCGTCCCGCGGGCCGGCTTCGTCGACGGCGACGACGTGCTCGCGCGGCGGCCGATGACCGGCGAGCGGGACGTCCGCAGCGAGGACCGTCAGCTCCTGCTCGACGCGATCATGGCGGCCACCGAGACGCTCGTGGTCACCTACACCGGCGCCAATGAGCACACCGGGCTGAGCGTGCCTCCCGCCGTACCCCTGGGCGAGATCCTCGACAGCCTCGACACGGTCGTGGCCGAGCCGATGCGCGACCGCGTGCTGGTGCGACACCCCCTCCAGGCGTACGACGCCCGCAATGTGACACCAGGTGCCCTCGGCCTCCGCGGGCCGTTCAGCTTCGACCGCGCAGGGCTCGCAGCAGCCGGGGCCGCGCGCGGCGAGCGCCGGCCGCGGCCGCCGTTCCTCGAGGGCTCGCTGGCGCACCGGGATCCGCGGGACGTGAACCTGGACGAGCTGAAGACCTTCCTGCTCAACCCGGTGCGCACCTTCCTGCGCGCGCGCCTCGACGTCTCGGCGCCGCTGGAGGCCGAGGAGCTCAGCGACGCGATCCCCATCGACCTCGGCGGCCTGGAGAAGTGGGGCATCGGCGACCGCATCCTGCGCGACCTGTTGGCCGGCCGGTCGCCCGAGGCGACGTTCACCGCCGAGCTCCTGCGCGGCACCGTCCCTCCGGGAAACCTCGGCCAGGGCGCACTTCGTGAGGTCGTCGAGGAGGCCGGCTCGCTGTACGCCGCGACGGCGCAGGTGCGCAGCGGCACCGAGCGCAGCGTCGACGTCGACGTCGACCTCGGTGGCGATCGTCGTCTGACCGGGACGGTCACCGGGGTCTGGGACCACAGCGTCGTCTCCCTCGGCTACTCGCGTCTCGGCCCCAAGCAGCGGCTCTCGACGTGGGTCGACCTGCTGGCGCTGAGTGCGACGTATCCCGACCAGCACTGGACCGGGCACGCGATCGGTCGGAGCAAGGCGGGGCCGGGCCGTGCCCTCTCCGGGCCGGTCGACCACCGGGCGATGGACTGGCTACGCGACCTGGTGATGCTGCGCGACCTCGGGCTCACGATGCCGATGCCCGCGCCGATCAAGACGGCGTGTGCCTGGGCCGAGGCGCACGCACGCGAGCTGAGGGGAGACGACATGCCGCCCGAGCGCGCGGCGGCACGCGAGTGGGTGACCGATCCGGACAACCGGTTCGGCATCACCGGCGAGGACGACGAGGCGGCTCATCGCCAGGTGTACGGCGATCGTGCGCCGCTGCAACGCCTGGTCGACGGCGGGCTCGGCAGCGTGGCCTGGCGCATCTGGGAGCCGGTGCTCGCGCACGAGAAGGTGGGTCCCCTGTGACCGACCCTGTGACCGACCCTGTGAGCGACCTCCTCGCGTTCGACATCACGGCACCCCTGCCGGCGGGTCCGACCACCACGCTGCTCGAGGCGAGCGCCGGCACCGGCAAGACCTGGACCATCGGCGCCCTCGTCACGAGGTACGTCGCCGAGGGACACGCGCGGCTGGAGCAGCTGCTGGTGGTCACGTTCGGCCGGATGGCGAGTCGCGAGCTGCGCGAGCGGGTGCGGCTGCAGCTGGTCGAGGCCGAGCGTGCCCTGGCCGACCCGGAGGCACATCGTGGGAGCGGCGACCTGATCGACCTGCTGCTCGACCCGGGTGAGCTGGGCGAGGAGGAGCTCGACCGGCGACACCGGCGCGTGCGGACCGCCCTCGCGTCGTACGACGCGGCGACGATCGCGACGACGCACCAGTTCTGCGCCGAGGTGCTGGGCTCGCTCGGCGTCGCCGGTGACTCGGACTCGCGGGCGGAGCTGGTCGAGGACCTCGACGACGTGCTGACCGAGGTGGTCGACGACCTCTACCTGCGGAAGTTCGCCTACCTCGACGGAGTCGCGTTCACGCGTCCGGAGGCGCTGGCGATCGCGCGCGCCGCGGCCGACGATCCGCGGGCCCTGGTCGAGCCGGCCGACCAGCCGCCAGAGACACCCGCGGGGATGCGGGTCGCCTTCGCGCGCGCCGTACGCGCGGAGCTCGAACGCCGCAAGCGGCGGCTCGGCCTGCTGTCGTACGACGACCTCCTCAGCCAGGTCGCCGACGCGCTGCTCGACGACGACGCCCCGGCCCGGACGCGGATGCGGCAGCGGTGGACCCATGTCCTCGTCGACGAGTTCCAGGACACCGACCCGGTGCAGTGGCAGGTGCTCGACCGTGCGTTCTCCGGCCGGGCCACCATGGTCCTGATCGGTGACCCGAAGCAGGCGATCTACGCCTTCCGCGGCGGCGACGTGGTCAGCTACCTCCAGGCCGCCGAGACGGCCGCCGACCGGCGCACGCTCTCGGTCAACCGGCGTTCCGACGAAGCCTTGGTCAACGCCCTCGACGTCCTGCTCGGCGGCGCCGAGCTCGGCGACGCGGCGATCGTCGTACGACCGATCGAGGCGCACCATCGCTCGGTCCGGCTCGCCGGCGCTCCGGTGGATGCGCCGGTGCGGTTGCGGGTCGTGACCCGTGAGCAGTTCCGGCAGCGCGGCACCCGGCCGCTCACCGTCGCCGCCGTACGTCCACACATCGCGCGCGATCTCGCCTGCGACGTGCGCGCGCTGCTCGCGTCGGGTGCGATGTTCGAGGGCTCGCCGCTCGAGCCGCGCGACATCGCGGTGATCGCCTCGCGGCATGCCGACCTCGACGCCGCCCGCTCGGCCCTGGCCGAGGTCGGTGTCCCGGCGGTCATCGCCGGCGGCGGCAGCGTCTTCGCGACCCCGGCCGCGGTCGAATGGTTGGCGATGCTCGAGGCGCTCGAGCAGCCCCACCGCACGGCCCGGGTCAGGGCCGCGGCGCTCACCAGCCTGGTCGGGGTCACGGCCCGAGCGCTCGACGAGGGCGGCGACGCGTTCACCGACGAGCTGGCCGAGCTGCTGCGTGACTGGGCCGGCGTCCTGGCGCTGCGCGGGGTCGCGGCGGTGCTCGAGGCCGCCACCGAGCGCGGCCTGGGTGCCCGGTTGCTCGGGGAGCTCGGTGGCGAGCGTCAGCTCACCGATCTCGGGCACATCTGCGAGGTGCTCCACGAGGTCGGCCTGCGCGAGGGACTGGGCCCGATCGGGCTGCTCGGCTGGCTGCGCCGGCAGATCGCCGACGCCCGTGACAACCGCGGCATCGAGCGCACCCGTCGCCTCGACAGCGATGCGGCCGCGGTCCAGCTGGTGACGATCCATGCGAGCAAGGGCCTGGAGTACCCCGTGGTCTACCTGCCGACGCTCGCCGACCAGTGGGAGGGCCAGCCCCAGCAGCCGCGCTACCACGACGATGCCGGCCGGCGCTGTCGCGACGTGGCCGGATCCGGGCCCGACTGGGACGACCACACGCGCCGCTGGCGCCAGGAGGAGCGCGGGGAGCGGCTGCGACTGTTGTACGTCGCGATGACGCGGGCGAAGTCCCAGGTCGTCACCTGGTGGTCGCCCAACAGCAACGCCACCGCATCGCCCCTCCAGCGCCTGCTGCTCGGGCGCGCGAGGGCCGAGCCGGCGGTGCCGCCGACGGTGACGACCCCGACCGACCACGCCGCGGGCGAGGCGTTCGCGGGATGGGCCGCGGCCGGAGGGTTGGTCGTCGAGCCCGCCGAGCCGGGCACGTCGGCGCCCGCGCGGCTGCCGGTCGACGACGCCCCCCTGTCGGTGCGCACGTTCGACCGCGAGGTCGACACCGCCTGGCGCCGCACGTCGTACTCCGCGCTGGCGGCGTACGACGCGCCGGTCGAGCCGCTCGCGACCGTCACCAGCGAGCCCGAGAACCCGCCCCGCGACGACGAGGTGCTGCCGATCGTCGCGGACCCACCGGCCACCCACCCCGACGCGACCGCGGAACCGGCCGGTGCGGCGGCCGTGGTCTCGCCGATGGCCGACCTGCCCGTGGGTGCGACGTTCGGCTCCCTGGTGCACGCCGTCCTCGAGCACACGGACCCGGAGGCTCCGGCGCACGGCGGAGACCTGCGTGCCGAGATCGCGGCCCACGTCGCGGAGCAGCAGGTGTGGTGGCCGGTGCCGGACCTCGACGCCGAGGTCCTCACCGACGCTCTGGTCGCCGTGTGCGACAGCCCGCTCGGCGCGCTCGCCGCCGGCCGCACGCTGCGGCAGATCCCGCGCACCGACCGGCTGTGCGAGCTGGACTTCGAGCTACCCCTGGCGGGCGGCGACGTGCGCGGTTACCCCGCCGACCGGGTGCGGCTCGGCCAGGTGGCCGAGGTGCTCCGGCGACACCTCTCGCCGGGCGACCCGGTGCTGCCGTACGCCGAACAGCTCGAGCGGCCCGGGCTCGGCGGCCAGGACCTCCTCGGGTACCTGACCGGCTCGATCGACGTCGTCCTCCGCGTCGACGGCCGCTACGTCGTCGTCGACTACAAGACCAACTGGCTGGGCGTGCTCCCCGCCGGGCACGAGGACGCGACCCTGACGTCGGACGACTACACGCCGGCGCGCCTCGACGCCGCGATGGGCCATTCCGACTACCCCTTGCAGGCGCTGTTGTACGCCGTCGTGCTGCATCGGTTCCTGCGCTGGCGCGTGCCCGGCTACGACCCGGGCACCCACCTCGGGGGCGTGCTCTACCTCTACCTGCGCGGGATGTGCGGCCCCGCGACCCCGCGCGTCGCCGGGCGTCCGTGCGGCGTCTTCGAGTGGCGGCCACCACCGGCGCTGGTGACCGATCTGTCCGACCTGCTCGACGGGCTGGTGGTCGCCGATGACTGAGCTGTTCGAGCCGGTCGACCTGTACGACCACCGCGTCGCGGAGGCCGACGGCTCCGGGTTGGCGGCGTACAACGTGGCGGGCGTGCTGACGGCGGGCGACCTCCAGATCGCGCGGCGGATCGCGACGATCTGCGACGAGACCGAGCCCGAGGTCGTGCTCGCGTTGGCCCTCACCGTGCGTGCGGTCCGCGACGGGTCGGTGTGCCTGGACCTCGAGCACGTGGCGGACATGGCGCCCGACCTGACCTGGCCGGAGCCAGGGCGGTGGCGAGAGTCGGTCGCCTCGTCACGCATCGCGGTGGAGGGGGCGGTCGTCGTCGACGAGGGGCTGGTCTACCTCGACCGCTACCACCGCCTCGAGCTCGCGGTGTGTGCCGACCTGGACGTCCGGGCACGCCGTACCCCACCGAAGGTCGACGAGAGCGCCTTGGCCGCGGCACTCGACCGCGCGTTCCCGTCGGCGGGAGCACCGGGAGCGGGCACCCGCGACTACGCCGAGCAGCGACGCGCGGCCGAGCGGGCCGCACGCTCATGGACGACGGTGCTCACCGGAGGCCCCGGCACCGGCAAGACGACCACGGTCGCGGGGCTCATCTGCGTCCTCGCCGACCAGGCGCGCGACGGGCGCCGGCTCTCGGTCGCGCTGGCGGCGCCGACCGGCAAGGCGGCCGCCCGGCTCCAGGAGTCGGTGCTGGAGGAGGCGCGCGACGCGCGGTTCTCCGACGAGGACCGGAGGCGCCTGCGGGACATGGACGCGGTGACGCTCCACCGCCTGCTCGGCTGGCGGCCCGACAACGCGACGCGCTTCCGCCACGACCGCGGCAACCGGCTCAAGTACGACCTGATCGTGGTCGACGAGTCGTCGATGGTCGAGCTGACGATGATGGCGCGGTTGCTCGAGGCGACCAGGCCCGACTGCCGCCTCGTCCTGGTCGGCGATCCGTACCAGCTCACCTCGGTCGGCGCGGGCGCCGTGCTGGGGGACCTCGTGCGCGGCTACCAGGCGCACGTTTCGTCACCGGTGGTCACCCTCGAGACCTCACACCGGTTCGGCGACGAGATCGGGGCGTTGGCGCGTGCGGTGCGGGAGGACCGGGTCGACGAGGTGGTCGAGCGCCTGCGGTCCGGCGTACCGGCGATCGAGTTCGTGGAGGACGCCGCGCCCGAGGCGTTCTTGCGCGACCTCGTGCTGACGTCGGCGCGAGAGGTCCGCGCCGCCGCCGAACGCGGCGACACCGAGGCCGCCCTCGAGGCGCTCGATCGGCACCGGCTGCTGTGCGCGCACCGCGAGGGGCCGTACGGCGTCACCCACTGGAACCGCGCGGCCGAGGCCTGGCTGGCCGAGGAGGCGGGCAGCGACCACTGGCCGCTGTGGTACGCCGGGCGACCGCTGATCGTCACCAGCAACGACTACGCCGTGGGCGTCTACAACGGTGAGACCGGTGTCGTCGTACGTCGGGACGACGGGGTCCTGCGGGCGAAGATCTCCGGCTCCGAGGGCGTCCGCGACCTGGCCACGACGCGGCTGGTGGACGTCGACACGATGCACGCGCTGACCGTCCACAAGTCGCAGGGCAGCCAGGTCGACGAGGTGACCGTGCTGCTGCCCCCTTGGGACTCCCGGCTGCTGTCGCGCGAGCTCTTCTACACCGCGATCACCCGGGCGCGGCGGGTGGTGCGGGTCGTGGGGTCGGAGGAGACGGTGCGATCCGCCGTACGTCGGCGCGTGCAGCGCGCGAGCGGGCTGGCGGCCCGGTTGGCTCACGAGGCGGAAACTCCGGTCGGGAGTTCATGAGGCGTGGCTAGGGTCGAGGCATGTTGCTGCTGCGGGTGGAGCTGCCGAACGTCCCGGGGTCGCTGGGTCGTCTCGCGACCGCCATCGGCGCGGCCGGCGGCGACATCGAGGCGATCGAGATCGTGGAGAAGCGGCTCGACGGCACCGATGTCGACGACGTCCTGCTGGACATGGTCGACGGGGTCATGCCCGACTCGGTGGTCTCGGCCTGCAACGCGGTCGAGGGCGTGCGCGTGCTCTGGATCAGCCGCTACCTGGCCGGCGGCAACCTGTTCCCCGACCTCGAGGTGGTCGAGTCCCTGACCGCCGACCCGGCGACCGCGCTCGACTCGCTGATCTCGGCGCTTCCGGTCGCCTTCCGGTGCGAGTGGGCCGCCCGCGTGTCGGTCAGCGGCGACGGGTTCGAGATCGAGCGCGCGAGTGAGGGGGCGCCGAGCTCGATCGAGCTCAAGCCCGGCTCCGGGCTCGACCGGCAGACCGTCGGCGACGACCTGGTCGCGATCGCACCCGTCGGCCACGCCCGGGTCGTGGTGATCGGGCGCCGAGGTGGGCCCGAGTTCCTCGACTCCGAGCTGGCCCGGCTGGGACACCTGGTCGGCCTGGCCGCGTCGATCGCGCGGGCGACGTAGGGGTGCTCGGCTGTTCCTGGTCCTGGACGGTTCATCACGCTGAGTGGTCGACCCACCGCTGGGCCAGGTGAATTCCGCTGGCCCACCACCGGTTCACCCGCTCAGCGTGATGAACCGTCCACTCTCAGACCCTCACGCCACGCGTTCCAGCACGAACACCGGGATCTCCCGGTCGGTCCGCTCCTGGTACGACGCGTACGTCGGCCAGGTCTCGACTGCGTAGCGCCACCACTCGTCGCGCTCCTCACCCTCGGCGAGCCGCGCGACGTAGGTGTGCTTCCCCGGGCCGTCCTGCAGCTCCACCTCGGGGTGGGCGAGGAAGTTGTGGTACCACTCCGGGTGGTCGGGCGATCCGCCCTTGGACGCGATCGCGACGTACGTGCCGTCGCGCTCGACCCGCATCACCGGGTTCTTCCGCAGCTTCCCGCTGCGCGCTCCGACCGAGGTGATCACGACGATCGGGTCGCCGGTGTCGCGGAGGGTGTTGGCCCGAGCCCCGTCGGACGCCTCGAACGCCTCGACCTGGTCGCGGACCCACCGCTGCTTGCTGGGGGCATAGGTGCCTTCGAGTGTCATACCTGGTCCAACAGGTGGCCTCGCCGCGCCATTCCGGCGACTCGTCATCGGTGGTTGACTCGGCCCATGGAGGACATGTGGGCCGTGGTCGCGGCGGAGCGGGGCGCTCTGGCCGACGACCTGGAGCGGCTCGACGACGCGGCCTGGGAGACGCGGTCGCTGTGCGAGAAGTGGTCGGTGCGCGACGCAGTGGCGCACCTGATCGCGACGGCGGAGATGACCCCGCCGAAGTTCTTCGGAAAGATGATCGGCAACGGCGTCGACTTCCAGAAGATGACCGCCAAGGAGATCGCCGACAAGCGTGAGGCGAGTCCGCGGGCCGAGCTGAAGCACTTCCGCGCCATCCGCGACCGTCGTACCGCGCCGCCCGGCCCGAAGGTGTCGTGGCTCGGCGAGACCATCGTCCACTCCGAGGACGTACGTCGCCCGCTCGGCCTCACCCGCGCCTACCCGATGGCGGCGGTGGTCGCCGTTGCCGACTTCTACAAGGGCTCGAACGTGCTGATCGGATCGAAGAGGCGGATCGACGGCGTGACGCTCACGGCCACTGACACGGTGTGGTCGCATGGCTCCGGGCCGGCGGTCGAGGGTCCGATGCTCTCGCTGCTCCTGGCCATGACCGGTCGGAAGGCGGCACTCGACGACCTCACCGGTGCCGGGGTGGAGACGCTGCGGGGTCGCTGACCCTGACGCCCGTACGTCGGTCGTGTGCCCCACACCGCGCTCCCGCGCGTTCTCAGGCACACGACCCCCCTACGCTGCTGGCCATGAGTGCCAGCGCGGGCGTCAGCGAGATCTTCGACCCGGAGCAGTGGGACGACGTCCCGGGGTTCGACGACCTCACCGACCTCACCTACCACCGGGCCAGGGCCCACGGCACGGTCCGGATCGCCTTCGACCGGCCCGACGTGCTCAACGCGTTCCGCCCGCACACCGTCGACGAGCTGCTCCGGGTCCTCGAGCATGCCCGCAGCTCGAGCGACGTCGGCTGCGTCCTGCTCACCGGCAACGGCCCGAGCGAGAAGAACGGCAAGTGGGCGTTCTGCACCGGCGGCGACCAGCGGATCCGCGGCCGGACCGGTTATCAGTACGCCGAGGGCGAGACCGCCGAGTCGGTCGACAAGGCCAGGCTCGGGCGGCTCCACATCCTCGAGTGCCAGCGGCTGATCCGGTTCATGCCGAAGATCGTCATCTGCCTCGTACCGGGGTGGACCGCGGGCGGGGGTCACTCCCTGCACGTCGTCTGCGACCTCACCATCGCCAGCCAGGAGCACGCCCGGTTCAAGCAGACCGACGCCGACGTGGGCTCGTTCGACGGTGGGTTCGGGTCGGCGTACCTCGCTCGTCAGGTCGGCCAGAAGTTCGCCCGCGAGATCTTCTTCCTCGGGCAGGAGTACTCCGCCGACGACGGGGTGCGCATGGGCACGGTCAACCGCGCCGTCCCCCACGCCGAGCTGGAGGCGACCGGCCTGGAGTGGGGCCGGCTGGTCAACGGGAAGAGCCCGATGGCCCAGCGGATGCTCAAGTACGCCTTCAACCTGATCGACGACGGCCTCGTCGGCCAACAGCTGTTCGCGGGCGAGACCACACGGCTCGCCTACATGACCGACGAGGCCCAGGAGGGACGCGACCAGTTCCTGGAGAAGCGTGAGCCCGACTGGTCGCCGTTCCCCTGGTACTACTGAGCCCTCACGTCGTCGCTAGGCGACGGCGCTGGCGATGTATGCCGCCCCGACCGCCGCACTGGGGCTGATCAGCACGGTGGCATCGGCGCACGTCTGGGGGACGTCCAGGAACACCCGGAACCGAGCGTCGCCGCCGGGGATGCTCATCGGCTGGGCACCGCTGTCGGCGCTCTGGACGCCGCCGCAGTAGAGGACCGCGTCGATCATGCCGACGGGATTGTCGGCCGTTCCGTCGGCGCGAGGCACCTGGAGGCCCTCGATCCGGACGTCCATCCGGCCGTCCTGCCGGACCCTCACCTCGCCCCGATGGATCTGCCAGGGCAGTCCGCCCGGGTTGACGCCGTCGATCGGGTCGTCGGTCGGCATGCTCGGGGTCAGGTTCATCCGGATCAGGTCGTGTCCATCGCGGCCGTGATCGGCCAGCGCTGCGGAGGGGACGAGTGCCAGGGCGAACGCCGGAACGGCGGCCAGCAGCGCTGCGGAGAGCTTCCAGTACATGGGTGACCTCTCTGTCGGTGACTGTCGGTGACTGTCGGGTCGCCGGACGCGACGTAGGGGATACGGGTGGGACTCGGAAAGGGTTCGGGGAATGCCGCCGGCCTGCGGTGGGTTGCGCCCACCGTGACCACGTCCAGCGCGCCCCGAGCAGCCCGTGCCGATGTCGGCCTGCGCAGCGAGCGCGGTCCGATCCTGCTGGCGGTGATGCTGAGCACCGGCCTGTTCGCGATCGACTCCACGATCCTCGCCACGGCGGTGCCGTCGGTCGTGTCCGACCTCGGCGGGTTCACGTCGTTCCCCTGGCTGTTCTCGATCTATCTGCTGGCCCAGGCGATCTCGGTGCCGATCTACGGCAAGCTCGCCGACCTCTACGGACGCAAGCCGCTGATGCTGCTCGGGGTGGGCCTGTTCGTCTTCGGATCGCTGCTCTGCGGAGTCGCGTGGAGCATGACCGCGCTGATCGTGTTCCGGCTGGTCCAGGGGCTGGGCGCCGGCGCGATCGCCCCGGTCGGGATGACGATCCTCGGCGACATCTACACGCTGCAGGAGCGCGCCACCGTCCAGGGCTACCTCGCGAGCGTGTGGGCGATGGCGGCGCTGATCGGACCGACCTTGGGCGGAGTGTTCTCCGACTCGATCGGGTGGCGGTGGATCTTCTTCGTCAACCTCCCGCTCGGAGCCGCCGCGATGTGGACCCTGTGGACGCGGTTCCACGAGAAGGTCGAGCGTCGCCGGCACAAGATCGACTACCTCGGGGCCACGTTGCTGGGCGTCGGCGGCACGCTGCTCCTGCTCGCCCTGCTCGAGGGCGGGGTGCAGTGGGCGTGGGACTCCGGCACCAGCATCGCGCTGTTCGTCGCCTCGATCGCGCTGCTGGCGACGTTCGTCCTGGTCGAACGGCGCGCCAGCGAGCCCGTGCTGCCGTTGTGGGTCCTCCGGATGCGGGTCCTGAACGTCGTCAACGCCGGATCACTGGTCGTCGGCGTGATGATGATGGGGCTGTCGTCGTACGTCCCGCTGTTCTCGCAGAAGGTGCTGGGCACCGGTGCCGTCGTCGCCGGCTTGATCCTGGCCGCGATGACGATCGGCTGGCCGATCGCGGCGTCGACCGCCGGCCGGCTCTACCTCTCGCTCGGCTTCCGCTTCACCCTCGTGCTCGGCGGCGTGATCACCGTGGTCGGCGCACTGATCCTGGCGACCGTCGACGGCGGCAGCTCGCTGTGGCACCTCACCCTGGCGTGCTTCGTGATGGGGCTCGGCTTCGGGTACGTCGCGAGCCCGGGCGTGGTCGCGGCTCAGACCGCCGTGTCGTGGGCGCAGCGCGGTGTGGCCACCGGCGCGAACATGTTCTCCCGCTCCGTCGGCAGCGCAGTCGGGGTCGCGATCTTCGGCGCGATCGTCAACAGCCACGTCAGCAGCGCGCTCGGCTCGGCCGACCCCGACGTCCAGCACGTCTCGAGCTCGGTGCTCGAGCCCGCCATCCATGACGTGTTCCTGGTCAGCGTGTTCATCGCGGTCGTCCTCCTCGCCGTCGCCGTCCTCATGCCGACGCGGGTCGTCGAACCCGAGGCCGCGGTCGAGGTACCGAGCCCCGACCCGGAGACCGACGCCGTCTCCTGAGGCATGTTCGACCACGACGTGGGTGAGTCACTTGACTCATCCACGTCGTCCTCGACCGATCCGTCACAGCCCCGGATCGCCCGGCAGCCGACCGTGGATGTGACAGTCCTCGCGGTCGCCGGAGTCCGGGACGGCGTACGCCGATCGGGCGGTGCCCTCGAGGACGAAGCCGGTGACCGCGGCCACCCGACAGGACGCCTCGTTGTGGACCGAGTGCTCGAGCTGGACCCTCATCAGGTCGCGCGACTCGAACGCCCATCGGGTGACCGCGTCGACCATCTGCCGGGCCACCCCGCGCCCTCGCGCGTCCGCGTGCACCCGGTAGCCGATCTTGGCGACGAGGTCGTCGGTGTCGATCGCGAAGAGACTCACGTTGCCGACCATCAGCCCGCTGGCGCGGTCGATCGCGCTCCAGGTGGCGTGGTTGCCTTCCGACCAGTCGGCACCCGCCCGCAGCCACTTCTCCGCCGCCTCGAGGTCGGGACACGGGCCGGTCGGGTTCCAGAGCCGGACGGCGGGGTCGTTCATCAGCTCGTAGGCGCGCGGAGCGTCCTCGACCGCGGGCGGTCGGATGACCAGGTCGCGGGTCTCGAGGCGTTCCACGCCGACACCCTAGAGCCGGAGCAGAGCTCCGGCGTGTGCCGGCAATGTCAGGCCGCCGGCACCGACCGACGCCTCGGTGGGAGTGGTGAACACCAGCTCGCCCGACACCGGGAGCGTGACCGGCGACGCGCCGAAGTTCACCGCGATCAGCAGCTCGCGACGTCGCAACGTGAACACATGGCTCCCCTGGTCGGCGGTGGCCGAGAGCGAGGAGAACGCGGGATCCGTGAGCTCCGGGAGTCTCCGGCGAAGGGCGGCCAAGCGGCGGTGGACGTCGAGCAGCAGGGCGTGGCGGCCGGCCGCGAGCTCGGTCCAGTCGAGCTTCGACCGCTCGAACGTCGCCGGGTCCTGCGGATCGGGTACGACGGACGGGTCCCACCCCATCCTCGCGAACTCCTCGATCCGTCCCTCCGCCGTCGCGCGGCCGAGGTCGGGCTCGGGGTGTGAGGTGAAGAACTGGAACGGTGTCGACGCCGCCCACTCCTCCCCCATGAACAGCATCGGCGTGAACGGCCCGCACAGGGTCAGCAGGGCGGCGCACGCGAGCTGATCGTCGTCCAGGTGCTCGGTGAGCCGGTCGCCGCGGGCTCGGTTGCCGATCTGGTCGTGGTTCTGACTGCAGACCACGAGCCGCCAGGTCGGCATGTGCGCGGTGTCGACCGGTACCCCGTGGTCTCGCCCGCGGAACGACGACCA
The DNA here is from genome assembly GCA_025936915.1 of Nocardioides sp. GTDB lineage: Bacteria > Actinomycetota > Actinomycetes > Propionibacteriales > Nocardioidaceae > Nocardioides. The sequence goes on from JAICSK010000001.1 coordinate 39,467, forward strand.
CGTGCCGTCGTGGAAGAAGCCCTTCTCACACACCTTGGCCAACGCCGAGAGCGGCGCGAAGTCGGCGTAGTAGCCGGTCGTCTCGCCCGTCAGCGCGACGTGGAGGGCGTGGTGGAAGTCGTCGCTCCACTGGGCGTCGAGGCCGTAGCCACCGCCCTCGCGAGGGGTGACCAGCTTCGGGTCGTTGAGGTCCGACTCGGCGATCAGCGTGAGCGGCCGGCCGAGGTGCGCCGACAGGGCCGCCGTCTCGATCGCCATCTCCTCCAGGATGTGCACCGGCGAGGAGTCCGACAACGCATGTACGGCATCGAGCCGCAGGGCGTCGACGTGATAGTCGGCGAACCACATCCGCACGTTGTCGAGGACGAACCGGCGTACCTCCGCCGACCCCTCATCGTCGAGGTTGACCAGGCCGCCCCAGGTGTTGCGGCCGCTCTTGAGGTAGGGGCCGAAGAGCGGCAGGTAGTTCCCCGACGGGCCGAGGTGGTTGTAGACCACGTCCTGAACGACGCCCAGACCGGCCGCATGGCAGGCATCGACGAAGCGCTGGTAGGCGGGCGGCCCGCCGTACGACTCGCTGACCGCGAACCAGTCGACCCCGTCGTACCCCCAGTTGTGGCTGCCGTTGAACGCGTTGACCGGCATCAGCTCGACCAGGTCGACCCCGATCGAGCGCAGATGGTCGAGCCTCTCGATCGCCGAGTCGAGGGTGCCCTCCGGGGTGAAGGTGCCGAGATGCAGCTCGTAGACCACCGAGCCGGGCAGCTGTCGCCCCGTCCAGGCGACGTCGGTCCAGGTGAACGCCGAAGGGTCGTAGGTTTGCGAGCGCTGATGGACGCCCGCCGGCTGGCGCCGCGACCGCGGGTCCGGTCGGGGCACGTCCGAGTCGTCGATCAGGTATCCGTAGTCGAGGGGTCCTTCCGTCGGATCGGGAACGTCGCCGTCGGGGACCCACCAGTCGCCTCCCGAGCGGCTCATCCCGACGATGGCATCACCCACCGACAGCCGGAGGACCTCCGCGCCGGGACCCCAGACCGCGAACGGTGGGTGGCCGTGCGTCCAGACGCTCACGACTCCTCCCGGATCAGCAAGGCGACCGGGTAGTCGGCGAGCAGGTCGTGCAGCGGTGCCTCACCGGCGTACTCCCGACCCGTCACCAGGTCGGCCCAGACGTCGCCGTCCGGCACCGACAGTGTGGTGTCGCCCCACCCGCGGGCGGCGAGCCCCACCGGCAGCCGGGTCGCGACGGTGAGCGCCCCGCCCCGGTCGAACGCGACGACGTGCCCCGCGGCATCTCCCCGGCCACCGACAGGCCGGTACGTCGTGAACCGGTGGGGCTGGTGGCGGCGCAGGGTCAGCGCCACCTGGGTCACGAGCAGCTTCGCGTCACCCCGATCGTCGAGCCGCGGGGTGAGCACCGGGCGTTCTCCCGCCCGGACGCGAGCCAGGATCCCGCGTCGTACCTCGAAGTCGACCGGGCGGCGGTTGTCCGGGTCGACCAGCGACTGCTCCCACAGCTCGCTGCCCTGGTAGACGTCCGGCACGCCCGGCATCGTGAGCGCGACCAGCTTGGCCGCGAGACTGTTGCTCCAGCCCGGCCCGACGAGGCGCTCGAGCAGGTCGTCGAGGACGGCCCGGACGGCCGGGCTGTGGTGGGCCGCGTCGACGGCGGCGTGCACCGCGTTCTCGTACGCCGCCCTCGGTGTGGTCCACGTGGTCCGGTCACCGGCCTCGCGCATGGCCTTCTCGGCGTAGGCGTGCAGGCGCTCGGGAGCGGCCGGCCAGGCGCCCACGATCGCCTGCCAGAGCAGGTTGCCGAACGACGGGTCGGGCAGCGGCGCGACCCCGAGCAACGTCTCGAGGGCCTCGGCCCAGACCTCGGGGAGCTCGGCGAGCACCGCGATGCGGGCGCGCACGTCCTCGCCGCGCTTGGTGTCGTGGGTCGAGGTGGTCGTCATCGCGAGCGGTCGTTCGCGCTGCCGCTCGGTCATCGCCGCATGGAACTCGTCGACCCCGATGGACCACGTGCTCGGGTCGCCGCCGACCTCGCACAGGGAGGTGAGCCGCGAGGTGCGGTAGAACGCGCAGTCCTCCACGCCCTTGGCCATCACCGCGCCGGTGGTCTGCTGGAACCGCAGCGCCGCCGGCCGTTCCGGGTCGCCGAGCACCGGCTCGAGCACGTCGAACGCCGTGACCAGGTCGGGCCGCCTCCGCCGGGCCTCCGAGAATGCCGCTGCGAGGTGACCCCGGCCCTCGGGGAGATAGGACCGGTACACCGGGAAGCACGCCGCCAGCTCGGCGACGGCATCCACGAGGTGGTCCTGCGACCGGTGGCTGACCTCGCGTGCCACCCGCCGGATCTCGGAGCCGAGGATCCCGTCGGCGACGGCCCGCTTGGTGTCGTGGGTCAGCTCGTGCCAGTCGAGCGGCATGCCGCGCAACCGCGCCTCGAGCGTGGTCAAGGCTCCTTGTCCCTCGGGATCGACGAGCACCCGGTCGACCGCACCCAGCACGTCGTACCCGGTGGTCCCCGCGGTCGCCCACGACGAGAGCAGGTCCTCACCCGGCTCGAGGATCTTCTCGACCAGCACGTAGGCGCCGCCCGTGAGCGAGCGCAGGTCGTCGAGGTATGCCGCGGGGTCGCGGAGGCCGTCTGGGTGGTCGACGCGGAGGCCGTCGACGAGACCCTCGTCGAACCATCGCTTGATCTCGACATGCGAGTCGTCGAACACCTCGGGGTCCTCGACCCGCACTCCCGCGAGGGTGGTCACCGCGAAGAAGCGCCGGTAGTTGAGGCCGTGATCCGCGACCGTCCAGGGGACGAGCTCGTAGTGCTGCTCCTCGAGGGCCGACGTGCCGGCCGCCAGCGGGAAGACGTGCTCGTGGTAGCGCACGACGCCCTCGTCGACGTCGACCTCGACGGCCTCCGGGTCGTCGCCGAGCACCGGGATCCGGACCCTGCCGTTCCCGGCCTCCCAGTCGACGTCGAACGCCTCGGCGTGCGCCGAGTCCCTGCCGCGGGCCAGCAGGTCCCACCACCAGGCGTTCTCGCGCGGCGTCGCAACCCCCATGTGGTTGGGCACGATGTCGACGAGCACGCCCATCCCCAGGCGCCGCGCCTCGGCCGACAGCACGGCCAGGCCCTCGACCCCGCCACGCTCGGGGTCGACCAGCGCGTGGTCGACCACGTCGTACCCGTGGTCGCTCCCGGGCTCGGCCTCGAGCAGCGGCGAGAGGTAGACCCAGTCGACGCCGAGGTCGTGCAGGTAGGGGAGGGTCGCGGCCGCGTCGTGCAGGGTGAAGTGCGCGTTCACCTGCAGTCGGTAGCTGCTGGCCGGGACGCGCATCATCCGGCGGCGGTCCGGTTGTTCTGCTCCTGGGCCGCCACGGAGGCGGCGGCGGACGTGTCGGGTGCCGTCGTCGGCGCGGTGTGCTCGCGCAGCACCAGCACGCTGCGGCCGGCGAGCGTGCACGACGTGCCGGCGGCGAGGGGCTCGCCGTCACGCTCGGCGCCGGCGGTGTCGATGGCGACGTCCCACTCCGTGGCGTACTCCTCCGGCGGCAGCATCAGCGGTACGTCGTCGGCCGCGGCGTTGAAGTAGAGCAGGAAGTGGGTGTCGGTGACCGCCCGGCCGCGGAGGTCGGGCTCCTGGATGCCGTGGCCGTTGAGGTACATCCCGATCGAGCGCGCGTCCGGTGCGCTCCAGTCGTCGGACTCCATCGGCCGACCGTCGGGGTGCAGCCAGACGATGTCGTTGAGTCGCTCGCCCTCCCCGCTGCCGGTGCGGACCGTCGTACCGGTGAAGAAGCGGCGGCGCCGGAATGTCGCGTGCTCCCGACGCAGCGTCGCGACCTCGGTCGTGAACTCCACCAGGGGCGCATCGAACTCGTCCCAGTGCAGCCAGGAGATCGGCCCGTCCTGGGCGTAGGTGTTGTTGTTGCCGTCCTGGGTCCGGCCCGCCTCGTCGCCGTGCAGCAGCATCGGCACGCCCTGGCTGAGCAGGAGCGTGGTGATGAAGTTGCGCTGCTGGCGGGCGCGCAGGGCCAGGATCTCCGGGTCGTCGGTCGGTCCCTCGACACCGCAGTTCCACGAGCGGTTGTGGCTCTCGCCGTCGTTGTTGTCCTCGCCGTTGGCGTCGTTGTGCTTGTCGTCGTAGGAGACCAGGTCGCGCAGGGTGAACCCGTCGTGCGCGGTGACGAAGTTGATCGAGGCCACCGGTCTACGGCCCGACTGCTCGTACAGGTCGCTCGAACCCGCGAGCCGGCTGGCGAACTCGCCGAGCGACGGCTCGCCCCGCCAGAAGTCGCGGACGGTGTCGCGGAACTTTCCGTTCCACTCCGTCCACTGCGGCGGGAAGCCGCCGACCTGGTAGCCACCGGGACCGACGTCCCACGGCTCGGCGATCAGCTTCACCTGGCTCACGACCGGGTCCTGCTGCACGAGCTCGAAGAACGTCGACAGCCGGTCGACGTCGTAGAACTCGCGCGCGAGTGCGGCGGCGAGGTCGAACCGGAACCCGTCGACGTGCATCTCTATCACCCAGTACCGCAGCGAGTCCATGATCAGCTGCAGTGAGTGGGGATGCCGCACGTTCAGGGAGTTACCCGTTCCGGTGTAGTCCATGTAGTAGCGCAGGTCGTCCTCGACGAGGCGGTAGTACGCCGGGTTGTCGAGGCCCTTGAAGCTCAGCGTCGGCCCGAGGTGGTTGCCCTCGGCGGTGTGGTTGTAGACCACGTCGAGGATCACCTCGATGCCGGCCGCGTGCATCGACCGCACCATCGACTTGAACTCCTGCACCTGCTGGCCGAGCTGCCCGGCCGCGGCGTACGACGCGTGCGGGGCGAGGAAGCCGAGGGTGTTGTAGCCCCAGTAGTTGCGCAGCCCCTTGTCGAGCAAGGTGCTGTCCTGCACGAACTGGTGCACCGGCATCAGCTCGACCGCGGTCACACCGAGACGGGTCAGGTGCTGGACGACCGACGGATGCGCCAGCCCCGCGTACGTCCCTCGTTCGTCCTCGGGTACGTCGGGGTGCAGCTCGGTCATCCCCTTGACGTGGGCCTCGTAGATCAGCGACTCGTGGTACGGCGTGTTGGGCCGGCGATCGCCCTCCCAGTCGAAGAACGGGTTGATCACGACGCCGAACATCATGTGCGCCCCGGAGTCGTCGTCGTTGCGCGAGTCGGGATCGCCGAAGTCGTAGCCGAACAGCGACGGGTCCCAGTCGATGTCGCCGACCGTGGCCTTCGCGTAGGGGTCGAGCAGGAGCTTGGCCGGGTTGGCGCGCAGTCCCTTGGTCGGGTCATAGGTGCCGTGCACCCGGTAGCCGTAGCGCTGGCCGGGCTGGACCGAGGGCAGGTAGCAGTGCCAGACGAACGCGTCGACCTCGGTCATCGGCACCCGGGACTCGACGCGCTCCTCGTCGAACAGGCACAGCTCGACCTGCTCGGCGACCTCGCTGAAGACCGCGAAGTTGGTGCCGACGCCGTCGAACGTCGCCCCGAGGGGGTACGCCGTACCCGGCCAGACCTCCATGGTGCCTCCCGTCGGCGGTGTCTCCCTGACACTCGATCCCACCACACCTACATCTCCGGACCACCATCCCTCACCCCCGTGGTGGTCACGAGTGACGTGCGACTCAGTAGTCCTGGGGCTGGGTGAAGAAGCCGTGGGGGTCGTAGGACATCCGCGCCTGAGCGAGCCGCCCGGCATTGGCCCCGAAGTACGCCTGCTGGTAGTGCTTCAGCGAGGAGTCCGCGTAGTTGACGTAGGCGCCGCTGCCCCAGCTCGGCTTCATCGCGGTGCGGAACCGCCGCACGTACGACGTCGCGGTGGTCGCGGGGCCGGAGTCGTACGTCGCGGTGTACTGCACCGTGGTCAGCGCCCCGCGATGTCCGAACGCCGTGTCGCCGGCGCCGATGTCGTCGACCTTGCCGCCGAGCGCGTCGATCGAGATGCCGGCCTCCTTCAGGCCACTGCCCTGCGCGGCGTCCACCCGGTCGAGCAGCGCGCTCATGTCGACGTCGGGGACGGTGATGATGTGCGACGTGGCCGCGAACGCCCCGCGGTCGAGCGCTCCGCCGGGTCCGGTGTGGCACTCGGGCACCGGGATCGTGGAGCAGCCCGCGTAGGTGAGCATGGTGTCGAGGTAGCTCGCGGTGGAGCGAGAGTCGGTCGTCGGCGCCGGCACGCTGGACAGCAGAGGCTGCAACGCGGCATCCATGCCCGACGCCGGCCCGGTCCAGGTCGCCGACATGAACAGCGCCGGCCCGCTGGGGTGCGTGCGGCCACCCAGCAGCTTGAGCGTCGCCCAGAGTCGTGGGTCGGCTCGCGGGACGGTGCGCAGCCAGCTCGGCACGACGTGCTCCGCCGCGGAGAACGGCCAGGCGACGTAGGCCCGGGTGATCGTCGGAGCCGCGAAGGTCCTGAAGGTGAACGACGTGACCACACCCAGGTGGCCGCCGCCCCCGCCGCGCAGCGCCCAGAACAGCTCGGGCTCGTGGTCTGCGCTGGCGGTGACGACGGTGCCGTCGGCCAGGACGACCCGCATCGCGGCGACGGAGTCGCAGGTGAGCCCGTGGGCCCGGGTGAGCACGCCGACGCCGCCTCCCTGGGTCAGCCCGGCGATGCCGACCGTCGGGCAGGAGCCGCCCGCGATCCCGCGCCCGTGCGTGCCCAGCCCGTCGTACACCTGTACGAGGGAGGCGCCGGCACCGATGGTCGCGGTGGTGCCGCTGAGCGACACCCGGTGCAACGGCCGGACGTCGATGACGAGCGCGCCGTCGCCCGCGGACCAGCCGGGATAGCTGTGGCCGCCCGAGCGGATGGCGACCCTGAGCCCGTGGTCCTGGGCGAACGAGAACGCCGTCGCCACGTCCCGAGCGCCCGCGACGGAGAGGACGGCGAGCGGCCGGGCGCCGTCGTACCGCGGGTTCTGGGTGAGGCGCACGGTGTCGTACGTCGCGGAGCCGGGGCGGGCCAGGGTGCCGTCGACGTGCCTCGCCAGCCGGCGCCAGTCGGCCGACGTCGGCGACGTGACCCGGGAGGGCGCCCCGCTCGTCGGCGAGACGGGAGGAGCCGGGGTGTCGGCCGGAGGTGACGCGTCGTGCGGTGCGCAGGCGGCGGCGGCACCCGCCACCGCCGTCAGGATCACCCCCCGCCGCCCAAGTCTCGCCGCCACGCCCCCAGGGTAGAGACGGCACCTGCCCGGGCTCGGCGCCCGACCCGGCTCAACCTGTGCGAATCCGTGCCGCCCGGCATCCGGCGTGTTCTGATGTGTCCGGTCCCGGGCGCTCGGGGCTGGAATCGGGAGGCCGAGATGAAGGCGTGGACGAGGGCGGTGTACGCCGTCGGGGTGCTGGTGGTGGTGACCGGGTGCGGCGGTGGCGGGGGGTCGTTCGCCGACAAGTCGGTCGACGACATCGTCAAGGCCGCGTCGCACGACATGGGTGACGTGAGGTCGCTCGGGGTGTCCGGTGACCTGACGACCGGCGGCGCCACGTACGGGATCGACGTCCACATCATCGCCGACGGCGGCTGCACGGGGACACTGAAGGTCGGCGACGGGTCGTCCCAGATCGTCTCCAAGGACTCGACGTACTGGATGAAGCCGGACCACGCGTTCTGGGAGAGCCAGGACCCGTCGGAGGCCGCGGTGATCGAGAAGGCCGTCGGAGACAAGTGGATCACGATCCCGAGCAGCTCGGACCTCGACGCCTTCTGCGACCTCGACACGTTCCTGAAGAACTTCACCGGCGCCTCGAACGGCCCTACCAAGGGATCGGTGGTGGGCACGGAGAAGGTCGGCGGCAAGCAGGCGGTCAAGATCACCGGCACCGACCACGGTGACCCGGTCGTGGCCTGGGTGGCGACCGGCGAGCCCCACTACGTGCTCAAGATCCGGATCGGCGGGAGCGCGGACACGACCGGCTCCTTGACGTTCACCGACTTCGACAAGCCGGTCCGGCTGAGGACACCTGCTCCGACTGACGTCGCGAACCTCGGCGGGTGAGCCGCCCCGGCGTACGTCGGTGAGCCTTGCCTTCCTTGCGAGCCGCGGGGGCGCTGGGGAGGATCGAGAGGTGAGCATGGAGATCGGGACCGACGAGAATCCTCAGCACTGGCACGAGGAGATCGGTGAGGACGTCGGCAACCGGCTGAACTGGCTGCGGGCTGGCGTCCTCGGCGCGAACGACGGGATCGTCTCGGTCGCCGGCATCGTGATGGGAGTCGCGGGTGCGACCTCCGACCGGTCGCCGGTCTTCGTCGCCGGAGTCGCCGGACTGGTGGCTGGTGCTCTGAGCATGGGGGCCGGCGAGTACGTCTCGGTCAACGCCCAGCGCGACTCCGAGCAGGCGATGCTCGCGCTCGAGGCCGAGGAGCTCGAGAAGATGCCGGAGACCGAGCTGCGGGAGCTCGCCAAGATGTACGAGCGCAAGGGGCTCAGCCGTGAGACCGCCCGGCGGGTCGCGGAGGAGCTCACCGCTCACGACGCGCTGTCGGCCCACGCCGAGATCGAGTTCGGGATCGACCCCGACCAGCTGACCAACCCGTGGCACGCGGCGTTCGCCTCGATGATCGCGTTCACGATCGGTGCGCTGCTGCCGTTGCTCGCGATCACCCTGTCGCCGCTGGACGCCCGGGTCTGGCTGACGGTGGCGACGGTGGTCGTCGCACTGGCGGTTGCGGGCTTCGTCCAGGCCCGGCTGGGGTTCAGTCCGTGGGGACGGGCCGTCGTCCGCAACGTCGGTGGCGGGCTGGTGGCGATGGTGATCACCTACGCGGTCGGATCGGTCGTCGGCACGCACGTCTGACCCTTCCCGACGATCGATGCGGATGTTCGTGGCGGTGGTGCCGCCCGCGGAGGTGGTCGAGGACCTCGACGCGTTCCTGGAGGTACGACGGTCTGCCGCGGCGTACCGGTGGGCTCCGGTGGAGCAGCTCCACGTCACGCTGGCGTTCCTGGCCGACGTGCCCGACCGGAAGCTGGACGACCTGGTCGAGCGACTGGGCCGCGCGGCCTCGCGGCGTACGGCGTTCCCGGCGGCGATCGCGGGCGGCGGCGCCTTCCCTCACGTGGCTCGTGCCCGGGTGCTGTGGGCCGGCATCTCGCTGTCCGACGCGGGACGCAGCGAGCTGAGCCGGATGGCGACCGGTGCCCGCGCCGCGGCGAACCGGTCCGGCGTACCCGTGGACGGGCAGCGGTTCCGCCCCCACGTCACCGTCGCCCGGCTCGGACCTCCCGACGAGGTCTCCTCCTGGGTCCGGCTTCTCGACGCCTACCACGGCCCCACCTGGAGCGTCGACCGGATGACCCTCGTGGCGTCGTACCTCGGCGAGGGGCCGCGCAACCGTCCGCGCTACGAGGCTGTGGAGGAGTTCGTGTTGTCGGGGTAGTCCGTGACGAAACGGTCCCTTTCCGGAGC